>JAFZTG010000140.1 GCA_017618935.1 Bacteroidales bacterium | reverse complement strand
TCGGTAAACGTACCTTTGCCCTTGTAAGCAGGATATCCTTGTTTTCCGGTAACTCGAGTGAAACCGAACGAATAGTCGGGTTGCACGATGATTTTTTCACGGATGTTGGCAAAAATGTCTGCCGAGATGAGTTCTCCTTCAAAGAATAATGCGTCGGTAGAGAAGTCGTTCACACTATCGATAGAGAACGGATCGACTTTGTAGTAGAATTTGTTTCTATCGTACACACCATTATAAATAGCAGGATAGTCATAGTACACGTATGATGTCTGTTTGCTATTGAAAATAGGATATTGCGGGAAATCCTTGATACTTGACTTGTTGTTCGGGTCGTCAATCAGAATGTCACCCGTAACGTGCTCTATTGAGTTCTTGATTTGAACATAATCCTTTATACCATATTGGTTTTCCTTGAAACTCTTAACCTTAATTTTAAGAGAGTCAACATTTTGCAAGTTGATTTTGAAGTTTTCGTAGTTGAAGTCAAATCCACGACCGTAGAACGTGAACAAACCGGTTTCAATAACACCGTCAAATTCAAAGTTTCTGTTCTTCGACATCGTCAACTGGCTTCCACGAGGGTAGAATACCACGTTTTGCGAGTCGGAAACCTGAATTTTCGATACGCCGACCATGTTCAACTCAAGATTGTTGAGATCCAAGGTTGCGTTTGCCATACCTTTCATATCGTGTTCCGAATCGAAGCGAATCACGTCGTAGTCGATTTTTCCGACAACGGCATCAAGATATTCGTAGGTACGTTCTTTTATGACAAGCGTATTTGTTTCGGAATCGAACTGAATCATACCGCGGAACGACAAGTCCAGACAGAGGTGGATTGCGTCAGGCTCAGGCATTCTCATATACGAGGCATATTCTTTCACCGAGAATGTTTCTGTTTTCTTTTCCTTGCTCAAACGACGAAGTGCCACAAGTGGGTGAATTTGGTTGTACATTCCAATTTCTTGGTAGCGAGCGGCACGGAAATAATTTGACGATTCGAATGCTGCCTTGCTGAGGTTTGTTCCTTCAAGTCCGCCCATTTTCATTTCCGTGTTGTCGATTTGCCACGTCAATTGTTGGAAGTCCATATCAAGCATGTGGTAAGAGTCGAAATAGGGGCTTCGTGAAAGATTTTCCGTATCGCCATTTCTAATAAGGTTTACCGTTCGTGTTGCCACATTGTAGCGGAACAATAGTCCTGGGTGATAGATGGAGTCTTGGTCAATGTAGATGCTGACTGCGGCATTACGGCTACTGATGCTTTCTCGTTGGAACGCATATGCAATGGCCGATGTCTGGAAAATCTTCTTTCCATTGTTGCTAAACTTGAGCGTTGCTGGCTCTTGTACCGTTCCCGAACCGATGAAACGTGAACCGTTCATGCTGAATCCGCCACGGTAGTCAATGCCAGGATAGATGTCTTTTATGACAAAAATGTTCTGATATGATTTGAATCGAGGGTACGTCGCTTCCGAAGCGTCTTTCACCGTTACGGTCTTGTCTTCGAGTGAACCGAAGATTCTGTCACCATAATAACTGTCGTTTGTAAACCACACGGAATCAGCTTTATACGTGTATTTTGTCATGTCAATTTGATAATTGCTTAATTCGGCAAAAACCGATTCGCTGTTGAAGTTCGAGCGTTCCCAGAACACTTTACCACCGTCGCCAATCCATTTGTTTTCAAACGGTAGGTAATAGCCGCTTGCAAGGTGAATGATAAACGAATTTCCTGCCGATGTACATTGCAAGTCGGTTGGAGGCATTGTGATTGTCGCGATGTTGTTTTCAAACTTAAACGTGAACGATTTTACACGCAACAGTTTCCACGTAACGGTGGAAGACGAATAAATGTCGTGGTCTTGCAAAAGTTGCAGGGTGCTTTTACAGAACTTGTCGGCCACGTTCAGCGACTTGCTTTTCAATAAATAACGATACGCCTCGTCCCATGCGTGGTAACTTGCGGTAGGGTGGTCGGTGTTGAAAAACAGTTCCACCGTTTGCAAATAGTTGTAGAAATGCGGACTTGGTTTTCCGTATTTTTTCAACAATGCGTTTGACGTTTCCACAATACGGCTTTTCTCGTCTCTGTCAATTGCGCCCGATTCCCAATATTTCTTGAATTGTTTCAAGTATTTCAACAAATCTTGACTTTGGGCAGAGTTTGAGAAAAATTGTTCCATTTGTTGGAAGAACAAAACTTCGTCGTCGGCAAATTGCTTTATTTGCTGAGCATTCGATAACAAACTGACACAAAGGATTGTGCAAAGAAGAACGACTTTCTTAAAACGATGTACCATAATTATTTACGTTTAAAAGTTGTTATTGTCCAATTATTTTTTGATTCACTATTTGTAATGTGCAAATTAAATGCATCTGCTATATTTGTAATATCGGGAACGTCTTCGGAATAGAAGCCGCTCAAAATGACCGTTCCGTTGGGATTGGTCGCCTGGGCGATGTGTTCCATGTTTTCAACGAGAATATTCTTGTTGATATTTGCAAGGATACAATCAAATTTCTTGCCGTTCAGAATGTCTAATTTCGCTTGTTGCACGTCCATATTTGCTCTGTTGTTTAACTGCATGTTGGTTTTGGTATTTTCCACGCAACAAGAATCGTAATCAAAAGCAAGAACGGATTTTGCACCCATCATTGATGCAAAAATTCCCAGAATGCCCGTTCCGCAGCCACAATCGGCAACGGTTTTTCCCTTGAAATCCATTTTGCTCATTGTTTGCAGAATGAGTGATGTGGTTTCGTGTGTTCCCGAACCGAACGACATTTTCGGGTCGATAACAATGTCGTGTTTGTATTGTTTCTCGGGGTGATAAAGAGGGGAGCGAACGATAATTTCGTCGTTGATTTCGGCATATTGAAACGTCGATTCCCATTCTGTGTTCCAGTCTTGCGACGGAACAGTCACAATGGCGTAGTCGAATTTGCCGAGAATGGGTTCTGCTTCTTCCAATGTTTCTATGAGTGCTTGTTTGTCGAAATTGTCATTTTGAATGTAAGCCGTATATTTTTCGTCGGTTTCCATAAAACTTTCAAAGCCGATTTCCGAGAGAAAAACGGTCAAAAGTTCTTGTTTTTCAGCCACAAGCGCCTTTAAGTCACAACTAAATTCGCAATACTCCATATCGGTTCAAATTTCCAAGTTTTTTTCGTTTGAACCAAAAAAAGACGAGGTATAACATTTACAAGTTATGAACAAAAAAGGAGATTGCCCAACTGTGCAATCTCCTTTTTTTTGAGATAATTATGAGTAAAAATTTACTTTATTAAGTTGTTGTTGCTGTTTGGAGCAAGTTTTGTCGATTTGCTACAATCAATATTGTATTTTACAGAAAGGCCGATAGTTCCGTACATGTCTTGCCATAGATTATCGTCGCTATCTTTAATACCCAACAACATCCACATTGTTTTGTTGCTTCCTTTGTCAAGTCTTTGTGGTTTTGTGTTCGATTCCCATGCATCGGCAGCATCTGTTCTTAATAAGTTCAAACCAGCTTCCAGACCAACAGAAAGTTGTTCGGTGATGGCATATTCAACGCCTAAACCAAGAGGGATAGTGATTGTTTTTGTTCTTTCTTCTTGTTTTTCAATACTTGCATCATTGTTCATATTGAATCTTTCAGCTTTGAAACCGCAAACTCCGATGCCTGCAAAAGCGTATGGTTTGATTGCACTTTCGCCGAATTTTTCGTAGTTGATGAACGTCAAATAATTGAATTTAAATGATGTGGTAAACGTATGAATATTCCCTTTAAAATATTGAGCATCACCTTTTGATCCTTTTAATGAACCAAGACCATACTGGAATCTCCATTCCAAACTTGGATTAATCGCTTTTTGAACGCCAAGACCAAAGACAAAACCTATATCGCTACCTTTTGATGTAGCCAAATCGCCTGCCGAGAATGTCGGTGCCAATGAAACTGTTGCAGCCCAACCTTCATTTAAGGCATATTTTTTAGATGTCGTATCAGCAGATTCTTCTTGTGCCATTCCACAAAAAGAGGCAAGTAACAAACTTGCAAAAATGGTAAGTCTTTTCATTTCTTTTTTATTTTTTCAATTTTAACATCACAAAGAAAATAAAAAAAAATGGAATAACAAAAATCTTTTACATTTATAGACAAAAAAAGTCTTTTTTATTTATAAGTTGTTTTTATACAACCATTTTTTGTTTTTTCTTATTCCAATGACCTGTCATTTCGAGCGATAGCGAGAAATCTGCTATAGCAACTAGATTGCACCAAAAAAGGCTGCCACAATGTGACAGCCTTATCTTCTTCGTAATAAAATTTCCCTTCGTTTCCGTTATTCCCCAAATAATCTGTTAAAACCACCTTCAACACGTCTTGCAGCAAAATGATTCCAACTAGAAAAATCATCTTCGTTTAATATTGAAATAGTATCTTTGTTAAACCACAATATGTGGTCTTCATATTTGTCATCTCTCCTTAACAAATAATAACCCTCGTTTGTATCACTTGCGCTTCCCAATAGAGTAAAAGTGAAGTATCTTAACAAGTCTGATAAAAATGTTATTCTTCCTGTGGCGGGTAAAAATATACTATTACCGTTCAATGCCGTAAACTTATATCCTTCAACTCCGTTTATTGTAGTCCATTCATGAGTGGTGTTTTGAATAAGTTCTTCGGCTTCTTTTACAGAAGGAATCACTTTTTCTCCCATAGAACTTAAATCACTATACATATAGTAATCTCCAATATCTTCTATTGAAGTTCCTTCTTCATTGACGTCTGCCCAGTTAACACTTAATCCGAGGTCAATGTATTGGCGTTCTTTCTTTTCTTCACTGCTACATGAGCATGTAAAAACAATTGCCACAAGGGCTATACATACATTTTTTAAGTTTTTCATTCTCGTAATTTTTTTTTTGTTAATAATTGTTATTTATAACCTAATCAACCTTGATGTTTTGTTCTGCTAGTTTCATTTTTGCTTGTTGAAGAGCTTTATTGTCTTGTTTATAATAAACTCGAACCCAATCTTTGTCTATTACTTTTTTGGAACTCATGGTCATTTCAGGTTTAAAAAGAAGAAGGGATTTCTTTACATATTCAAGGTTATTATCCATTAACGCCGAATAGAATAGTTTAAAAACACGTTCGTTGTATTTGGCAACCGCTTCGTTGTATAAATGATTTTCTGAACCAGTATTGTTCTTATACTCCCTTGCTTCATTAACAGGACCTATGGGATTGTAGTGTAAAGAAGTATGATTATCTGTGATTTCAAGATTTTTTAAAAGATCAACAGCTTTTTCATACTCTCTTTGGTCTACAAGTTGTGGATACCATGCTAATGCAGCTTCTTCATACATACGCATCACATCATTTTCTAATGCAATGGCTTTGGCTCTTGCAAATTCATTTTGTTTTACATAAAATGATATTTCAGCTCGATTAATAGTTACGGTTTCCCTTTCAAAAGCACTAGATATTTCTTTATTTAATATCCGTGCTTCTGTAAAATTATTTTCATTGAGAAGTTTTTGTATTTTCGCTTTTTTCCTGTCATCACTATTACAAGAGTTTAATAAAACAACCAGAATAGTACATAATCCAGTGATTTTTAATAATGTCTTCATTTCGTTTTATTTTAGTAACCCCTAAAAACTAATCAACTTTAATATGTTGCAGTGCTAATTTCTTTTTCATCTCTCGTAAGGCAGTGTTGTCTTTTTTGAATGTTACATCGTAATAGTCATTGCCTATCTTTTTCTTTGTCTCAACAATCATTATGTTTCGGTAAAGCATCAAACATTTTTTTACCAAAGCCACATTATCGTCAAAAGTGGCTGCATTTATTAGTTTTGTTACATAATCATTATAGGTGTTTCTTTCGTGGTTATAATCTTTATTTACGTCGTCGATAGCACTTTGCGTAATATTTTTTGCATCAAATTTTGCCGAATACGTGAAAGTCCAGTTTTGCAAAATATTAGCAGCTTCGCTATATTGTTGATTTGTAATCAGTTGTGACATCCATTCTCCTATTATTTGTTGATACATTGAATCTTGACCGTCTTCGGTCGCAACCGCTTTTGCTCTCGCAAACTCATTCTGTTTGATATAATACGTTATTTCGGCTCTTGAAACTTTTTCTCTTGCATCTTCTTTAATTTCTTCATCTTGTATTTTTTCTACTTCTTTACGTGCTTCAATAAAATTATTCTCACTTAAGTAAGTTGTAATTCTTTCGTTTTTTTTGCTGTCAGTTGATAAGAACCCCCAAATGCATACCACTATTAGTAAAACACCAGGCACTCCGAAAAAAATTGCTAGTGAATAGTCATTATTTTTTTTACTCATATCTTATAAATTTTATGTTAATACTGTTGTTTATAATTAATGTGTTTTAACGTTCTTATTTGTTTTCCTTGTATAAGCGGAATTGAATAGAGATACAGCCTCTTACATCAGCAAAAGACCAACATGCATTATATCTTGGATCAAAACTATCATTATTCCACTTATCGGAACAAAATATTTCGTTCGGACCATCAATAACATTTGAAATAGGCATAGGCTGCCATAATGTGTTTCCTTTATCATTTCTTGGATCTTTGTATTCAGTAAGAAAATTTTCTATATCCAATTCGCCTATATTATTCCAATTAAAGTCGTTCACGAGTTTGTTGAATACTGTAATAACTTCGTCCGTAGAATTTAGTGTGACATAATTTTCAACTCTTGGTAAAAATCCGTCAAAATAGGCATAGAATAGACCTATGGCATTTTGCAATGCGTTTTCCTGTTTTAAGGAGTGATAATCCACTACTTCTAAATCTATTTTCTTTTGGGAGCAAATGTTTCGAATAGGTTTAATCTTTTCCAAAAGTTTTTCTGTTTCTTGTTTATTCATACTTGTTATTATTTGTGTTAATACTAATTTTATTTTGTAGTTAGAAAAATATACAAAGTATTATAAAAATTGCTATCACAATGCCTATGCAACCGAATGAATCATACACGGAATCCATAAATTTGTATGGAAGCCATATCAATAAGCCTAAGAATATGATAATGCCGAGTAAGACCATAGTTTATTCTTTTCCAAATGTTTGTTCAAATGTTTGTATCAATGCCTTAATTCCTGCATAATAGCGTTCGTCGTTAGGCGAGGTGAGCAATTTAGCATTCACATAGATGGTTACCGCTGTGCTGTTGCAGTTGGTCGTTATACATCGTCCCAACAAGTTGTCTTTCACAAATCCTTTCTCGTTGTATGCAGTTGAGAACGAAAAATGTTGTTCTTCGCCAATTCCGTTCGTTTTCACAATCACGTCAGCCACATTCTTTTCAAGATTTTCGTAAAATGTTTGTATTGTTTGAACATCTTGTTCCAACACGGTGGATTCCGAAAAATCGTTCTTGTCGGAGTCTTTCGGTTTGCCTATTTCTATTGAAAAGTCTGCGCCAGCGGAATTACCCACCGTAAGAATGAAGTTTATTCTGCCTTGGCATACCGTTTCAATATCGGTTACGAAATGTCGGACAGGTATTCCGGCCGTTGTGTCCGCCTTTGTCTGGGCGAAATCAACATAAAAACGGGATGAATTCGCTCCAATAACGGTTTTTTCTTCATCGTTCATGGTGAGTACATGTTCCCGAGAAATGAAATTGCTCTGAACATTTTCAGCAACGGTTGCCGAAAAATGCCCGATGCCTCTTTCCGTCGCAGCCGAAGGACAAATAATGCTTATAGGGCTTTGCTCGTTTTGTGAGCAGTAACCATATCGGGTATTTTTGGGAAAATGTTCTACAATTTGCATATCATTGTAGTTAAGCGACTCGTCGCTCTTGAACCTCCAGAGCCGAAGCGTGTCGCTGTTGCGTATGCAGGCAAAAATCTCACTTTCGGAGTAAAGAAGGCTCGTCGTAAATTTATCGAGTGGCAAGAAACGATAGCGAGCAGGACGATTATCTAAGATTTTTCTCTTTTTCGGAACCTTGTTGAAGATTGCTTCCATTTCGCCAATTCTCCCGTTAAGCGTTTCTTTTGCCCGAAGCGAGCGGATCTGTTCGCCGAATCCGGAACCGATAAGTCCTGCTGGAACGGCAAACAACGCAATCTGCAAAAGGCCAATGGTAAATGCTATCAGACGACCTACGATTGTTATTGGCTGGAATGTTACAAAATGCCCTCTGTCGCCAATGTATTGCGA
This sequence comes from Bacteroidales bacterium, assembly GCA_017618935.1. The sequence continues at coordinate 37,026 of JAFZTG010000140.1, read as the reverse complement.
AAACGCCCAAATAATCACTTGCACCGAAGTCCCGCACGAATCGGGCTGTGCCGCATTTTCAACAAAGAATGCAATGAGTGCAAGTATGATTGTGGTGATGAAGAGAAACTGAAACGAAATCCAAAATTCCTGTTTCTTCGATTTTATGGCGTTTATCAACAACTCAAACGATTTCAGGTAACGGAACACTCTGAATAGTCGCAGTGTTCGCAGGACTTTGAACGTCGTATAAGAAAAAGGCAGGAACAGTGACAAATAGAACGTGTAGGTGGAAAGAATATCGACCAATCCGTAGAAACTGAAACAATAGCGCAGTTTCCCTTTCCACCCTTGATATTTCTCGTTTCCTTCACCAACACCGCACACCCATATACGTAACGTTACTTCTATGGTAAAGAACACAATCGTAATGTAGTCGATAACGGCAAGGATTGTGTGAAACCTTGCCTCTATCGGCTGTATGGTTGACAAGAACACTTCAATGGTGCTTATGATGATTAATCCAATGATTACATAATCAACAATGTTATGCCATTGTTTGGTTCTTAAATTGTCGTCGAAAATTCGAGCAAGATTTTCCTTAATTGTAGCTATGTTCATATTGTATTATAAATCAAGTTCCTGACCACATTTGCTTTGTTCGAATGCAGAACCGATGTTGAATATCTTGTTGATGAACGAAAGATTGTTGTATGCGTCTTTCTTATATTTTTCCAACAAACAAGTGTTTCCGGCAATCTGCACTTTTGCCGACATTTCTGTTTTGAACATTTTGTATTGATGATCATACGAAAGTTCATCGGCACGATATTGGTTTTCGAAGCGTTGCTGCTCAACTTCCATATCCCATTTTCTGTCTTCAATCAAATATTTGCGTTTCTTTTCCTGGTCGGCAAACACTTCTTTTTTATATGCGTCATAAATTTTGTCGGCTTCCGTCTTACACGAACCTTTGGTAATCATACTATAATAACACATAGCTTCGGCATTGAATCCTGTTTCGTCGATTGGACGTCCCAATGCTGATTTCATTTTTGCCAAAAGCGTGCTACAATTATCATTTGTATATTTTGTGAAGACTTCGTCCGACAATTTTGTGGCAACCTCGTATTGTTCTGCACATTCCACAGGAATCGAGTTAAGTATTGCAAGTGCTTCCTCGTAACGTCCTTGGCCTGCATATCTCTTTGCTTCCGCTATCATTTCTTGGGCGTGAACTTGGAAATAACTTATAATCTTGTTCTGCGATTCTTCCAAAAAACGCTGGATGCCTTCGTCGCGTGGGTTTATGTCATTGTACATGTTGACAAATGCGCGTGTTTCGGAATCGCCCACGCCGCTTCGTTGCATATCGTAAGATCCAAAAATGGTACCCGACACCAAATCGGCAATGTAAAGCGTGATGTTGTATTTCACCAAATAACGTAGCGGAGCTTTCGACATCACATCCTTTTGCAATTGGGTACATAATGGGGCTATAATAAAACGGGGATTGCCACCCAAGCCGCCTATGCCGTTCATAGTTACCATTTGCACTGTTTTGAAATCGATGAGACGTGCTTCGGTTTCCGACAAATGCTCGTCAGCAGGGATGAACGATGTAAGTTTTATCTTACCTTCGAAACGATATGAATTGGCAAGAATATCGTCGTATGATTCATACGCTTTGTATTGACTGCGTTTTTCGGCAATTTTTGCTTCTCTATCAGCTGTAACAATTTGTGATTGAGGAGTTTGTGGTTTAAATACAACTCCACTGCTTTGACTTTGGTTACTACCTTGGTTACCGCACGAAAGCGATAACACAAGGCCAGTAGCCATTATTACATATTGTATTTTTTTCATTTGAGTCTTTTTTTCTATTAGATTCTTTTTTACGCTATTTTACATTCCTTTAATAGAAATCAAAGCGTCGCCCAAACCTTGTGTTTTGTTTTTTGATTTTGTACCACATCCTTTGTTTAATGCTTTTGACAAGGCACGAGCAAAGTCGTAAGCACTGAATTGTGTACCATCGGAATTGAGGGTAGGAATTTTTACATTGGTAAAATACAATTCGGTAGATGTGTTTCTTGTAAGGGTGTATGCACCTTTATACGTGTTTGTTTTCATATAGTCGATAATGAAATCGGTGTAAGAGTCCCCGTCAAGACATTCGTCATCCATCTTAAATGAAACGCCTTTTTCCAAAGTTACACGAACAGTGATGTTTCTACCATTAGCCACAATGTTGGCAAAATGTTTGTTGATTTGTCCAGTAAATTCATTGCCATCTTTTTTAATAGCATCTTCCATAAGTTTTTCAGGACCAGAGCCAGAACCTTTGCCAAATTCGGTTTCTTGGATGGTTCCCACTACTTGGTTTGTGAAAGCGTCAAGTGCTCTTAATGTGAAAGTAAGGGATTTATCCATGTTTCTTGAAGCCATATTGTCACGTAGCTCGTAGTCAAGTTCCAAGATGATGTCGGGTTTTGCCGTAGTCAACAAAATTGTCTTGGCATCTTTTTGAATTTCATCAACATCGTCAAGAATATCTTGGTCGGTGATTTGCTTGATGGTTTGTTCCAAATCATCGAGTGGAAATCCGTAATCAACAAATGCCCGTTGGATTGCTGAAATCACATACGTGGAATTTTGGTCTTTCAACAAATACCCGTTGAAGTCACGGATAAGGATTGTTTTACCTTGAGCGTCTTCCTGCTTGAGCATTTTCCATCTTTGCAACAATTTGTCACTTGGCAAAACCATCAGTTTTGGTTTTTGTTGTTCGTTAACACTCACTACATCGCCACTGCCTGCATCATATGTTACTTTTTCTTGATTTTGATTTTCACTGTTACCACAAGAAAATAGTGCAAGAGCACATACTGTTAAAGGGAATAAGATTTTTTTCATATTTATTAAATTTAATTGTTTACTATTATTGTTTTACTACAAAAACTCTCCGTCAATTATTTAATGGGTTAACTAGAGGTTCTTTTTTTATTTTTTGAGAAAGTTCTTTTTCTAATTCTTTATTCTCAATGCGGTTTGCTTTGTTTAAATCGTAGTCTAGAAATAATCTATCGTTATCTGTTGTTAGAATAAATGGTATATCCCAAATCTGTACATTTTTGCCTTCTTTCTTTAATATTTGACATGTAATTTCAACAGAAACGTCTGTTTTTGTGATAACAGCGGTTTCCCTATATATTTTATAACCACCTAATGGTGTTATGTCTTGTGCTTTGCTATCGACAGTCTTTCCATATTTTTGAAATTCTTCTTGTAGATAATTCTCTAAAGCATATATAGAATTTAAAATGTGAATAGAATCTTTTTCCATTCTCTCTTTTTTTCGAAGTTTTTCAACATATAATTTTTCTTCTTTGGGCAAATCAGTTCTTGTTAACAATTGGCGGGATTGATTATTATCAGCTGTTATAGAAATTTGAAATACTTCTCGTTTCACGGCAGGTTGCCCTGTATTATTGAAATTGGCATAATATACTGCACAAGGGACTGTCACTGTCACAATGTCGTCACGCTCACTATATGAAGTGGAAGATGAGTCCATATAAATTTTATATTCATTAGAAACACTTTTAAGGTAGTTTTCAATAGAGTATGGATTGCTGACAAAATTTTTAAATCTGCTATTTGTTTTTTCCTTTATAATTCTTTTGTATTCAGCGGCTTTAGAATCTAAATCATAAAGTTTTCTTATCCCTTCATAAATTTTTGTGGGAATATATTTGTCTTGTATTTGTCTTGTTAATAAAAAATCTTCGTAAAAGTCGTATTGTTTTCTGCTCCAGTTGTTCTTATCAAGACTTGCACGTTTAATTGCTGCCTCCACCTCATCAAAAGTTGCGTATTCAATAGGGCCGAGAAAGAAATATTCCCAGTATTTGCCCAATTCGTTTTTTGAATCTGGTGAAGAGTATTTTTCTTTCGAAAGATAACCTGTTACTGCGCTTAGAATGACATCTCCATAACTTTGAAATATTTTTAATATCTCTATCTCGTCATGTCTGCGTAACTGCATATACCCTGACTCTGCAACATATTCATACAAAGGTTCCCAAACATCCGTTTTTTCTCCTTGTATTTGTAGTTGGTGTATCTTTTCTAAAATAGTGTTTTTTTGAGGATCGGAATAAACAACTAAATTATTATTTATTTTTTCTGTACCATATTCCTGACTTTTGAAAGAACCCGAAAGCACAGTGTCGTCTGTAAAGTAGAAATCGTATTGGTTTCCACTTCTTTCATATGTTCCATGTATATGTGTAATAATACCATTGGAAAACGTAATACTTGATGTTTTGGTCGTAACTTTTCCTTGAGCATTCAATGTCTTTGTTATAGTCCATTTCCCATCAAAAACTCCTTCCTTAAATCCCCCTGAAGCTGTTGTTACATTAGATACTCCAGCTCCTTTAACAGTTATTTTTTGAGAATAAGAAAATTGTCCGTTACCGACATTGTTTTTTAATGTACATTTTTCACTATATTGTTCATAGCACTCAACTCCGTCTATGTATTGGTTTTTATTATATATTTTGGAATATGTACCTTGCATTATGATTCTACCATATTCATCTTCATAATATTGATAGGTTACATCACCTTCTTTTTTCGTTTTAAGTTCCTGAGAAAAAGACGAGATTCCAATAAATAGAAGAACAGCGATAAGGAAATGTTTTTTCATATTTCAAATTATTTTAATTGTTAATTTTATATACGTATTTAATACCATTCGGGTAAATGATCTCTCATTTTAGTTGCACCTTGAAACATTTTCGACGTGTTTGCCAGCTCTGTTTCCCAATCACTTAGGTCTTGATTGAATGAGGATGCTCCTTTGAACATACAATTCATATCAGTCACATTGCTTGTGTCCCAGAGTGAAATATCTCCATTAAATTCTGTCTGATTTTCAAACAAACGAGACATATCGGTAACTTTACTTGTATCAATGTCATTAAAATCTGCTTCGTTTCCACGTTCTTTAATAAGTATATCCAGCAAATGTTTAAGTTCATCTCTATCTTTGGGAAAATATTTTTTGGGCTTCTCATGTTCTTTCCCTGTGAGTCCAGCCTCGCCACCAAATATGAAATATTGTCTGTTCATATTTTTTTTGCTTTTCTGTTTTACAAAAAGTTTATGCCAAATATCATTTTTCAAAAAAAAAAAAATAAGACTAATTTCCAAGAAAAATCCAAAAAAGTTTTAGAACGTATTTTTTATTTTTCTGCATACTTTATGACACTACAAAATTTGCAAAAAAAAATGAACTTTTCAAAGGTCATTTTAGGTCATTTGCAGGTGTGGTGGCGATAGCATAGTAAAATCAATGTGAGGGAGTTGTTTAAAGAAAGAAAAAAATCTTTTGGGAAGAAAAGAGAAGATAAATTACCGCAAAAGCACAAAGGGAAATGCCACAAAAATACAAAGTAAAATTTGGTTATTAAAAGAAAATCAAATTGTTAGTAGAATGGTTGTTTGCCCGTGAATTCAACGAAGAAAATCCGCCGACAAAACTTCGGGAACCCGATTTGCTTATTGTTATTCTTTGATTTTGGTGTTTATGGTCAGAAAAAATGTAAATAATGTTTTAGTAACGGTCAAAATAAATGTATAGTTTAGTATGTTTATGGTCAAAAAAAATGTCAATATGTTTGATTTTGACGCTGGCATTGTTTATAAAATAAACCGAGTTAATGATCCCGGAATGCCATTGGCATTTTATGAAGATTATGGCGTTTTTAAGCTGTTCCTGCTTGATTGTGGTCTTTTGGGTTGCATGGTAAACGCACCTGCTGGTCTTGTGCTAACCAATAATGATATTTTTAAGGAATATAAGGGTGCTTTTTCCGAAGAATATGTTTTAGAACAGTTGAAAACAACTAATCTGCCTATATTTTATTGGAGTGCGAATAATTCTCAAAGTGAAATAGATTTTTTGGTACAAACTGAAAAACGTGTTATACCAATCGAGGTAAAAGCGGAGGATAATGTTCATTCTCAGTCGCTTCATGTGTTCTGTACAGATAAATATCCTCAATTAAAAGGACTTCGTTGCTCAATGAAGCCGTATATTGACCAAGATTGGATGGAAAATATTCCTTTGTTTTCTATCGAAGCATATATACAAAACCAAAAATAAGGTTGTTTGGGCATTTACCCGTCTTGATGGCGTGAAAATAATTCCTGTCGAATGTTTGAAGGATTAATCACTCTTCCTCCACAAATGTTACCTGTTGTTCCTTGTATTCGTCACGCAGGAGATCGATATGCGGATATGATTTGCTGATATGGACGGTGAGTGGTTGCTGGCAGTAGAAAACACCTTCTCCGAACCGACGAACAGAATGCGGCAAATGTATTTCTTTGAGTTTTGGGCAATGAGCGAATGCCGCATGTCCTATTTCGATTACGGTGTCGGGAATCGTTATACGTTCTATATCATTGTTGTCCTGAAAAGCTCCGTAACCAATTTCTGTGAGTGTATATTCGTGTCCTGCAATTGTCCATTTCGACGGAATGCTGAAATTGGCGGGAAGTTGCTTCCTGACGCCTTCTATGAGTAGTGTCTTGTCGTTCATGTTGGCAACAACGTCGAATCCGTCCAAAACAAAAATCCCGTCGTCGTAAGGACCGAATGTTTCGGCCTTCTCGAAAAAGGCGTCACTGTTGGAAACAGCAGCGGCAGTGTAGCCATTGTTGTTGCCGGAACCGTGAACGAGGTCGGTGTCGTCGTTCAGGTTCTTTTGAAGCCATTCTACCGTTATGCCAGTGTATTTTGTGCAGATTTTTTCAAAAAACTCTGACAACGATTTTTCCGAAAGACAAAAATATCGGCCCGTTTTGCCGTCAAAGGATAAATCCTTCTCCCATTGTGCCGTTGCAATAGGGGAACAGAGTATTTTTTCAACATACAACAACCCTTTCCCGTCGTCGAGTTCATTTTTGAAGTTGCTGAATTGTTCCTCTGTTTCAAAACTGATGATAATGTGATTTTTGTATTTCATAATATGCGATTTTTAACTAACACGAACTTTTCTATAGAGTTGTTTCCCGCATTTGGGGCAAAACCAGATTATGGATCTTTGCGAATGTCGAGGGCCTTTGTAACTATAATAGACGTACGACCGAACTTTTCGGTGAGGACAACGCAATATAGGGCTTTTGTCGGCTTTGGCAAAAATCCACTTTCTTTTATGTAAATTTTTGGCTTCGCTTTTGGGGTAGATGTATTTTACCTTGTCGGGAAAGTTCCTAATCCCTTGAATCACATCTTCCCACGGCCAAAGCGGTTTGTAGTTGTTGTTTACGTTGATTGAAGCAATCAGTTTTTCAATGTCGTGAATCATATATGGTACTTAAAAATCACAAATAAAATCGGGTTCCTTCCAGCAAACCTTGTTCAAATGTTAACCGTCGTAATTCATTCCAGACAGTTCTTACATTTTGAATAGTAAGAGATTCTTTTTTTTCATCATCTTCTTCATTTATTATTGTTGGATTATATTTGGGAGAAGAGTTTAAGTTAGGATTAAGGACATCTTTGGGCAACATTTTGTTTATGTTACGAATGATATTTTTGTCCAATATTAAACGTTCATGCCCAACTCCTTCAGAGTTATAAATAACACATGGGCAAAAACTATACATTCCGTAGTATGGATTTTTAGGCGTTGCCCCTTTGTAACATCTACGTTTTTCGGTTTCTACGCCATTCAATTGTGCAATAAGAGTATAATCTTGTTCTCTAACGGAGCCTTGAACATAGTCTATCGAAGAATCATCGTATTCTACATAATCACTTACGACAAAAATTGTATCAACTGCAAAACATGCATTAGGAGTATTTTGATTAAGTGTGGAACCAAATAAAATCAAACTTCCTATTTGCAATCGTGCCAATTGAGTAATAGAATGATTTTTTGTTTTGCTCAATCTCTTGGTTTGTTTACAAATTCCATATAAAAACTCATTGTTGAAAACAAAAGGGTCTGTGCCACAACATTTTGTCGATATCGGAATTTCGCACGGCCATATTGGCTTTTGAAGATAACGAGGACTATTATTAATCCCATAATCTCTTATTATATAAGAATCAGGTTCCCATTCTCCCCAAAACATCAGTCTGTCGCGGACTTCAATGCCATTCTTCATATAATTACCTGTACAACATAAATATTTTCTTTTATGTGTTTTGCTTAAATTCCATTTTACATATACGCATGATTTGGGATGAGTTTCGTTTCCAGGATGTGGAAATTGTACTATGCATAGTTTATCTTCCATAATGATATTTTTTATAATTGTACAAATATAGAACTTTTTTGTCAATCATCTTCAAGCCATGGCTCGTCGTATTCACAACCCAATTCCACAGCCTTGGCATATAATTCCTTTGCTTTTTTCATGTTTTTTTCCACACCATAACCTTCTACGTAACATTCGCATAAACCGAAATAACCATCGGCACAACCAAGTTCCGCTGCTTCGGTTAGTAATTGTATTGCCTTTTCGTGGTCAACTTCATAATCATAAAATACGCCTGAGTAGCATCGTCCCAAATCGGCCATACCTTGAGGGTATTTTTGTTGTGCTGATTTTTGATACCAATAAAATGCGTCTTCTGGTTCTTCGTTCATCCAATAATAAAATCCCAATTCGTCTTGTGCCTTGGCATCGCCTTTTTCACCAAGTTCTTTTAATTTATTCAAGCGTTCTTCGTCATATTCGAGGGAATCATAAATGTCATCAGTATCGTCGTCTTCGTCATCAGTATTGTTTTCAGGACGAACTAATTTGTCGCATCCGCGAAATGCGCTTTCATCAATGTTTTCTAATGATTTTGGTAATGAAATTTCGGTCAGACTTGTACAGCCCTCAAACGCACAATAACGAATCTCTTTAACTCCTTCGGGAATGGTGATGCACTTCAAATGGTTACAATTTTTAAATGCCATTTTCCCAATTTCAACTATAGAGGAGGGGATTGACACTTCCTCAAGTCTCCTGCATTCCCCAAATGCATAATCTCCAATTTCTGTCACGTCGTATTGTTTCTTGCTTAAACCAAAGAAACCACATCCGACAACGATAGAAGATGGAATTTCAATTTTTGACGCTTGTCTGTTTCTACATGAAGAGACTTCTACGGTACGATCCGAAAGTTTTGTGAACTGTAAATCCTTAATCTTAAATTTTTTCATGATTTTTTTACATAAATTTATTTTACACTGTATGACGAAATTAATAAAAAAAATAGTCTTGCGAAAGGTCATTTTAGGTCATTTCGCAATGATTATATTCCCAATGGAAGTTTTTCGGTGTAAGTCCGGAAGATATTTTGGTAATGGACAAGTAAGTCTAATCCTTTGTCGGTCAGCGCCTTGTTAAATAATTCATCGTCGGTTGTGGCATAGTTTCTGACCAACTTATTGGTGCCGACGACAAATGAGGTAATTGGGGGATTTGCTTCGATTTGGCTTGCAAATTCTCCTTGTTTCAAGCTCATAATAATTGGTTCTGCCAAAGCGGCTATGTCTGATTCCATACGGTCGAGAAGTTGCTTTTGTTCGCTTGTGAATACCTCTTTTTCTTGAGACTGCACAATGACGGTATCGGGAATCTGTTTCGTGATATTTTGAATGTCGGAATTTTGTTTTATTGACACTGTAAGCAATATGGCAACAACCAATAAAGTGGCAAGAAAAGGAATAAGAAACCACAAGAGTGTTCTTGTCCGAAATTGAGCAATGATTTCGTCAGCATTGGAAAAGCGCTTTGTTTTATCAAATTGCAGACATTTTTGCTTAATGAGCCAATATCTATGCGGAAACATCTGTTGCAGAATTTTTCCGAAAGCATATATATCACATCTTTGGTCGGTTTCTGCACCGTTTATGATTTGTTCAGGTGCGGCATAGCCGTCGCTTCCCGCTGGTTGTTTGAAAACAGCGTATGTATCGGAGTCGGAAATGCCAAAGTCTATGATTTTTACATTGTTGCCATTTCTGGTTATAATAATGTTGAGCGGTTTCAGGTCGCGGTGGATAATTTGCAAAGAATGGAAATAACTCATTGCAGAAAGTATTTCCAATGCGATTTTCTTACGGATTTTTGCCGAAGGTTTTGTCTTGAGAAACTCGTCAAGTGTCAGTCCGTCAACGTATTCCATCAGGAAACACGGACCAAACCGTTCGTCGTTTTCCCACGAAACGGCACGGACAACATTTGGATGGTCAAGTCTGACTTCGAGTTCAAACTCTTTCTTGAGGAACTCGTTATATTGTGTCAGATTTCGGTATTCGGCTTGCAGGGCCTTGAGAAAATACCATTTTCCGTAACGTTTTACCTTACAGAGGCAATAGATTCCTTTATTGGCGGGCTCTCCGTATTCGCTTATGCGATTAAGGTTTTCAGGGGATTCCTGCACATAATATCCAGAGTTTTTTTCGTTTTCCATCGGAATACAAAGATAATTGTTTCAATGAAAAGAAATGGCTTACGATTATTTTTCTTTGTCATTTTTTTTATAGAATCTATGGAAAATATTTTGATATAATAGAAAAAATATGTTTAATTTTTAATTTTTCGTCGGTAAAATGAAATGACCTAAAATGACCTTTGGAAATTAGGGCAAAAACATTGACTTTTGTAGAAAATGAGTGAACAATGGAGAAACAGTGTTCAGAAATAGCATTGCTGAAAGAAAAAATAGAAGTTGCATTGGCAAAAAGGATGAAAGTCCCTGCTGATTTCGATTTTCTGTCGGGGGCGATCTGGGATCGGATTCATGAAGGGGTGAGCGCTTCAACTTTGAAACGCATTTGGGGATATGTGGGAAAGGACATTGTTGCCCGTGAAAGCACGTTGGATATTTTATCTCGTTTTTTGAATTATAAGAATTGGGACGATTTTGTTAAAAATGTGAATGTATCCGAAGAACGACAGTCGGCTATCGTACTTGCTTCGTTTGTGCGTACGCAGGATTTGCTCGTTTCACAGAAAATAGAGGTTGGTTGGAAACCGAATCGCCGTTGCGTGTTTGAGTATCTCGGCGGACTACAATATAAAATCTTGGTGTCGGAAAACTCCCAATTGCGCGTAGGGGACACGTTTTGTTGCGGGATATTCGTTCACGACGAGGCGGTAATCTTGGATAATTTGGTGCAGGACGGCGCCGCTCCTGTCAGATATGTCATCGGCAGCAAAGACGGTATAGATTTGCTTAGAATTATTAAATAAGAAGATTGTAATTTTCTGATTATCATAAAGATTTCTCCCTTTGGTCGAAAGACGTTTCCCTTTTTGTTACATATACTTTGGGTTTTGATAGAAAAATTTATTTTCTATCTTTGTATAAAATCATTGCGTTATGAAATATAGATACAAAACCGTTGGTACGTGTAGTCAACAGATTGACTTTGAGATAGATAACAATATTTTGAAGAATGTTGTGTTTTATGGTGGCTGTAATGGTAATCTGAAGGGAATCGGCAAGTTGGTTGAAGGATTGCCCGTGCAGGAGGTTATTAAGCGTCTGGAAGGCATACCTTGCGGAATGAAGTCAACCTCGTGTCCCGACCAATTGGCTACGGCGCTGAAAAAGGTTTTGGCAAAAAACGATGCTGAAAAGAAATAAATTTTGCAACCATTTTGAATTTTTTCGATGTTTTGTCATAATGCTTTTCACATTACCTTTAATTCTTAATTCTTAATTTTTAATTCCTACAAAACCACTCGTTTCAAATATTCTTTTGATTCCGGTCCTTCGTTGCACAATAGATCCAATATGCTGAGATTGGGAATGAACGGAAATTTGTCCTCAAACACTTGTGTATATGACGGGAATGTCGCCGTAAATGCTACTTTTGGGGATAGAGTATAGCGAAAATCGTCATCCGTATCATTGGGTTTCACAAAATCTTGCGTGAATTGTATATCGCACTGAATGTGAAGTAGTTGCAATATACATTGCAAGATTTCCTGATTGTAGTCAATCAAGAACGTGTATTTTTTCGTGAAAAATCGTTCCAAATCTTCTTTGTAATACTCAAAAAAAGGGGAGGAATTGTAGGCGGAACTGATTGCGTTCCAATGTTCTGCATTCCATCGGTCGTGATACGCAATTTTCACGTCTTTTATGAGCGTCTTGCTTCCTTGTGCTTTCTCCAACGGCATTATCAGATCAAGTTTGCCGTTGGCGGAAAGTATGGTCGTTCGGTTTCTGTACGATTGTTTTACGTAATGTTCCCACATCTCAATCTGCGTCGAGCCTTTCTGACAAAGGAGGGCGACGTACTGAACGGGTGGAAAATATGCGGTGGAAAGCAGCATCAATCCTTGTGGATTATGTTGAATAATCGGTTCCAGCGAATATTTGCCGGGAATGATTTGTTCTGTTCCGACGAGAACCAGATAATCACAGCTTTGCCTACAATATGGTCTTCTGGCACAAAACCCCAGAAACGCGAGTCTTGGGAATTGTCGCGATTGTCGCCCATCATCCAATAATAATTTTGTTTGAATGTGTATGTCGTTGCAAGCGTGTCGTTTATGTAGATTTTGTCGCCTTCTACACGGAGTGTGTTTGTCTCGTACAATTCAATGATTCGCTTGTATAAAGGTAAGTTCTTGATATCCAATGGAATTGTGACGCCTTCTTGTGGAATTACAAGAGGACCGAAATAATCCTTGTTCCAATTATAGCGTGCATCCTGCGGAAAACATTCTTTGTAACGGAATCCGCTTGGAAACTCGCCTTTGGTGATTTTCTTTATTGAAGAATATTTTTCCAATGCTTCCACTTGTTCTTGGTTCAAAAGCATAATATAACCATTGCGGGTGTATCCGTATTCACGAATGTCAAGTTTTTCGAAAATTGACGGTTTGAGTGGGGCCGATGTTTCAATGTCGTAACGGAATTGGATTTTTGGAATGTCTTTTTGTGGTTTTCCGTTGACTATGACTTTCCCGCCAACGATCTGCAACGTGTCGCCTGCAACAGCAACGCACCGTTTAATATAGTTCTCGCGTTTGTCGAGCGGACGTACCACGATGGAATCTTTGAAATATTCAAAGAAACTTTCTTCCAAAGTCTTGTTTTGCGAACAGATTTTATTCAGACGAATATAATCGCGTTGCGAGATAGGATAGAGCGTAGTGTCTTCCAGGAAGTCACGTTTTATCTGATAATAACTTTGACTTTGGCGGGTAAGTATCACCGTGTCGCCTTCGGGAAAATTGAATACGACAATGTCGTCGTTTTTAATGTAGTCGAAACCGCTCATTCGTTCGTAAGGGCGTTTCCACGCTTCCGAATACGATTTTTTCATTCCGTTTGAGAACGGCATGGAGTGGTGAACGAACGGGAACGAAATGGGAGTCATCGGTTTACGAGGACCATAGTTGCATTTGCTCACGAACAGATAGTCGCCTACCAACATGGAACCTTCCATTGAAGAGGTCGGGATTGTGTATGCCTCGAAGAAGAAAATTCGTATGAACGAAGCGGCAATTACGGCAAAAATAATCGCATCGACCCAACCCATCAGCCAAATGCCGAATTTGCTTTTTGGCTGATATATTTTCCAAAATGCCCAAGGAACCTTTTTTGTGATACATAAATCAAAAATGACGCCCAATCCGAGCAACCACCAGAAGTTGCCGAGCCATATTACGAATAAAATCCAACATACGGCTGAGATACCGAATATGAACCATTTATTTTTGAGAAACTCCAATATTTTTTTCATTTTTGATTTATTTTCGTCTTCGAATTACCGTTTTAGAAACTATTATTAATGTTATAACGCTGTCGCTTTATACCTTATTTTAATTCTTGACTCTTAATTCTTAATTCTTATAGGTTGAGCAAGTCTTTCATGCCAAACACGCCTTTCTTGCCTTGTACGAATTCTGCTGCCAAAACGGCACCGAAAGCAAGTCCGCGGCGAGATTTCGCCATGTGTTTTATTTCCAGCACGTCTTCTGCCGAATCGTAGGTAACGACGTGTGTTCCTGGAATCGTACCCAAACGAGTGGATACAACTTGTAGCTCGTCGGTTGACTTGAATTCGTTCAGACGCCAGTCTTTTTTACGCTCGATATTTGCAAGAATGTCTTTTGCGATTGTGATAGCCGTTCCGCTTGGAGCGTCAAGTTTTTGGTTATGGTGAGCTTCTTCCACGCAAACGTCGTATTGAGGGAATTTGTTCATTATGGCAGCCAGTTTCTTGTTCAATTCAAAGAAGATATTGACACCGAGGCTGTAATTTGAAGCATAGAAGAACGTATTTCCCGTTTCTTTGCAGATAGAAGCGATTTCGTCGAATTTGTCGGTCCAGCCCGTAGAGCCGGAAACAACGGGTACTCCCGCCTTGAAACATTGCAAGTAGTTGTTGTAGGCCGTAGCCGGAGTTGTGAACTCAATCACCACGTCGGCTTTTTTAAGGTTTTCTACTGTAAAATCTTGTTGATTGTTTATGTCAATGGTTAAAACGATTGAGTGACCACGTTCAATGGCGATTTTCTCAATTTCCTTTCCCATTTTTCCGTATCCTACGAGTGCAATTTTCATAACTATTTGTATTGGTTTATAAAAAAAAGGGAAGCACAAAAGACTTCCCTAAAAATAATTGTTTTGAATACTATTTATTTTACTGCTTTTACGATAGCTTCGAATGCTTTTGGCTCATTCATTGCTAAATCAGCAAGAACTTTACGGTTCAACGTAATGTTGTTCTTTGCTAATGCACCAATAAATTGAGAATAAGTCATTCCGTAAGTGCGAACGCCAGCATTGATTCTTTGAATCCACAATGCACGGAAACTTCTCTTTTTAGCTTTTCTATCTCTGTACGCATATTGCAAACCTTTTTCCAAGGTGTTTTTTGCAACGGTATAGACGTTTTTTCTGTCACCAAAATATCCTTTGGTCTGATTTAAAATTTTTTTTCTGCGCGCTCTTGACGCAACGTTGTTTACTGATCTAGGCATACCTTTAAATTTTTAACGATTAGCGACTACTTGTTTCATTAGTTCTTAGCTGCTGAATCATTGTTACACAATAAATTAAATTGAGAGCATTGATTTTACGCTCTTTACATTTGTACTGTCAACGGTTGTAGAGTAACGAAGATTTCTTTTTTGCTTCGTTTCCTTTTTCGTTAACAAGTGACTTTTAAACGCTTTTTTACGTTTGATTTTACCAGTACCCGTTAATGCAAAACGTTTTTTCGCACTGGATTTTGATTTCATTTTTGGCATTTTACTTCACTTATTTAGTTAAACAATTATTTTTTCTTTGACAACGGAGAAAGAAGAATGAACATTCTCTTTCCTTCTAATTTTGGTTCGTGATCCAACTTCGCAACATCTTCCAAATCTTTAATGAAGCGGGTTAGAACGTCGGCACCTTGCTCCTTGTATAAAATCGAACGACCTTTGAAGAACACGTAGGCCTTAACTTTCGCACCTTCAGCAATGAATTTCTGTGCGTGTTTCAACTTGAACTGATAATCGTGTTCGTCGGTTTGCGGTCCAAAACGAATTTCCTTGACTTCGACCTTGGCGCTGTTTGCCTTCATTTCCTTCTGCTTCTTTTTCATAGAGTAGAGGAATTTCTGGAAGTCGATTACACGACAAACTGGAGGATCAGCATTAGGCGAAATCTCAACCAAGTCAAGATTTTGGTCATCGGCGATTTTGAGTGCGTCGAAAATGGAGTAAACTCCCTGTGTTACATTGTCACCAACTAACCGCACTTCGCGTGCCCGAATGCTGTGGTTGATTTTGAAATTGTCTGCTAATTCGTTAGCTGCCATGTATTCGTTTTATCTTGTTTATACTTTTTTATTTCAGTTCATTCATTTGTTCATCGACTTCGGCAGAAATCTTCGATATGAATTCTTCTATCTTCATCACTTCTGCTTGGTTCCCTTCGCCTTGTTTTCTGACAGAAACGGTACCCTCGTTTTGCTCGTTCTCACCAACAACGATAAGGTATGGAATATGTTTCAACTCGTTGTCACGAATCTTTTTACCTACCTTCTCATTTCTGTCATCAATGAGCGTGCGAATATCGGAATTATTTAACAAATTCAAAACTTTTTTTGCATAATCGTTATATTTTTCACTCACAGGTATGATTACAACCTGATCGGGAGTAAGCCACAACGGGAATTTTCCGGCTGTGTGCTCAATCAACACAGCAACGAATCTTTCCATTGAACCGAACGGTGCTCGGTGAATCATAACGGGACGTTCCTTGGTGTTCTCGCTTGTTATGTATTCAAGGTCGAAACGTTTAGGTAGGTTGTAATCCACCTGGATAGTACCCAACTGCCAACGTCTGCCAAGAGCATCGCGAACCATAAAGTCAAGTTTCGGACCGTAGAATGCCGCTTCGCCATATTCTACAATCGTGTTTAGACCTTTTTCGGCAGCAGCTTCAATGATTGCCTTCTCTGCACGTTCCCAATCCTCGTCGCTACCTATATATTTTGTAGTGTTGGTTTTGTCACGCAATGAGACTTGTGCCTCGAACTTGTCGAATTTCAATGCCTTGAAAATAATGTTGATAATGTCGATTACCTTCAAGAACTCGTCTTTTACTTGGTCGGGACGACAGAAAATGTGCGCATCGTCTTGTGTAAACGAACGTACACGTGTAAGTCCGTGTAATTCACCACTTTGCTCGTAACGATACACCGTTCCGAACTCTGCACAACGGAATGGCAAATCCTTGTAGGAGCGGGGAGCGTTCTTGTAAATCATACAGTGGTGAGGGCAGTTCATCGGTTTCAACAAATACACTTCGCCTTCTTCAGGAGTGGTGATCGGCTGAAAACTGTCCTTTCCGTAGTGATCCCAGTGACCAGACGTTACATATAAATTCTTTCCACCAATGTGTGGAGTGATAACTTGTTGATAGCCAAAACGTTTTTGGATTTTTTTCAATGCATCTTCCAAACGAAGGCGTAAATCTGTTCCTTTTGGCAACCAGATTGGCAAACCTTTTCCCACTAAGTCGGAGAACATGAATAGTTCCATTTCTTTCCCGATTTTGCGGTGGTCGCGAAGTTTTGCCTGTTCCAAAAGTTCAAGATACTCGTCAAGCATTTTCTTTTTTGGGTAGGTAATACCATAAATACGAGTAAGTTGCTTGCGAGTTTCGTCGCCACGCCAATATGCACCGGCAATGCTTGTAAGTTTCACAGCCTTGATTGGCTCGGTGTTCGGCAAGTGAGGACCACGGCAAAGGTCGGTGAATGAGCCTTGTGTGTAGTATGTGATTTTTCCGTCTTCCAAGTCGTTGATTAACTCAACTTTGTACGTTTCGTTCTTGTCGCCGAAATATTTCAACGCATCGGCTTTGGAAACGTCTTTTCTGACGTAGTTGTTTTTCTGGCGAGCCAATTCAAGCATTTTATCCTCGATAGCTGCCAAATCCTTTTCGGTGAGCGTAACATCGCCAAGGTCAACGTCGTAGTAGAAACCGTTTTCAATGGCAGGACCAATACCGAATTTCGTGTTAGGGTATAATGTCTGCAATGCTTCTGCCAGCAAGTGAGCCGACGAATGCCAAAATGCATGCTTGCCTTCCTTGTCGTCGAATTTGTGAAGAGCGATAGTGGCATCTTCCTCAATGCCACGAGTTAAATCCCAATCGGCACCATTTACCGTAGCCACAACGACTTCGCGAGCCAATTGCGGACTGAGACTTTGTGCTATTTCCAACGGAGTTGTTCCGTTGTTAAACTCCTTGACGCTACCGTCAGGAAAAGTTATTTGTATCATTAGTTCAAATTTTTACGAGTGCAAAATTAGTAAAGATTTGGAAATGAAGAAAAAATGAAGGCAAAAACTGCTATTTTATTTCAAGATTACTATTTTTCTTTCAAAAACAAGTAAAGAACATGATTCATAACTTGCTTGGTACATTACGAAACAAAAAATGTTTGATAAATCTTTTCGTTAATAGATTATGTGTTTTTTGTAGGAGAAAATTATCTCGTTTTCTCTTATATTAAGTTGATTAGCATATAAATACGTTATTTTGTATATAGAACGATGATTTCCATTTGTAATTTGACAAACTGCTGTATATTTGCAAAAGATTTTTGTTAAAATCATCTTTTCATACGGCGGTTTTGGTTCAGTCACAAGATTAAATATGTTTCTGTTCGCTATTGCGGTGAAAAAAGTGATTTACAATAAACTATGTTAACTAATTTAAATGACGGAACTATGACTACACAGTGTAACCGTTGCGTGATGGATACCTCGGATTGTGAAATTTCGTTTGACGAAAAAGGCAATTGCAATCATTGCAACAATTATTTTGACCGCATTGCGGGTATGGCATATCAAGGTGAAAAATCGGACCGTGAGTTTGATGCTTTGATAGAAACAATGAAAAAAAAAGGTAAAAACAGCAAATATGATTGCGTTATAGGCGTGAGTGGTGGTGTTGACAGTACATACGTTGCCTATCTTGCCAAAGAACGTGGCTTGCGAGTTTTGTTGGTTCATCTTGACAATGGTTGGAACACGCCTGTTGGCGAGGAAAATGTACGGAATATTGTGAATCTTTTAGGTTTCGACTTTGAAGTGTATAAACTTGATTGGCAAGAATTTCGTCAAATGCAAATAGCTTTTTTACGCGCCTCTGTTCCTGACATTGAAGCACCGACTGATATGGCTATTCCTGCCGCACTGCATTATTTTGCAAAGAAATATAATGTAAAATATATTGTATCGGGTGGAAATTTCGCTACCGAGGGTATTCTGCCAAACTCGTGGTTTTATAATGCAAAAGACACTCGTTATTTGAAGGCAATCTTGAAGCGTTTTTGTCCTATAAAAATTAAAAAATTTCCATTTTTCGGATGGAAAGAGGAAGCATGGTGCAAAATGGTGCGTGGCATAAAAATGGTGTATTTTCTAAATCTTGTGCCGTATTCAAAAGACGAGGCAATTAAAATTCTGGAAGAAAAACTACACTGGAAATATTATGGTGGAAAACACTATGAATCTCTCTACACGGGCTTTGAACAAGCATATATTTTGCCTAAGAAGTTCAATATCGACTATCGCAAGGCAACATTTTCAACGCAGATTTGTGCTGGAACAATGACACGTGAACAAGCTCTGGAGGAATTGGCAAAACCTGCATATAATCCTGATACGATTCAGGACGAAATCAGGCATATATGTGACAAATTAGAATTTTCGGTTGAAGAGTTCAATGCCATAATGAACGAACCTCCAAAATATTATTGGGATTATCCAAACGACGAAAAGAAACTTGCATTTATCTACAATGTTTATCGCAAATTGACGGGGAAAAAAGATTATAGGGTAGAAAGAAAGTCATAATTATTATTGTTATGAGGTATTCAGACCTTCTACATTATTTATATGTACAATTCCCGAGTTTTCAGCATGTGGGAAAGTCGGCGTATGTGCCGTCGTTGCAGAATATCCGTGATTTGTTGGCCTTGTTGGGCAATCCCGAACAGGGAATGGCGTGCGTGCATGTGGCAGGTACGAATGGCAAGGGCTCCACGTCGCATTTCATCGCCTCAATTTTACAGGAAGCGGGCTATACGGTTGGTTTGTACACGTCGCCACACATAGTCGATTTTCGGGAACGAATCAGGGTGAACGGCAAAAACGTGTCGGCACAGTTCCTCGATGCCGTTTTGACCAAATACGGCAAGGATTTTGAAAAAATGAAACCCTCGATGTTTGAAGTTTCCACGGCATTGGCGTTTGCTTATTTTCGTAAGAAAAATGTGGACGTCGCCGTGATAGAAGTTGGACTTGGCGGACGTTTGGACTCAACGAATGTGATTACACCAAAATTGTCGGTCATCACAAACATAGGTTATGACCATACGCAGATTCTGGGTGACACGTTGGCGAAAATCGCCACCGAAAAAGCAGGAATCATAAAACCGCATGTGCCTGTGGTAATAGGGGAATGTCATCCCGAAACCGCACCAGTGTTCACTTCGGTGGCACAAAAAAACAATTCATGCATAACGTTTGCATCAAATCAGTATGCTATTTCGTCGGAGTCTAAATGGTTTGAAACATTTGAAATAGCCGATAAAAATGGTGCTATCAAGTTTAAGGCGCACAGCGGATTACATGGAGCCTATCAGGCAAAAAACATCGTAACGGTGTATGCAGCCATACAAGAATTGAGAAAATCGTTCATAATACCAGTTGCGGCAATCAAACGAGGATACAAGAATGTGGTTGCGAACACCAATTTGATTGGTCGTTGGCAGATAATCAGCCGTAAACCACTTGTGATTTGTGACACGGGACACAACTACGACGGGATTTCGTACACAATGCCGCAGTTGATGTCGTTGGGCAAAAAAGACGTGAGAATCGTGTGGGGGATGGTGAGTGACAAGGATATCGGTACCATAATAACCTTGTTGCCTAACGATGCTACATATTATTTATGTAAGCCACAAATAGAGCGTGCAATGCCGTTGGAGCGTCTGGAAACATTTTTTGCAGAAAAAAAACATTCGTCATTCGCCACGATAGCCGAAGCCTATCGGACTGCAATACAAAACGTTACGAACGATACGGTAGTGTTTGTCGGTGGTAGTTCGTATGTGGTTGCTGAATTTTTATCAAAAAAATCGCATTAAAAATTTGGAGTAAATCAAAAAGTATCTATCTTTGCATCGCATTTGAAAAACAAATGTAGCCAAAGGGCGCTTAGCTCAGCTGGTTCAGAGCATCTGGTTTACACCCAGAGGGTCGGGGGTTCGAATCCCTCAGCGCCCACAAAGAAAGAGGAAGTCACAAAATGATTTCCTCTTTTTTTTGTTGATAAAAATCTAACGTGAGGTGTAGCAAATTCAAATTTTCTTCTACCTTTGCAACGTTTTTAAAGAAAGAATTGGATGGAACAAGTTTCAAAAAGACTGGCTGCCCTTGCGGCTTCGCAAACGTTGGCAATGTCTCAGAAGAGTAGCGAGTTGAAAGCTGCTGGGAAAGATGTTATCAATTTAAGTGTCGGAGAACCTGATTTCAATACTCCCGACTATGTGAAAGAAGCGGCTAAAAAAGCTATTGATGACAATTTTTCATTTTATTCGCCAGTAGGAGGCTTCAAGGATTTGTTAGAAGCAATTTGTGCTAAATTCAAGAGAGAAAATAATCTAACTTTTTCTCCAAGTCAAATCGTTGTATCGGCTGGTGGAAAGCACGCTCTTTCAAATGTGTTTATGAGCATTTTGAATCCTGGTGACGAGGTGTTGATTCCAACTCCGTATTGGGTAAGTTATCCGGAAATGGTGAAATTGGCAGAGGCAAAACCTGTCTATATACCTACTAATATTGATTCTGGCTTTAAGGTAACTGCCTCACAAGTGGAGAAAATGATTACATCGAAGACGAGAATGTTCGTGTTTAGTTCTCCTTCAAATCCTTGTGGTGCCGTTTATACGAAACAAGAATTGTCGGAATTGGCGAATTTGTTCGCAAAAAATCCACAAATCTTCATTGTTGCTGATGAAATTTACGAACATATTAATTATGTTGGTGAACATCAGTCAATTGCTCAGTTTGAAGCTATCAAAAACCAAGTGATTATTGCTAACGGTGTTTCAAAGGCATACGCAATGACGGGATGGAGAATTGGTTACATTGCTGCTCCCGAATGGATTGCGAAAGCATGTACGAAATTGCAAGGACAAGTAACTTCGGGCGTTTGTGCTATTGCTCAAAAAGCTGCTGTTGCCGCATTGAACGGTGGTTTGGAATATCCGAAGAAAATGACAGAGGCATATTTGCGTAGAAGAGATATGTTTATCTCCAAATTGTCGAAAATCAAAGGTTTGAAAATTTCTGTTCCCGACGGTGCATTTTACGTATTTGCCGAAGTGACTGCATTCCTTGGCAAAAAGGCTCCCGATGGAACTGTCATCAAGAAATCTGGCGATTTGGCTATGTATTTGTTGACCGAAGGTCTTGTTGCTGCAGTGGGCGGTGAAGGTTTTGGAAACCCTGAATGTATTCGTTTCTCTTTCGCTACATCAGACGAATTGTTGGAAAAAGCAGCCGATAGGGTAAAAGAAGCTTTGGAAAAATTGAAATAGTGTTTTCATAATTTATAGGTGGAGGTGTCTGAAAATTTTATATTTTTAGACACCTTTTTTATTATGTGCGGAATTAGCGGAATATATTCTTTTGGAGGAACGGCGGAATCCTATCTGCCGTATGTGGAGAAATCCATTCAGACCTTGCATAACAGAGGGCCCGAAGTGCAATCTGCGAACATCGTCGGCTCTGCTGCACTTGCACACGCACGTCTTGCCATCTTGGATACCTCGTCGGCTGGTAATCAGCCCTTTACCGATGCGTCTGGACGATATACGATCGTGTATAATGGCGAATTTTACAATTATCGCGACTATTATGCCGAATTGCGTGCCGACGGAGTACAGTTCAAATCCACGGCCGATACCGAAGTGCTTCTGTATCTGTACATTAAATATGGTAAACACTGTGTGGATAAAATCAACGGATTTTTTGCCTTTGCAATTTATGATTCGCAGGAAAATTCCTTGTTTCTCGCACGTGACCGTATGGGAATCAAGCCCTTGTTTTTTGTAAAAACTGCTGATTTCTTTGGCTTTTCATCGGAATTGAAAGGAATCTTGGAACTACCGATTGAACGGAAATTGAACAAAGACGCTCTATTTGCCTATTTGCAGTTTATGTATGTTCCGGCACCGATGACGATGCTGGAAGGCGTGGAAAAGCTGGAACCAGGAATGTCGTTGCTTGTCACGGCAAATGGGGTGGAGAAAGAAAACTATTTTTCGTTGGAACTCAACTCGCTGGAACAATGTACGTTATCTTACGAAGAAGCACAAACACAGTTGATTGAACAATTGACCGCTTCCGTACAAAAACGACTGATTTCCGATGTGCCGCTGGGAACATTCTTGAGCGGTGGCATAGATTCTTCCGTGATTAGCACGATAGCAAGCCGTTACGTTGATAATTTGCAGACGTTTTCCATAGGTTTCAAGGATAATCCGTTTATCGACGAAACCTATTATGCTCAGTTAGTTGCAAAGAAAATACATTCACAACATACTGAAATTCAGATTGATAATAAGAAATTGGAAGAATCTCTTTTTGAGATTTTGAATAACATTGACGAACCGTTTGCCGATTCATCGTCGATTGCTGTCCATGTATTGTGTAAATATGTGAAACCGCATGTGACCGTTGCACTTTCGGGTGACGGTGCTGATGAATTGTTTGCCGGTTATCACAAACATTTGGCTCATTATAACCAAATGAAACACAAAACATTAAATTCCATTGTCGCAACCACATATCCGTTGTTGAAGCTCTTGCCTCAATCGCGTTCAAATGCAGTGTTCAATGTGTTCCGAAAGGTGGTAAAATATGCTGATGGTGCTCGTCTGACGACTTCCGAAGCATATCGCAAGTGGTGCAGTTTTGCACTGGAACAAGACGTTCGGTGTTTATTGCAAGATAAGAATTTTAGTGAAAATGATTTACTGGCGAAGTATTTCACCTTTGGCGAACATGCCGATATGAACGATATTTTGTTGGCTGACCAAAAACTGGTGTTGGCAAACGATATGCTCACCAAAGTTGACCGAATGTCGATGGACAACAGTTTGGAAGTTCGTACGCCATTTTTGGACCACACGTTGGTTCAGTTTGTAAATTCCTTGCCAGCGGAATACAAGATAAATGGCACGATGAAAAAGCGTATTTTGCAGGATTCGTTTCGCAAAGACCTGCCCGAAGAATTGTATAATCGACCGAAAAAGGGGTTTGAGGTACCTTTGCACGAATGGTGTAAGACAACCTTGTCTGAATTACAGCAAGAACTTCTGTCTCAACGGTTTGTAGAGGAGCAGGGACTATTTGATTATGGTGCGATTGGTGTTTTGCTGAATACTGTAAAGTCCTCTTCGCCTAATGATGCGCCTGCACAAGTATGGTCGTTGTTGGTTTTTCAGTCGTGGTGGAAACGTTACTTGTCGTAGCGCGAAAAATGGTGGCAAAAAAAGCCGATTTTGTATAGGTCGAGTAAACGTAAGCTATTTGTCTGAATAACAATACATCTCAAAAACTTGCCAAAAATCTTGTGCAAAACTGCAATAGCTTTTATAAGGTGTAACGATTGACAAAATCGGAATGTTCGATATAATTTGATTGTCTCAAAAAAATCATGTTCAATTTTTGGTGAATGAAGGAGGGTGGTCAAACCTTGTATGCTTTCTTCTATTTTTGTAATAAATTCACTGTTAGAACATAAACCGTTGTGTTGTAGTTCGTTATTTATATGTTTTATTGCAAGCCCCTGTTTTTGTAACTGAAAACCAAAATAGGTGTCCTCGTAGCCATACGTTTCAAATTGTTCGTTGAATTGTAATTTAGAGAACAAATCTTTGGGTATCAGTACATTGAATGCGGAGAAGAACAGATATGGGTTTTTCATTCGTGTTTCGGCAGAACTCATTTCACGTTTTTTCCCATATTTCCAACGTAGTCGCTGATTTTTTGCCGGTTTTTGCGTTGAATAGGCGATGCCGCCAAAAACGATGTCGTTTTGGTTTTGCAAATATTTGGCTACGAAATCGTTATGTATTATTTCGGCATCACAGTCAATAAAAAACAGGGTGGGATATTGAGCCATTGCAGCCAGTGTGTTGCGAATTTTAGCCCGACTCACGCGTTCGTCTAATTCAACGTAACGAACAGATGCATTTTTTTCTAAATCTTTGTTTTTCAATCGATAAGACAAATCAGATTTGTCATCGGCAATGATGATTTCATATACCAAGTTTAATTCTTCGCATTGATGAAGAATTGATTCCGTCAAATTGGTAACGTCCCAATTATATGTTGGAATTAGTATGGAAAGCATCGTTATTTTTTTTATGCAAAATACTATTTTTTGATTGATGAAACATAAAAAACAAGAAACTCACTGAAAAAAAACATAAAGTTGTCTGTTTTGGTACAATTTTCATACGAAATTTGTATCTTTCCCCAATAAATTGGAAAGTATGAACATATATAGAAGTAAAAACGTTCCCAAAATAGCTGTATGTGCTTTATTGATAAGCATTTTTGCTGTACACACATCATTGGGACAGGTATTACAAGCAAAATTTTATGCTCCAAAAACCACGGCATGTGGAACGAGTGTGATAACCTTTTCTGACCAATCAACAGGAGATATTGATTCGTGGATATGGGATTTTGACCGTGGGACATCGGCAATTGTGTACGATAAGTCTGAGAATCCGGCGATAACGTTCACTCCAGGTGAGTACAATGTAAAGCTGACGGTAAAAAGCGGGACGGAAGAGTCTTCTTTCACACAAAAAATAATGGTCTATGAGGAACCGACGGCAAAATTCTCATTGTCGGGATTCACTGGTTGTATCAATTCAAGTTTTCAGTTTGTTGATGAGTCGGAGACTTCGGCTGCAATCTCAAGTTATACGTGGAGTTTTGGCGATGGAAATGGTTCAACACAAAAAAATCCTAATCATACTTATATAGAGGCAGGAAAATATTCTATCGGATTGACTATCCTTGATGATCATGGTTGTAAGGCGACGGAAAATTTTATTGATTATTTGGAAGTGTCGGCACCCTTGGTGCTTGATGTGACGGCAAGTAGCACGCAATCTTGTTCTGCTCCGTTGACAACAACGTTTGCGTCGAGTGTCAGTGGGGGAACGGCAGAAAGCTATTCGTGGAGTTTTGGTGACGGAGAATCTTCTGATGAAAAGAATCCTCAACATACCTATACGGCAGATGGTTCGTACGATGTGATTCTGTCTGCCACGACGAGCACGGGTTGCGAAAATTCGGTGACGAAAAATAAGTTTATCAATATCAACACGTTTGAGGCTGATTTTTCCATTACCGGGGCTTTGTGTACCAATAGCGAAATTACATTTAATGGAACGGGTAATACTCCAGTGACTTCGTGGGAATGGAATTTTGGCGACGGAACGACTGGTTCAGGCGCAACAGCAGTAAAAACATACACGACAGATGGAACGTACACGGTAAAATTGACGGCGACGAATGAAATCGGTTGTGTGTACGAAAAAACTCAGACTATTGTCGTAAATGTGTTGCCAACAGTGTCAATTTCAGCAGACAAGACACATCTTTGTGAAGAATCCGATAAGACAGTTCAATTCACCGACAATACCGTAGGAGGTACAAGTTGGACATGGGATTTCGGAGATGGTGAACAGGCTACGGGAAAAAGTCCGCAACATATCTATTCGACAGCAGGTTCGTATTCGGTAACATTAACTGTAACTGATGGTAATTCTTGCTCGGCAACATCTTCTCCAGTCGTTGTTTCTATACAAAATCCTATTGCTCAATTTGCTCTTTCGTCTGATGATGATGACAAATTTTGTCTTGGTTCAACTGTAACTATTACAGAATCAAGTACTTCGGATGTTGGAATTAAATCCGCAAATTTCTCGTTTTTATACGATAATGCGAAAGAATCTTCGCGGACAGAATCGGGGAATAATCTTATTATAGCGTATTCGGAGAGAGGTGAATATCCTATTTTACTCACTGTTGAAGACAATGACGGTTGTGTCGGTGAACTGAAGGATACGGTTAAAATAGGCGTGAAGCCTTCGCAACCGGCCATTGGTGCCGAGAACAAGTGTTATAAGGACGTGAAGGAGGATGGTATTGATTTCACCGTATCGCCGAACAACGATGCTACGGAATGGTTTTGGAATTTTGGTGATGGTAAGACCCAAACTGTGTATGAAGATATGGTAAATCATATTTATGACGAGCCAGACGATTATACGGTGACAGTAGTTGCAAAAGATTATTATTGTCCTTCGGACGAAGGTACTTTAGACATTACGGTGAAAGCTCCGTTGGCTAATTTTGAATTATCACCTGATGCATTATGTGATTTCCCTGGAGACATCACGTTCGATCCGTCTTCTTCAATAGGAGCGGAGACATATTTGTGGGATTTTGGGGACGGAAGCGATAGAATATATGTAGAGGCGTTGACCGAAGAAGGACATTATAAATGGACAAACAAAACTACAGGAGATGTAATAGAGGACGATGTGACATCAAATGTGATTGTTCATACGTACACGAAATCAGACAAATACACTGTAAAATTGATAACGACAACGGATGAATGTACTGATGACAAGACTAACTTACTTAATTTGTCTGGAATTACTCCAGGTTTTACCCAAGATACGATTAAAGTATGTTTGGGCACACCAATACAATTTACCGACACAAGTAAATCTTCGTATGGTGGAATTACCGAAAGGCAATGGACATTCGGTGAAGATGTTGTCACGGTGTCTGATGAAAACAATTCTTATACGTTTAAGGAATCTGGTACATTTTCTGTTTCGCTAAAATTAGTTAATCAATATGGTTGTACTGATTCTTTGGAGAAGGCTGCTTTAATTACCGTATATCCTCTTCCTACTGTCATAGACTTTGATGTTAAAAATGAGAAACCGTACGGTTGTGCCGATTTTGATGCTTATTTTAAGTCATCTGTTCAACCGAGTGGAGTTGCCAACATAGTAGAGTATCAATGGTCTTTTGGCGACGGTGCAATTTCAACGGAAAAAGAACCGATGCACACTTATAAAGCGGGTGAGTTTGATGTTACGTTGAAAGTAGTTGATGAAAAAAATTGTAGCGATGATTCTACAAAGACAAAATACATTATATCAAGTGCACCTTTGGCTAAATTCAACATACCGAACATAGTTTGTTCCTATACAGATGTTTCACCTACAAATTCTTCAACAGGATATGATTTGAAATCAACGTGGAATTGGGGAGACGGCTCAGCACAAAGTACGGAAACGGCACCCACACATTCTTATCAAGATGTTGTTGTAAGTGACACGTCATTTGAGGTTACACTTTCGGTTACGGATACGATCGGGTGTAGTAATTCATCTTCAAAAAATATCGTAATTCGTCATCCATTGGCACAATTTGACGCCAAGGATTCTATCTTTACTTGTCCGCCTGCCGATGTATTCTTACAAAATAAGTCAATAGGAACAAATCTGACATATTTGTGGAATTTGCCATCTACAGTGGAAAATCCATTCTGGCAATTTTATACGTCAGGTGATTATGATATAAGTCTTACTGTGACAGATGACGCTGGTTGTAAAAACACACAGTCGAAACCTGCATATATTTCTATTTCGGGTCCTCGTGGTAAAATAAATCTTTCGCATAGCGAGGCTTGTAGTTATGATACCATTCGGTATAAGGGAACTGATATTGTAGGAGCTACAAATATTACATGGGTGTTCGACGATGGACGCTACGATATAACAGGAACTGTCGATTCTACAAAATATCTTTATACAAATGGTGGTATTTATATTCCATCAATGGTCTTGGCTGACGATAATGGTTGCGAGGTGACAGTAACAGGACCAAAATTGACTGTTTATCATGTTCAATTTGATTTCATCTCTGATTCGGTATTGTGTGAGCCGTCAACAGTGGAAATTACAAACACGTCAGTTGAAATCCCTACAGCTTTCGATTCATGGCAATGGGCGTTTAGCACTGGCGACACGGTAAAAACGAAGGATGCGACATTGAATGTCGATTATGGCATATTTGACGTCTCACTTACTGCCAATGTAAAAGAATGTACGTTCCAACTTGATTCTTCTTCGTTCTTGAAAGTGCTTCGCCGTTTGAATGCTGATTTTTCAATATCGGAGAATCCGGCAAAGACAATGGAAACAGTTGTCTTCACCAATGAAACAGATACGGCATTTGGATTGCCGGTATTTACGTTGTGGGATTATGGAACTGGTGCGACATCCGATGAATTTGACGGTTCTTATTCTTATATGAATTATGGTGATTTTAATGTGACGTTGAAAACGTATATCCACGAACAATGTCCAGATACATACACCTTGCCAATCACTGTTTTGAAAGAGTACCTCATTCCAAACGTGTTTACGCCAAATGGCGACGGAATTAACGATATGTTCTTGGAAGATATGCCTGAAGTTGATTTGATAATTTTGAACCGCTGGGGACAGAAATTATATGATGGGAAAGGCGGCTGGAATGGTATGTGTAATGGTGAGAATATGTCGGCTGGTACATATTATTATATAATTACATTGCCATCAGGCGAGAAATTTGAAGGACCACTTATGTTGATTAGAAATTAGTGAAGAAATGAAGAAAAAGATATATCTATATTGTATTTTCTGTTTTGTGTCAATATCCTCGTTTTCTCAAACGAAAGATGTTCGTAAAGGAGATGAGGCATTTGCAGCAAAAACATATTCTATTGCAAAAGAGTATTATCTCAAGGCAATTGATGATGCAAAGGCGGGCAACGACAGTGCAACGGCTGCGTATGCTATGTATAAGATTGCAGAGTGCTACTATGAAGCAAATAATTACGAACGGGCTATTCCTTGCTATCAACAGGCTATTGATTACAAGTATCAAGACACAAGCAAGTCGATGTACCGACACTATGCCGATATGTTGATGATGATAGGCGACAATAAGTTGGCTCGTGAAATGTATGAAAAACAACTGTCTCTTAATCAGTCCGATAACGTGTCAAAAATGCGTCTGAAAGCGTGCGATTTCATTGATACGGCTCAAACATTCGAAACAATGTATGAAGTCCGTAACATACAAGAACTGAATACCCGATATAGTGAATTCGCACCAGCAAGATGTTGGAGCAAAATAGTGTTCGCTTCGTCACGCTTTAGCAAGGATAGCGTTATTTACACCTTTACGGGCGACGGTTTCGAGGATTTGTACGAGACATATTATAATGAAGAGGCAAATACGTGGACACCTGCACAAAAATTGAACGGGGCTATCAATTCAACTTTCAACGATGGCTCGTTTACCTTGGATTTGAAGACGCAAACCGCTTATTTTATGCAATGTAACGGAGTGAGTGGCGGTGAGAAAAACTGCAACATTTATCTTTCAAAATACAATGACGATAAACAAGCGTGGGACAAACCAACGATTTTCCAATATAACACGACGGCGTATAGTTCAGGACACCCGTCAATTTCGCCTGACGGCTTGACGTTGTATTTCGCATCGAATAATCCTGCCGGACAGGGTGGTACGGATATCTGGATGTGTAAACGCGATACGGTGACGAATACCTGGGGAGCACCTGTCAATCTTGGTTCTACGGTTAATACGGCAAATAATGAGATGTTCCCGTATGCTGCCGACAACAATGGCGTCTATTTCTCGTCAAACGGTCATCCGGGTTATGGCGGACTTGACTTGTTTTATGCTCCCAAGGTTGGTAACTCGTTTGGGAAACCTATCAATTTGCGCCCTCCATTCAATTCTAGTGCCGATGATTTCAGTTTGATGTATATTACTGATAATTCAGGAATTTT
The DNA here is from genome assembly GCA_017618935.1 of Bacteroidales bacterium. The sequence goes on along the minus strand of JAFZTG010000140.1, from coordinate 6,505 downwards.
TGCCTCTAACCGAATCGGTGGCGTGGGAAACGACGATATTTATATGTTTTCATTGAAGGAAGTGAAGATTGAAGCAACTGGACGTGTGGTAGATGGGGCAAACAATACTCCGATTGCCAATGCGTTCGTACTCGTGAAAAATGTTACGACAGAACAAACCGATACGTTGATAACCGATAATGACGGTATGTATTACATTTCGGGTATGGAAGCCAATATGCAATATAAGATTTTTGCATATCAAACTGGTTATTTGAATCCTGATGGAAAACTTATTAATACACAAGGTGTTACGCAATATACCTATTTGGATTCTATACATGGTTATGATATGAATTTCGTGCTTCAAAAGATTGAAAAAGATAAGGAATACGAAATTCGTGATATTTATTACGATTTGGATAAATATGAGTTGCGTCCAGCTTCGGTTGAAGAATTGAATAAACTGGTTGCCGTGCTTAACAATAATCCTGATATCTGCATTCAGATAAACTCACACACCGATGAACGTGCGTCTGACACCTACAATATTATTCTGTCGAACAATCGTGCAAAATCCGTTGTTGATTATCTTCATTCGCAAGGCATTGACGATAAACGTCTTACGTGGAAGGGTTGGGGCGAGACGAAACCAATCTTTAAAGATGCCCAGTCCGAAGACGAACATCAGGCAAACCGAAGAACGACATTTTCTATTGTGAATTTCGAGGAATTGGAGTTGAGCAAGAAAGCCGAAGAGCATAAGAGTACGATTGACCGACTTGAAAGCCACGGAAAACAAGCACCTCGCCAGCAAGGAATTTGTTTCCGCTTGCAAATTGGTGCTTCAAAGGCAAAATGCAATAATAAGACATTTGCAAAACTGACGGGCGAATATGCAAAATTACCGACATATTGCTCAAAAGAATCCGATGGCTTGTATCGCTACACTGTAGGCTCTTTCACGTCGTTCCAGGAAGCGACAAAAATGAAGGATGAAATTGATAAACTTGGTTATAATTCTTTTATCGTTGCTTATGAAAATGGTAAGAGAATTCAGATAAACGAAGCGTTACGAAAGATTCAGCAAACAGAAAAGAAATAGGCTATGAAGAAATTTTTACAATATATTCTGATTGTGATTTGCATCTTGGGAACGATGCGGTCATTTGCCCAAAACGATATAGACGTAAGTAACTATATGTTTGACGAGATTAGTTATAATCCCGCATTTACGGGCGAAGGGGAACAATTCCGTGCTTTTTTGCTCGCTCGTAAACAATGGCTCGGTTTCAACGGCTCACCGTTGTTCGAGACGTTTAGTATTGACGGGGCGACGAAACATATTGGCGGTTTGGGCTTACATATTGTGAACGATAAACTTGGTTTTGAAAATGTGGTGACAGCCACAGGAAACTATTCGTATGGCGTAAATTTGGGCGAACATTCACGTTTGACAGCCGGTTTCGCTGCCGGTATCATTGATCGCTATATCGATATTTCTGAATTTGTCTATCAAAATCAGGTGCAGAGCGACCCCGAAGGGTATGATGCAAATCAAAACTTTATAATTCCAACGATAAATGTCGGTTTGCTCTTGTCTGTGAAAAATCTTACAGTGGGCGCGTCGGCTACTCACATAGCAAGTAATTTGAAAAATGCCTCGGTGGAAAAACTGCCACGACATATTTACGGTTATGTGAAATATAAAATCAGTCCCAATGAAAAAGTTTCGATAGTTCCGTCATTATTGCTAAAATCGGGTAGTACCAAAACGCAGTTGGAAGAAAACGTGAATTTCTATTTTAACAATAAATTCTGGCTTGGCGCTTCGTATCGTTCTCGCGAATCAATTGTGGGACTTGCAGGCATAATTTTACGTGAAAGAATATATATAGGATATTCATACGATTGTAATTTAGTAGGTGAGAATAGACAGTATTCGTTTGGTAGCCACGAGATTTTCTTGTCGTGGAGAATGAAAAAAGACCCGCATCAATCTGGCTTCTATCAAAGTACGCGTTTATTTAACTAAAACTTTAAGATACTATGGGTAAGTATTTGATAAAGAGTGATAAGGCAAAGGTATCTAATAGCATAATAGTAAAAGGGGAGAAGGCACTGGTAGCACAAGAAGACATTGAAAAAAACACCATAATTTTTTTATACGAAGATTCGGCGACTGACACAAGAACGAGAACGTCGATTCAAGTCGCATTGGACAAACATGTGGAACCAGGAGAATTTGGCGCATTTGCCAACCATTCCTGTTCGCCCAATACGCAAATCATTGCCAACTATGACGAGAAAAACAATCTCGCCGAGGTTTTGATGTTGACAATAGAAAAGGTGAAAAAAGGCGAGGAACTAACCTTTGATTATGCCACCACAGAAACAACGGTGACGCCCGATTTGCTCAATAAGAACTGTTTGTGCAACTCACCGAATTGCCGAAAAAAAATCACGGGATTCAATGATTTGTCATTGGCTGATAAAATGACTCTTTTAGCAAAAGATATTACTGCAAGTTATTTGTAAATAACTGATAAATAATTATTTAATGAATTCGCAGTTACCTTCACGATATTTAGAGATTGCTGTAAACGAAATCAGTAAATTACCTGGAATAGGTAAGAAGAATGCCTTGCGGCTTGCTCTTCATATTTTGAAACAAGAAGAATCGTATGCTAAAAACTTGAGTGATGCCATAATGCAGTTGAAGACGGAAATTCATTTTTGCAAAAAATGTCATACGATTTCCGATTCTGATTTGTGCGAAATATGTGGAAATCCCTCTCGTGACGGCTCTACGGTTTGTGTGGTGGAAAATGTGAAAGATGTGTTGCTCATAGAGCATACCAATCAATATCGTGGCTTATATCACGTGTTAGGTGGCGTTATTTCACCCATTGAAGGTATTTCTCCTATGGATTTGAACATTGAGTCATTTATAGAACGGGTAAAGGAGGGTGAAATCCGTGAGGTGATTTTTGCCTTGCCCGTAACTACCGATGGCGATACCACGAGTTTTTATCTCTACAAACGGCTCTCTGGTTTTCCCGATGTGAAAATTAGTATGTTGGCTCGTGGCGTTTCGGTGGGCGACGAATTGGAATACACCGACGAGGCGACGCTGGCTCGCTCTCTGAAAGACAGGGTGGCATATTCGGTCACGATATAAATTTAAAAGCTGCGATTACCCCTTCTTCGGAAAAATATAACTTCCAGCAACGGCAACAACGGTTGCCACGATGAATGTCATAAGCCTTACGGTTACAATTTTGTCCATTCCTGTCGTTATCCACACAATGGTAAAGAGCATTCCCGTAACGATTGTAAGCACTGCCGCGCCGCCGCTGAATCGTTTCCAAAACAATGTGAGCAGTATTATCACCGAGAACGTGCAGCCAATGCCTGCCCACACGTAACCCACTATTGTGTAAACAAACTCCGACGATGAGAAAAATGCCACAATCAGCGCCAAAACGGAAAGTATGGCGGTAACGATTCGCGAAAGCCGAAGACTGTTGTTTTGATTTTTCTGCAAGGGTTTTATAAGGTTTTCGGAAAGTTCCGTAGCCGAAAGAATCAGCACAGAATTTGCCGTTGAGATTACGGCGGCCAATATGCCCGTTACCAAAACGCCTACAATTATTGGTGGAAATAGTTTTGAGAGCAAGATAGGCATAATATTTTCGCGGTCGGAAATGGCGTCGGGACCAAAAATCGCTATGCCTATCCAACCTATGCTGAGTGCTCCGACGTATGCAAATATGGTCCACACAATGCCCACATTTCGTCCGATTTTCGCCTGTTTCACGTCGCGGATGGAAATGAACCGGGTAGTGAGTTGCGGAAGTCCGCCCAAATAACCGAACATCCACGCAAGCGAGCCGCCAATAAGGCATCCTGCGCCAAATCCGTCAAGGCCTCCACTTAAATCGGTGAATTGCGGTCCAGCCTTGGTCAACGCTTCGGTTATGGAATGTGCGTAAATGGCACCGTCGGGTTGGTGGGCAATGTAGATAAGTCCCACGATTGGCGTAACTATCAGTGTTACAATCATAACAATGGCTTGAATCACGTCGGTGTAGGCAACGCTTCTGAAACCACCGTAAATCGTGTACGGAATCACCAACAGTACCAGTACTATCATTCCCCATGTGGGATCTAATCCGAACAGATTGTTAAGCGTTTTTGCACCGCCAATGAATTGTGCCCCGATGTAGAAGAAGAAAAAGAACACAATGGTGATGCTTCCCGTAATACGGATAAGTTGCGCCTTGTCGCCATGCTGTTTCGCTATGAAGTCAGTGAACGTAGTTGCATCGAGATTCTGTGCCTCGCGCTGGATCCTCCATGCAAGAATAGTCCACGCGAGGATGATTCCCACCACGCATCCGATAGCGGTCCAAACCTCCAAAACTCCTGTGGCGTATGCCGCACCCGGAAGTCCGAGCAATGCCCATGACGATTCTCCCGTGGCACGTTCCGAAAGCGATGCAACCACTCCCGACAGCGAACGTCCCGCAATGGCAAAATCCTGCGAGTTCTTTACCTTGCGTCCTTGCCAAAGCCCCCACATAAAGAGGAACAAGGCATATACTATCATTACGACCAGAATCTGAATATTCGTTTCCATCTCGTTTTTTTTGTGCAAAAATAAAAAGTTATTTGGGCTGGAGTGATGGAAATATGGAAAATCGAAGTCGAACTTCATTTAGTGAAAGACCAATTGCACCGTTCCATGGCGCTCAACCATTTCGCCGTTGGGGAGTTGAATCGTGATTCTGTATTGATACATTCCTACGGGAGCATTTGTGCCTTTGATTTGGCCGTTCCAGCCCGTGTCGATGTCGGTGCTCGTGAATACGCATGTGCCAAATCGGTCAAATATTTCCATTTTGTAATCGCCAAAAAGAAACGCATATTTGGGCTTGAATGTCGTGTTTTCCGCAATGCCGCTATTGGGATTGAACGCATTGGGAATCAATAGTTTATATTCCTTCGTCAGACAGACTTTATTGCTGAAGGAGCGAACAGTCTTTTCCTCATTATTTTGTATGGCTTCAATTTTGTAACAAAGCGAAAAACAACGTGCGTAGGAGTCATCCAAATCATCAAGATACATAAATTGCTGATTGCCAACAGAATCAATAAGTTGAGCGTCGGATTCGTTCTCGTTTTTCCAAATACGATATTGTAAAACTTCCCAGGGTGCATTCTGAGTCCATTCAATCATATTTTGCATTTCCGATACTTCACGAACACTTGCAATAATCGGTGTAACCGATTGAGATTCTATAATTTCCGTGTTACAATTATCATATCCTTTAACTTTGTAAAAAACGGGGGAGTTGTTCGTAAAAGCCATTGGGTCAACAAAGGTGTAGAGTGGCGTCTGGTGTAATGCAATTTTAACAGTATCAAATGGTTGGTAGTGTTTTTCGTCGTTGTACGACCGAAATAAGATGTAGGTATTGTAGTCGGCGGCAGTGTCGAATCGTATGTCGAGAGTTATGTCGGTTTGTTCCAACGAAATGTTTTCTATAGAAATGTATTGAGGCAGATTGGCCTGTTTTTCAGATACATAGCACATAGTTGATGTTGAACTTTGCTGTTTGCCGTGACAATCCATAAACGTCGCTTTTACATAAAAACGTCGTTCTTTTTGCTCATTAAGTTCTATGACGCAACTATTTTCCGTTCCCGCACATTCTTGCAGTTTTGTCTCATTATTTTGAGCGTCAACTTCAATAATTTCGTACTTGCTCACCGTAATTCCATAGCCATAGTAGGGTGTCCACGACAGTTTGATTTGTGATGGACAGCGGGTAATTTGAGCCGAAGCGAGCATTGTGGTGTGATATTCACGCAACGAGGTGCTATTATTGCCATTCTCGGAATATGCGTCCACAGCGAGCGAAAGAACTCGTTCGTCAGGGTTGTAGGAAAATTTATCGATGGTGTCGGTCTTGAATTTATAGGTAACGTCTTCATTACCAACAATATCGACAAACCCTTTGCCTTTTATCAGCGTTGTCTCGTCATAAATATATAAAATTCTGGCGTAGGCAATGTTAGCCGATTCACTTTTATACCAACTTATGGTAACCTCGTTAGTGTACGGATTTACAGATACATACGATATGTCAGTCGGGTCAATTTCTTCGGCAAAAAGTGACAAGAAACTGTTCATTATAAACAGCCATAACAAACTGATTTTCCGTCTCGTATGTTTAGCCAACCACAATTTCATACATTGAATCTTCGTGAAGATATTTGTTTGACAATTCCAAAAGTTCTTTGGCGGTAATTTTTCGAATTTTCGACCAAATATGTTGGTAATAACTGACAAAATCAATGTCATAACCTAATGTGTTTCTGAACATTTCGCTTGTTGCAAACGCACCGTCAAAATTACGGACAAGGGTAGATTGCATATACGCTTTCACCATATCAAGTTCGTCTTGTTGTACCATTTCTGTTCTTAAACGTCGAAGTTCGTCAGAAATTGCGTCCAATG
>JAFZTG010000139.1 GCA_017618935.1 Bacteroidales bacterium | reverse complement strand
TTATACGGAAGTTGGTGTTGGTGCCTACATTTCGTATAAAAGTTTTGCTTTAGAGTACCGCTATGGGCGTGATATTAGCGAAAATAGAAATAGATTTACATTATCTTTAGATTGGATGTTTTCTAAAGCGAAACCGCAAGAAAAATGGATTTGGAGATAAGTAAACAATGATTATTGATGAAAAGAAAATTTCTCATCGTGCGGCAGGACTCGACTTGTTTCGGGTGGTGGCAGCCGTGATGGTGTTGCTGTTCCATTGCAATATCCATCATGATAACAGTTTTGGACTGTTGACGGAATTTGTTTCGATGAGCGCTGTGTTTATGACGGCGTTCTTTATGCTATCGGGCTATGTGCTGTTCTTGACTTACAAGGACAAGCCGCTTGTGCAGGGGGGCGCACTCAAGAACTTTTACCTGAAACGCGTTTTTGGAATTTTTCCTTTGTACTTGGTCGTGGCATTGTTGTATGTTGTGACCTTGGGGCAGGAATCGGTGTTCCAAAATTTGGTGCTGTTGCCGATTGAAGTCTTGGGATTGCAGAGTGTGTTTTCGACATTGTTCCCGGTGAGCCATAATGGCGGAACATGGTTTATCTCTTGTTTGTTGTTTGCGTATTTGGCATTTCCGCTGATGCAAGAAGTGGTGAAGGTGATGACGACTCGCTCGAAGTGGGTTGCTCTTGCTGTTTGTGTTGTGGTTTTGTTCTGGTCGCCGCTTGTGGTGCATACGTTCAAGACGGACTCGATTTATTCCAATCCGTTTTTCCGTGGTCTAGAATTTTTCATTGGCGTGCTTTTGTGTTCGTTGCCAATCCGCGATGGCATTGTGAAAATCCTTGCGACTTGGAAAGCTTTGCTTGTTGAGGTTTTGCTTTTGGTGGCGGGCGTTTCAATTGCCGTGCGTCTGAATATTTTCGTGGGCAATTACATGCTTTACGATTGGATTGTGATTCCGCTGTTTGCTTGCATGATTTTAACGCTGGCGGGACTCAAGTCGCCACGGTTGCAGGGGTCTGCTGTGCTGCGGTATGCGAGTGCCGCGAGCTATGCGTTTTTCTTGGCACAGACTTTCAATACAGAAATTGAAAACTGGCTGTTTGCTACGTGTGGCATTCAAAATAATGTGCTGCAAATTGCTGTATCGGTTGTGCTGTGTGCGTTTATTGCTGTTATGTTGCACGAATTTGTAGAAAAGCCGTGTGCGAGAGTGTTGAAAAAGAAATTATAAATGCGACTTGTTGGAGAACTTTGTCCTTGAAATTTGTATTATTTATGGTAAACGATTTGGAAGGAGTTTTTTATGAAATTTTCGAATCTTGCTAGTTTATTTTTTAGCTCTGTGGTGATACTTGCCTGTAGCGAAGGTGGCGAGTCTAATCCGGTGGCAGATAATTCAAGGGAAAATTTTGTGGGGGTTAAGTACCCGCTAGTTCTGGATGAGGCGAATCGGAAGTTTTCAACTTATGAAGTGAGCCGTCATGATGTTTGCAAAGTTGATGATGACAAATACGAATTCGTGACGATGGTGGATACACAACATATTGAAAGGGATTATGATTTTAGAGGCGATACGCTTGTTATTTTCTATAGCGATGAAGATGTTAGAACGTATGGTCAAATATTTGTTGGTGGTAAAAATGGACAGATTAAGAATAAGTGGAAAATGATAAACTGCGAGTATGTTCAAGAAAGCAATTCGCTTGATTGCAGTGATGCAAAAAAATTAAGCAGCAGACAAAAAAATACAATTACATATTTTGAATTTACGCAGGATACTGTTTTTGCGTCAGTGACTGATTTGAACGGAAATGCGATTGATATATATGCCCCGACAGAAGATGAATATGATGATTATACGGGGTCTTCTTTTATGGAAGATATCTTTGATGTGATTATTACATCGCAATATGAAGTTTTCCCGTGGACGGCATTCTGGAAAAGTGAAAATTTTGAAGCCCATGCGCAAAAAAGGAATGTTGTTATTAACAGTAAAGATAAAATGCATATTTCTTTTGTGATTCGTGGACAGAATTTTGAGGTCGAGTTTACCAAGGCGAAACGCTTGCAGTATAACCGTGGTAGTTATGTAGAAGTTGGTGCGACTTTGAAATCTGACAATGGAGTTTGCGTTTTGGATTATATGTCTGATTCCAAAATGACTCCAGAAATTTGTAAGGCAGAAAACGCGGGTCTGATGGATCTTGCTACTACCTATAATAGCAAAGACTCGCTTTTGT
>JAFZTG010000138.1 GCA_017618935.1 Bacteroidales bacterium | reverse complement strand
TATCACGTGTACGGGGCTGACGCTTTCCACGGCTCATTCTCTCGAAGATATTGTTGCCGAAATTGCCGCCACACGCGTCACCGAGCGTGGTGGTCGTGCTGACGACAAACGGAGCGAAACGGCAATGGAAGATAGAAAAAAATTAGGTTATTTTTAGTAGAGACGATGTGCACATCGTCTCTACAATACGATGTAAATTAAAGAATTACGAAAAATGAACAACGGATATTTGGATATGCAGCTGCTCCGTTTTACAACCGCTGGCAGTGTTGACGATGGTAAAAGCACGTTGATTGGGCGTTTGCTCTACGACAGCAAGTCGATTTTCGAGGACCAGATGGAAGCAGTTGAAACAGCTTCGAAAAGTCGTGGAAATGAGGAGGTTAACCTTGCCTTGCTTACCGACGGTCTCCGTGCCGAACGTGAGCAGGGAATCACCATTGATGTGGCGTATCGCTATTTTGCCACGCCAAAACGGAAATTCATCATAGCCGACACTCCGGGACATATTGAATATACCAGAAATATGGTTACCGGAGCATCCACGGCCGATTTGGCGGTGATTCTGGTCGATGCCCGCCACGGCATTATGGAGCAGACTATCCGTCACTCGTATGTGGCTGCATTGCTGGCTATCAAACAGATAGTGGTGTGCGTGAACAAAATGGATTTGGTTGATTTTTCGCAAGAAGTTTTTGATAAGATTGTGGGCGACTACAAGCAGATGTCGGCTCATTTACCCATTGGCAAGGTCGATTTTATTCCGATTTCTGCAAAGATGGGCGACAACGTGGTGAATCAGTCGGAAAATATGTCGTGGTATAAGGGAAAACCGCTTCTTGAATTTTTGGAAACAGTTGACCTTCAACTTGATACGGAAAATAAATTTAGAATGGCGGTGCAATATGTCATTCGACCAATATCGGACAAATTTGCTGATTTTAGAGGATACGCAGGTCGTGTTGCGAGTGGAAAAATCACTGTGGGAGAAAAGATTGCTGTTTTCCCGTCAGGACAGAAATCCGAAGTCGCTTCCTTATGGTTGGCCGACAAGGAGTTGACCGAAGCGTCGGCTGGCGATTCCGTTACCATTTGTTTGAAAGACGACATTGACATAAGCCGCGGCGATGTGCTTTGTACCGACAATGGACAAGTTCCCGAAGTCGGACAGGCAGTGTCGATGAACATTTGCTGGTTCCGCGAAACAGCGTTGCAATTGGGCAAACGCTACATCATCCGTCATGCGACACAGGAAGTGGTTGGAATGTTTAAGGCAATCGACTACAAAATCGATATTAATTCACAAGATAAGATAACTGGCGTCAATCAGTTGACAATGAATGATATAGCACACGTTCAACTGAAGACGGCGAGTCCGTTGGTGTTTGAGCCATACCACACCAACAAGGTGATGGGCAGTGTGATTATTGTTGACCCCGACACGAACGACACGTTGGGAGCGGGAATGATTGAGTAATTGAGACTTGAAAATTGACAATTGATAATTATGGATATTGAGGCACTTAACAAACAGTTTGAAAATTCTTCGGCAGAAGAGGTTTTGGCATTTTTTCTTAATGAATACAAAGGCGCAATTGCCCTTTCATCAAGTTTGAGTTACGAAGACCAGGTGTTGACCGATATGATTTGTGGAATCGACAAAACCACACGGATTTTCACGCTCGACACGGGTCGTTGTTTTCCCGAGACGTATTCGCTCATTGAGCGCACCAACGAACGATATGGTATAAAGTTGGAAGTCTATTTTCCTGATTATCAGAATGTTCAAAAGATGGTTGCCGAACACGGCGTGAATTTGTTTTACGGCAGTGTGGAATTGCGTCATTTATGTTGTAATGTGCGTAAGATTGAACCGCTGCAACGAGCCTTGAAAGGTCTGAAAGTGTGGATTTGCGGCCTTCGCCGTCAGCAGAGCGTGACGCGTAAGGATATGCAATTAGTGGAGTGGGACGAAAACAACGGTCTTGTCAAACTTAATCCCTTGATTAACTGGACCGAAGACGATGTGAAAACATACGTAAAACAAAACAGCGTGCCATATAACAAACTGCACGACAAGGGTTTCCCGTCAATTGGTTGCCAGCCATGTACACGTGCCGTTGAACCGGGCGAAGACATCCGTTCTGGCCGATGGTGGTGGGAAAATCCCGAACATAGGGAATGCGGGTTGCATAGAAGGTAGAACTTTGGTTTTTACGTTTTTCCCTCGTTATAATCAGTATTGCTGATTATGAAATAGAAATATTTGGCTTAAAAAACGATTAAAAATTCAATTATTGTTTTAGCTGCCGAACCAATTTATGCACCTTGGTAATGGTTACCCGTTCTTTTTTGCGCGTAAACTCATCGGGGGTGTTGCTGTAAGTGTGATGAAAGTTTGCCGCGATGTAGTCACCTTTTTTGTTGAATGTCCGCATAAAAAAACGCAGAATTTCAATGTTGTTTTTTCGTAGAACCTCCATATTGTCAGCTGTCAGTTCATATACGGCTGTTGCTTGTCCGTCAATGAAATCGTTTATTCCCTTGTCCTTGCAAATTATTTTGTCGCCATTTGCCAATTCCATGGTAATGTCGCCTGAAATACCGCATTTGTGGAAATAATCGCACAAATCCTTGTCGGATTCCAAATTGACATTGATTTCCAACAAACCTCCCGTCGGCGTCTTTGCGATTTTTAGGTTAATGTCCTTGTCGGGGAAGAGGCGAGCGTCGCCGTACGAAACATACGAAGTAAATACAAAGTCAACAGCGGGATATGTATTCCCAGAAACAGTCATTGTCGTTTTTTGTGCATACGTCGCTATGCTTATGAATATCAATAGAAATGAGAAAAATGTATGTTTCATAGTTATTTTACAACAGATGGGACACTATTGTTGATTTGTTCGTCAACAGGCGAGAATGCGTTATAAACAGCGAAAATACCGAATAATACGATGATGATTCCAGCTATTTTATTTATGTAGAAAATCACACGCAGACGGAAATATTTTCTAAATATGTTGACAAATGTGGACAAAACGAACCAAATACTAATGGCACCACAAAAAATGCCGGAAAGTATCATTCCAAGTGAGAGGACATTGTCTTGTACCATGTCGAAACTGGCCAAAACGATTCCGTAAAATATGATGGTCAGCGGGTTTGTTATTGTTAGTGCAAATACCGACACAAAATCTGTCAGTAGGTTGGTCTGTTTGTATTTGAATTCTCTGGCCTGTTTTATGGTGTTCCTAAAAAACATCCTACATCCTAAAAATATAAGAATCACGGCACCAACAAGCATGATGTAGGTCTTTTGTTCCTGGAAGAAATTAGAAATCATCGTGAGGCCAAAACCAGCAATGCTTGCAAAAAACGTGTCTGCACAAGCGGCACCAAGTCCGGAGATGAAACCCGAAAGACGACCTTGCTGCAATGTCCTCTGGATACAAAGCACGCCAATCGGTCCCATCGGGATGGAAACTATCAGACCTATAATGATACCTTTTAAAAACAGACTAGTCATATTGCCATTTGAACACGCAAAAATACGATATTCTTCCTATTATAGTTGTGATTATTTGTAAAAATTCATCTCATCGAGATATTGCCATGCAGCCGAAGGCATAAAACCTTGCACGTTTCGCCCCTGTTTTATCCATTCACGAATCATACTTGACGAAATTTCCATCAACGGGGCGTTCACGATTTCAATGTTCGGATTTCCTTCCAAGTCTTGTGGCATAACGAATCCCGGACGTGGATACACATAAATTTTGTAGTTTTCGATAATTCGCTGATAATTTTTCCATTTGTGTATCGATTGTATATTGTCGCCACCCATAATGAGCGAAAACGTGTGTTGAGGATATTTGTCATACAGATGAGCCAGCGTCTGGATGGTGTAGGAGGGCTGTGGAAGCGAGAACTCAACTGACGAGGTTCTCAGATGTGGAAAATCGTCAATTGCAAGTTCAACCATGTGAAGTCGTTGGTAATCATCTAATAACGTCGTTTTTTCTTTCAACGGATTTTGTGGCGAAATTACAAACCACAATTCGTCAATCGTCGTAGTTTCCAATATATAATTGGCTATCACGACGTGCCCCACATGAATCGGGTTGAATGAACCAAAGTAAAGACCTATTTCCATATAAAAAAAGCTGCCTATGATTTTTCATAGACAGCTTGACAAAACTATGTAAAAACAAAAAAAACTATGCGTTTTCAGCTGTCTCCGTCTGACTACTTACCAAATCTTTGTCAACAAGAATACGACCACAATATTCGCATACGATGATTTTCTTGTGACTCTTGATGTCTAACTGACGTTGAGGAGGAATTTTGTTGAAACAACCACCACAAGCATCGCGTTCAACGGTGGCAATAGCCAAACCGTTACGTGCATTGTGACGCAAACGACCGTATGCCACAACCAGACGTTCTTCTATCGTGCTTGTGATTTGTTCAGCTTGCGCTTTCAAATGATACTCTTCTGCTTTCGTTTCATTGATAATCGTGTTCAACTCTGTTTCTTTCGCATTAAGATCATCTTTTCTTTCGCTGAATTTTGTTTTGGCAAGTTCTAATTGTTGTTTCTTATTTTCTATATCGTTTTTGTATTCTCTAATACGTTTTTGTGCAAGTTCGATGGTCAATTTCTGGAACTCAATTTCTTTGTCAATAGCGTCAAATTCACGATTGTTGCGAACTTGGCGTTGATCTTCCTCATATTTCTTGATTTGCGCCTCGGCATCTTTGATTTCTTCGTTCTTGGCAACAATGTCTTTTTCTTTTTGTGCAATGTCCTCTTGTGCCTTTGAAATACGAGTTTCCAAACCAGCCAACTCGTCTTCCAAATCTTTCACTTCAAGTGGAAGTTCACCACGAAGACGTTGAATCTCGTCGATTTTTGAATCTGTTTCTTGTAACTTGTATAACAACGTAAGTTCTTGTTCTACTGTTTGTTTCGCTACTGTTTCTACTTGTTTTTTTGCCATTTTATATATAATTTATCGGGTTCGTATTGACCTTTGAAATTTGGATTGCAAAGTTATAAAATTTTTTCTTTAATAACTCATAAAAAAGTTCTTTTGTGAATTGTTCCGATTCATAATGTCCGATATCTGCCAAAATTATCTTGTTTTCGGCATTGAAAAAATCGTGATATTTCACGTCGGCAGTGATGAAAACATCGGCTTTCGAGCGAATCGCATCGTGAATGAGAAAACTGCCTGAACCGCCACATACGGCAATTCTTGAGATAGATTCTTTTGTAATGTTGGTGTGACGAATCACGCCGCAACCAAATGTGTCCTTGATCCTTTTGAGAAATTCCGTTGTTTTTTCGGGCGTTGGCAAATCACCAATCATTCCGTCGCCAACCAACGAAAATGTGTTTTTGATAGGGAAGAGGTCGTATGCAACTTCTTCATAAGGGTGATTTTGAAGCAAATTTGCAACGACAGCGTTTGTCTTTTCATTTGGAAAAACAACCTCGATTCGTGTCTCGTTTTCGTGGTGCAACTCGTTTTTCTCGCCAACGAACGGGTGCGCGTTCTCATTTGCCCGAAACGTGCCGACGCCATCCGACGAAAAACTACATTTGTCGTAGTTTCCGATACAGCCTGCACCGGCAGAAAACAGTGCTTCCAAAACCGTTTCGGCGTGTTGTTTCGGCACGTAGGAGATCAATTTCGTCAGGCAATTTGCCCTCGGTGAAAGAATTTTTTTATTTTGCAGACCGATTTTATCACAAATCATAGCGTTCACGCCATTGGATACAGAATCAATATTGGTGTGACAGGCATAAATGGCAATGTTGTTTTGCAAAGCGAGCATAATACAACGACCTGTTTCCGTTGTGGAATTGATTGATTTCAACGGACGGAAAATGAGCGGATGGTGCGAAATGATGAGATTTGCACCGCACTCAATAGCCTCACGTACAACGGATTCGGTCACGTCGAGCGTTATCAGCACTTTCTCAACTGCATCGGTTCTGTTGCCAACCAAAAGTCCCGCATTGTCGTAACTCTCCTGATAGGCAAGAGGAGCCACCGTTTCAAGTTCCGAAATAATATCTTGGACAGTCATAGCTTTATTTTTCTACAAATGTAGAATCAGTTTTGTGAAAATTCCAAAAAATCCAGTCAAATTATTATGTTTGCGAACCAAAGTTCATTTTGATGGAAGAAATATCTCTTGCGCATTGTACGCTTTGTCCGCACCTTTGTTCGGTAAATCGGGAACAGGGGCAGTTAGGATTTTGTCGACTTGATGCAGGTTTACACATCGCCAATATTAGTTTGCATACGGGCGAAGAACCGATAGAGGGAAGTGAGAAAGGCGTGTGTAACGTGTTTTTCTCACATTGTAATTTGCGTTGTTGCTATTGCCAGAATTATCAGATTAGTCAGCCTCAGTCCGTTATTCGAAATGAAATAACCGATTACGAGACTGCCGTGAATCAGATTGTTGAAATTTTACAGAGTGGCGTGAAATTTCTTGGTTTCGTTTCGCCTACAAGTCATATTCCGCAAATGCTTCGAATTATTGAAGCGGTGCACGAAAAGGGATTTTTCCCAAAGATAATTTATAATACGAATGCATACGAAAGAGTAGAAACCCTTCGTGTTTTGGAAAAATACGTCGATGTGTATCTTCCTGATTTCAAATATGCCGACGAATCTTTGGCGATGCGACTTTCTGGTATTCCCAATTATTGTAAGACGGCTGTTTCTGCAATCAGGGAAATGTATAGACAAAAACAGGGGGTGATTTCTGATGAAAATCCTGCTTTGATAATTCGTCATTTGGTGTTGCCAAATTATATTGACAATAGTTTACAGGTTTTGCAACGAATAGCCGAAGAATGTTCAACCAAATTGTTCGTTTCGTTGATGTCGCAATATTTTCCCGTGTATAACGCGTTGAAATACAATTTGATAGATCGTCCGTTAAAGAGTGGGGAATATGATGTGGTTTTAAAGAAACTGGATTTGTTGGGCTTTGAGCGTGGTTGGACACAAGAATTGGAAAGCAACGATTACTATCAGCCCGATTTTTCAAAGAAAAACCCTTTTGAAAGTTAATGGGAAATAGAAATAACCAAATTCTTTAATCAAAAGACTGGTTTGGTTGGATGGAAATTTGACGAATTTCTTCGAATTCGTTCGGTGAAAGGTCATTCAAAAAGTAATTGATTGGATTGACTTTTTGCCCATTTTTAATGATTTCGTAATGAAGGTGTGAACCCGTTGAAACCCCCGTGTTTCCTACCAATCCGATAAGTTCTCCACGTTTTACTTTTTGTCCTTGGTGAACCAGAATTTCGGAACAGTGAGCATACATTGACTGATATTTGTAGCCGTGGTCAATCACGATGGCTTTCCCATATCCACGTTCGAATTTAGCAGATTTCACAACACCGTCGCCCGTCGCATAAATTTTTGTTCCGCTTGGAGCAACCAAATCAATACCTGTATGCGTGCGAAGCGTCTTATAAATCGGGTGCATGCGCGTTCCGAACCCCGAAACGTATTTGTATGTTTTAAGAGGCTGAATACCAGGAATATGCTGTAACATTTCCTGCTTGTTCTTTGCCAAATTTACAATCGTGTCAAATGAAAGCGACTGGATATAAATCTTTTTACGCAAAATGTCCATTCGTTTATTTGTCTGCACCACGATTTCCATGTTGGGAATCTCTTCCAACTCGGCATAGCGGTTTACACCACCAAAACCACCATTGCGGATTTCACTGGGAATCGGTTCCGACTCAAACACCATACGATAAATGTTGTTGTCTTTGTCGGCTAAGTCGTCCAATACGGTTTCCATATTGGAAAGACGATTGTTTAATGTTTTGTACTGATTTCGAAGGCTTTTGTTCTCGTCAATCAATTGTTTTTCGCGTGAAGAAGGGAAAAAGTGCAACCACGTGAACATAAAAGCAAATCCGACCACAACGATTATGACCAAATATGATAAAACCATACCGAGTGCTCTTTTGAAAGAACGTTCAATTTTCTCGTATTGGAGCGTATCTGGATTAAATCGGAATTTACTTTTAGCCATCTTATTTTTTGAAAGTGCAAATATATGAAAAAAACGTATATAAAAAACTTTTTTGCTTACTTTCTCTTTTATTCTTAAAAAAACGTACTTTTGCACCCGTTAAATTATATATGTATGAACGCTCAAGAATTACGTCAATCGTTTCTCGATTTTTTTGCTTCAAAAGAACACACTATTGTTCCGTCTGCACCTATGGTGGTGAAAGGCGACCCTACATTGATGTTTACCAATGCGGGAATGAACCAGTTCAAAGATATTTTCCTCGGAATTTCTCCGATTACTCGTCCTCGTGTCGCCGATTCACAGAAATGTCTGCGTGTTTCGGGTAAACACAATGATTTGGAGGAAGTTGGTCACGACACCTACCACCATACCATGTTCGAAATGCTTGGAAACTGGTCGTTTGGCGACTATTTCAAGAAAGAAGCAATTTCGTGGGCATGGGAATATTTGACCGAAGTGTTGAAAATCGATAAAAATTGTTTGTATGCCACTGTTTTTGAAGGCGATACGGCTGATGGAACGTCGTTTGACCAAGAAGCGTTCGATATTTGGAAACAATATCTTCCCGAAGAACGAATCTTGAAAGGCAACAAGCACGACAATTTCTGGGAAATGGGCGAGGTTGGACCTTGCGGCCCTTGTTCCGAAATTCATGTTGACATCCGTTCTGCCGAAGAAAAGGCAAAGAAACCAGGACACGAATTGGTAAACCACGACCATCCGCAAGTGATTGAGATTTGGAATCTTGTGTTTATGCAATATAACCGTAAGGCAAACGGCGAATTGGAATTGTTGCCGAAAAAACATATCGATACGGGTATGGGATTCGAACGTTTGGCAATGGTTACGCAAGGTAAGCAGTCAAACTACGATACCGACGTGTTCCAACCGCTGATTGCGGAAATTGGCGCAATTTCAAATACAAAATATGGCGACGATGCGAAACAAGACGTTGCTATGCGCGTGATTGCCGACCACATACGTACTATTTCGTTCGCAATCGCCGATGGTCAGTTGCCGTCGAACATCAAGGCAGGTTACGTGATTCGTCGTATTCTTCGTCGTGCTGTTCGTTACGGATATACGTTCTTGAACTTGCACGAACCATTTATGTATCGCCTTCTTCCTTGTTTGATTCAAACAATGGGAAAGGCATATCCTGAAATTATCGCACAGGAAAAATTGATAACGAAAGTGATTTTCGAGGAGGAAAAATCTTTCTTGAAGACATTGGAAACTGGTATCAATTTGTTGAATTCGAAGATAGAAAAAGTAAAGCAAGCTGGTCAGAAAACGATTTCGGGTGTCGATGCGTTCACGTTGTACGACACATACGGATTCCCGCTTGATTTGACGACATTGATTGCCCGTGAGCAAAATCTTGAAGTTGACATTGACGAGTTCCAGAAAGAACTTGAAAAACAGAAAGAACGTGCCCGTCAGGCAACAAACATTTCGACTGGCGACTGGGTTGTGCTTTCTAACGAACAAGGCAACGCGTTCGTTGGCTACGATACCAAAGAATGTATGGTTTCTATAGTGAAATATCGCCAAGTTACGGCAAAAGGCAAATCGTTGTATCAATTGGTATTCGACAAGACTCCGTTCTACGGCGAAATGGGTGGTCAGGTCGGCGATAAAGGATATATTGAGGCAAATGGCGTAAAAACTACGATAGTTGACACCGTTCGCGAAAATGGTCTTATAGTCCATTTATGTGAAAAACTTCCCGAAACGCTTGATACTGAATTCAATGCAGTAGTAAATACCAAGTCACGCGAATTGACGGAATGTAACCACTCGGCAACGCACTTACTGCAATTTGCGTTGCAACAAGTTCTTGGCTCG
>JAFZTG010000012.1 GCA_017618935.1 Bacteroidales bacterium | reverse complement strand
ACATTGTTTTATGAATGAAAATAAACAATGTCTACACACAATATAAGCAATTGAATGACAACCATTTATTAATTATTGTGCGTTATACACTAAGTAATTTTTTTTCTGGAAATCGTTGGATTTAATTCATATACTTTTTAGATTTGTGAAAATAAATGTATTTAGTAACAAAATGTAAAAGTTATGAAAAAGTTATTCGTTTTCTGTTTACTTTCAGTATTCGTACTTAGCAGTTGTAAAAAAGATGACTCAGAAACGCCCCAAGTAAAATCAATTTCTGTCACCAAGATTAATATCGAAAACGTTTCATATTTTGCCATTATTAGTAGCAACAATAACTTAAAATCATACAATCTAAAATCTGACTCCGACACGAGTGCAATCCCGTTGTTGTGTGTTGTTGATTCAAAGGGAGAAATGAAAAAAGCATTTTTCCAATATGACCTTGGCGGAGCAAGCAATGCCGCAAAAAACTTCGTAGAAAACAACCTTTTCATTGTTCCAAGCGAGATAATCCCCATTGGTGACGACTACATTTGGCTACATAACAGTAATTACTATGTCACAAACAAGGAGGAATGTCCAGAAGAAATTAAAGCAGCTATTTCTTTGTTACAAGATGACTGTTTTCAATATGTGATTCGAAAAAAAGACGGCGGCATAATTAATTTGGAGGAATTAAAAAACGCAATGCCGTTTATATACGAAGCAAGTAGCAATTCGTATATGTCTAATGGATACATCAGTCCGACGGAAAACGGATTTTACGTTCGAGACTCAAGAGAATTCTCAAGAATCATCAAAGTTATAGACAACGGCAGTTCAAAGCCAACTATAGAATACATTTGGCCAAACGATTACGCAATCAATTATTTTGTGCATAACAATGAGGATTACCTTGTGGCTATGGCTAGTCCCTATCCATTATTGGAAGATATACTATGGCAACCAATTGTTTTATTTCCTGATGGACGAATTGAAACTATTTTGGAGCAAGAAAATCTATTAGGGAATAGAAAAAGAAACGGGACATTTGTATCCGTTGATAATAAGTTTTATTATATAGTCGCATATAAAAATCAAAAAGATGAGAGTGAAGTCGTAACATACCGACTAAACTGTACACAAAATAAGGTTGAATTAGATTCCATTCGGGCACAAATCGTTCCATTTGTGTATAGTGACATTGATTACGCGATGCCGCGGTACTCAGAAAATTCCACCATCGCTTTTATGAGTAGAAATAAACTAATTACATTCTCTTCAGAAAAAGAAATGTTTGAAACGAAAGAAATCACTGAATTTCGCAATGTAACAGAAAGTTTTCCAAGTACAGACGGTTGCATTTATGGGTATGAAGACAATTCTTTAAATAAAATTTATTGCTATAACACAATTACAGAAGAAGTTTCCATTCATACCATAGATAAATCATCTATTTCCACACAATTTTTACATTATCCGCACCCAAAATTTGACGCATCAGGAAATATTTTCGTCCAATCAGGTGCAAATACAAATGGAAAGGGAATGATAGTTATTACTGATATTAAAACTGATACCGCTACCCCAATTGAGGCAAATGCTGGAATAGTTTATTTAGTTTATAAATTGTAATTGGATATTTTTCAATCTTATTCTTTATTTTTGTAGGAAAATAAAGTTTGTATGAAACGTACCATAGTTATAACTGGCGGAGCGGGATTCATAGGCTCGCACGTCGTTCGTCTGTTTGTAAACAAATATCCTGATTACAAAATCATCAACCTTGACAAGTTGACCTACGCAGGGAATTTGGCGAATTTGAAAGACATTGAAAACAAGCCGAATTACAAATTTGTAAAAATGGACATCTGCGATTTCGACGCATTTTACAAACTAATGCAAGACGAACACGTTGACGGCATTATTCACCTTGCAGCCGAAAGTCACGTTGACCGTAGCATAAAAGACCCGTTCACGTTTGCCAAGACCAACGTAATGGGTACGCTTTCGTTGTTGCAGGCGGCAAAATTATAT
The DNA here is from genome assembly GCA_017618935.1 of Bacteroidales bacterium. Next base: position 1,280 of record JAFZTG010000012.1, on the reverse strand, counting down.
TGGGAATCGCTTCCCGAAAAATACGAAGGAAAACGTTTCTATCACATTTCAACCGACGAAGTGTATGGCGCATTGCAAATGTCACACCCCGAAGGCGTGAAACCGCCGTTTTCGACCACGGCATCGTCGTCGGAACACCATCTGGCATATGGCGAGGATTTCTTCTATGAAACCACAAAATACACGCCTCACTCCCCCTACTCCGCAAGCAAAGCCGGTTCCGACCACTTTGTGCGCGCTTTCCACGACACATATGGTATGCCAACAATTGTGACAAACTGCTCGAACAATTATGGTCCGTATCAATTCCCTGAAAAGCTTATTCCGTTGTTTATCAACAACATAAAGAACAAGAAACCGCTCCCTGTTTATGGCAAGGGCGAAAACGTACGTGACTGGCTATTTGTGGAAGACCACGCCCGTGCAATCGACTTAATTTTCCACAAAGGAACGATTGCCGAAACCTACAACATTGGAGGTTTCAACGAATGGAAAAATATTGATATTATTAAAGTTGTAATCAACACGGTTGACCGCTTGCTCGGTCGTGCCGAAGGCGAAGACATGAATTTGATTACCTACGTAACCGACCGTCTTGGTCACGACGCACGCTATGCAATTGATTCCACAAAATTGCAGAAAGAACTTGGCTGGGAACCATCGCTGCAATTCGAAGAAGGTATTGAAAAAACCGTCCGTTGGTATTTGGACAACGAAGAATGGCTGAACAATGTGGTTTCTGGCGATTATGCAAATTACTATGAATCAATGTATAAAAATAGATAATATGCGAAGAATATTCATCGTTTGTCTTTCATTCTTGACCATTTTGGGTTGCGACAGAACAAAAAAAATTGAATATAGCACCACCGACGGCGGTCTGCTGTATTTCTACCACGAAAAGTCCAATTCGGAACTGATTCCACAGGACGGAAACAAACTGTTGCTCGATGTGAAATATTTCAACGAAAATGATTCTCTACTGTTTAACTCGCAGGAAATATCTCCACGGTTTATCATGGATTTTTTTCCTCCTGTAACTGCGGGGGCGACAATCAACGACGCATTTGCTATGATGCACGAAGGCGACAGCATGAGTTTCCTCATCAACGCGTATAATTTCTATCTTGGCGCAGGACAAACCTCAACTCTCGACAAAGTTTCGAAAACCGAAAATCTCCGTTTTGAAGTCAGATTGAAAAAAATTCTTTCTCCCGAAATCGTTGAAAAAGAAATTGCGGAAAAAGAACAGGAATTGAAAGACGAGGAAGAATATTTGT
>JAFZTG010000137.1 GCA_017618935.1 Bacteroidales bacterium | reverse complement strand
AGTGAAATATCGTCAGGTAACGGCAAAAGGCAAGACCTTGTACCAATTGGTATTCGACAAGACTCCGTTCTATGGCGAAATGGGTGGTCAGGTTGGTGATAAAGGATATATTGAGGCAAACGGCGTAAAAACTACGATAGTTGACACTGTTCGCGAAAATGGTCTTATTGTCCATTTGTGTGAAAAACTTCCTGAAACGCTTGATACTGAATTCAATGCAGTAGTAAATACCAAGTCACGCGAATTGACGGAATGTAACCACTCGGCAACGCACTTACTGCAATTTGCGTTGCAACAAGTTCTTGGCTCGCACGTTGAACAAAAAGGTTCGTTGGTTACGCCGGAACATCTACGTTTCGACTTCTCTCATTTCCAAAAAATGACCGACGAAGAAATTCGTAAGACGGAACAAATTGTAAATCAATTGATTCGTTCTGATTATGCATTGCAGGAATATCGCGATATGCCTATCAACGAGGCAAAGGCGATGGGTGCAAAGGCGTTGTTTGGCGAAAAATATGGCGACAAAGTCCGTGTTATTAAATTTGGCGATTCAATGGAATTGTGTGGTGGTACACATATTTCGTCAACGGGAAAAATCGGTTTCTTCAAAATCGTTTCCGAAAGTGCCATTGCAGCAGGAATCCGTCGTATTGAGGCTGTAACATCCGATAATGCGGAGAAATTCATTTTCGAACAAGTTGACACAATTGCAACTATAAAAGAATTGCTGAAGAACCCAGTAAATCTGACGAAACAGGTAGAACAACTTGTTGCAGAGAATGCAAAACTGCAAAAACAACTTGAAGCATTCGAAAAACAACAAACGCAACAGGTGGCAAACGAATTGTTGAAATCGGTAGAATCGAAAAACAACATTTCGTTGGTTGTGAAGGAAATCTCCGCATCGAATGCCAATGCATTGAAAGACATTGCGTTTAGTTTGAAAAACAGTTTGTCGTCGTTCGTTGTTGTTTTGGCAGCGAATGTTGATGGCAAGGCAAACGTATGCGTAGCCGTTTCGCAAGATGTTATCGACGATTACAAGCTGACAGCGCAAGAACTGATAAAACTGATGGCAAAAGAAATTGCCGGCGGTGGCGGTGGTCAGCCATTCTTCGCAACGGCAGGAGGAAAGAATCCGCAAGGAATTCCTACCGCATTGCAGTTGGTAAAGAATAGAATCAACGAGATATAATTGTAGAGACGTCACATTGGGGCGTCTCTCAGAAATAAACCTAAAATAGGCAACCTAAAATAGGTTGACTTTTAAAATAACATTCTCTTTATATAATGTATTGTTAAAATTCTGTTTCTAAAAAACTACCCCCTTATTCTTGCTTTTTCTTTTTTTTTGTATTATCTTGCCAACGAGTATTAGTTTATGCTAAACCACTCAGTATAAGGTATTTATGAAAAGATTTTGTCTATTAATATTGTCAGTTAGTATATTTTTCTCCTCTGCGTGGGCAGATGGGACGAGGCAATTGTGGCCAAATACCGCCGCAGAAGGAGCGGCTCCGAATCCTAAGGCTGGCATAGCCGACAACCAATGTTTTCTTGCTTTAGGTTCTCGTGAAGGCGGTAATGGAGAATCACGACCTTTTGCCCGTTACCAGCATTCTTCGTCTAAGGCAAGTTGTTCTGCTGAAAATCGCCTTTATTTTCGTCTCAAGGATGGTGAAAAAGTGTGCTTGGGCTTTGGTGGATACATGCCGAATGGCGGAAGTGCGACCAGTAATCCAACAAACGGTAGTGAAAAGGTTAAGTATCGTATTAGCAAGGATGAAGCTGTTGTTTACAGCGAGCAAAATCTTCCTTCTTCTGGAAATGGATTTATTTCAACGTATGCTCAAGCGTATTATGGTCCGAATATCTTAGATGGGAATAGTACTAGGGGCTATAGTCCTATTGTTCTTACAGCAGCGGAATTAGGAGGTGCAGGAGATTATTATCTTGAATTTGATATTGGTTGCGACTTTGGCGTTGCAGCGGGGCAACCTTTTGATATTAGCCTTTTTGACATAACCGTTGTTGACGGAAGTAACGAAGCAAAATCGGGACGTGTATGGTCTAAAGCATGGGGATTGAATACTAATGGTGAGACGAAACAAGTATGGGCGACGTTTTATACAATGAGTACCGACGGATATTTATCAAAAGTATATATGTCGGGTGCCATGCCGTATCGTTTTGTGTTTGGTTGTAATTCTTTTGGTGCAACCCGTGAATACGAAAACGAGCCTAACGGTGTGGAAAAAGATCGTCAGTCGTATCCTAATAAAAATACGTTCCAACCTGAATACCCTGTTTTCCTTACCCGACCAGAGGATGATTTCTTTGGACATGTAGCTCAAGTTCCCAATATTCCCAAGGATTTGACGTTTGCTGGTGATGCAATGAGTTGCGAAGATTTACTTTTTGTTGTGCAATTGCTTTATAACGAAGACGCAACCATTGAATTATTGATGGATACCAATGGCGACGACGAACCAGATATGGTAATTGCTGATAAACTTTTAGCGGAGAAATCTCAATCGAGAGGGTATCACTATCCTTGGAAAGATAAAGACGCTATAAAAAAAGCGGGAGAATATTGGTATTATCCTGAATCTAAGACGGAATCGGGATGCTTGAAACAATATAAGCTTTCGTTGTTTGACCAGCGGTTTACATACAATTCCGTGGAATTTAACATGGGGGACTCCGTAGATTTTACTCTTCCAAGCATGGCAGGTACAAGTTTGGCTGGAACTAAAGCTGCATTAGCAACTGCAGCAAAGAGTATTTTTAAAAAAACTCTTGGTACTGCAAATAATCCAGTACTAATTCGAAATAAAGAAGATTTAGTAGCTTTGGCCGATGCTGTAAATAGTGGAGGAACATTTACCTATACTATTCCCGATTTCCTTATTGATAAGGCAACGGGCGAAAAGATTCCTGCTACATTCGAGTTGGATGGTTCCTACGGCTTTTATGGTGTGAATTTCTACCTGATTGCACCAACGGGAACAATTGAACTTGGCTCTGATTGGGAAGGTATTGGTAATATGGAAGATAATTTGCCGTTTAAAGGGGTCTTTAGGGCTGGTCGTTATGCACCGAATCCCCTTACTGACAATGTAGATACAACTTATGCAAAATTAACTGGTGATCAGGATACGATTATATTTACAAATTCTCAAGTGGGGTTGTTTGCCTATTGTGATGGTGCAACAATAGATAATGTCCATGTTAAAGGAACAATTGATGTGGGCAACACTTATTCTGTAATAGAAGATGAATATGTTTATATTGGAGGAATTTGTGCTTCTGCGGAAAATACAACCTTTAAACATTGTAGTAATGCATGTAAAATAGAAAATTCATTGGTACTTAATGTTACAGATGACGATAATTGGAATTGCATGATGGGGGGGATTGTTGGGTATGCAGATGGGTGTTTGCTTGACTCTTGTTTAAATTATGCGCCTATAGTTGCCAATAATGATTCGTATGGGGTTTGTGTTGGTGGTATTGTAGGAGATCTTCAAGGTAATATGGGTTATTCTTCTGTGACTTATTCTACTAATTATGGATATATACAAGGTAATTTTGCAATAAATAGTTCTACTGCAGGAATTGTTGGTTCTGCATTTCCTGATGATTTATTAAATATTAATTCATGTAAAAATAAATCTTCTGTATATGGAAAGAATGCTGCTGGAATACTTAGTTTGACTTATGGTGGTGGTGATATAGTAGTTGAAGATTGTGAAAATAATGCTTCAATATCAGGAGATGGAGAAATGGGAGGAATTGTAGGTAATTGTAGAAATGAAACAACAATAAAATATTGTTTAGATACTTACGATGAAGGTGTTACACTTTCAACATCTGCAACAATTATTCAATCTATCTCTGTCGCTGCAGATGGTTCTTCTTTAGAGTATTATAATGACGGAACAACTAAAGAATATGAAAATTTAAGTACCGTAGATGGTTTAACACTAGAATCAGGAGTTACTCTTGATGAAGACCATTTTTATTATAATGAAGAAGATGGTACGTATTCTTTGTATGAAACAATGTGCTGTGGAGAAAACTGGCGTATGGAAACTGCGGGTCGTTTGTACAAAGATGATCAATCTTTTTATATAAAATGGGATGGCAAAGACTCCGATGGTAATTGTGTCGTAGGAGAGGTAACGGTTAAATACCAGAAAAACTCTGGTGTAACACACTTCCCATTCTTTGATCCAGAAAATATTAATGAAACAGAAACACGAACGGGAGGTCTAAAAGGTTTGGTGGTATATAGAATTTCTCCTATACAAGATTCTATCAAAAAATACGACGATCCTGCTTATTGGGCATCTGCAGAAACTGATGGTGTTAATGGCGCAAGCAAAAATCAAAGAGCAGAAAGAGCCAGTACGAATGCCGACACAATTGCCCTTACCGCAAATGCTAAGTCACGATATGGCTATCAAAAACTTCCTGAAGGATATTACCAAACGGTAAATCTTTCTGATGATGAATATGGTATAGAAATGAATCTCTATTGGGATGATAGAAAAATTATAATTAACAACACAACATGCGATAAGACGGTTACAGAAACGACTCCTCCGTTAGTAATTGGAAAAACGACAACAGAAACAACATATACCTATAGAAATAGAACCTCAAATTCTAGAAAATGCGATATGCGATCTGGTTTCTCTTGTGTGGCTCCACAAAGAGTATTAAATACATATATTTCTCCAAAATCGGGCGACACACTCTATTATTGTACCAATTCAAATAATAAAAAATTTGGTGCTGAGTGTTCTCTAAAATGGTACGACACGACATGGACAACATCTACCTCAAGTGTCTGTTCAGGTATCGAAAATGTTTCTGCTGGTGGTTATTTAGGTTCCAAAGGTGGTGGACATATATTCCCAGAAAAAAATTTCGGTAACAAACATACTATTAATACGTGGTGGAATGGTGTTGAAGTTCAGTCTTTAAATATTCTGAATATGAAAGAACATTCTGTGGCTTCGTTGACGGTATATATGCCTATAGTTATTTCTCTTTGGAAAGCATCAAATCTTGACAACTCTGTTTTGTTAGAATGGTCAACTGCTTCCGAAGAAAACAATGACTATTTCACCATAGAACGTTCATTCAACGGTGTGTCGTGGGTTGCAATCGGCAAAGTCAATGGTGCGGGAACAACTACTGTAGAAAATTTCTACTCGTTTGAAGATAAAGAACCAGTAGAAGGTATTTCATACTATCGCCTCAAACAAACAGATTTCAACGGCGAATATTCTTATTCAAGCGTAAAATGTATCAATCGTCCTAAAAAACCGAATGATAGTTTTGTGGTTTACACCAACCATGAAGCAAACGCATTCATTGTTGATGGTGAGGTTATTGCCGCTTGTCCAATCGAAGTTTATAGCACTACGGGGGCGAGAGTCTATAATGTTTCGTTCAACACGATAAGCGTTAACAAAGTGCTTATCAATGTGAAAGATTTACCTGCCGGTTCCTATTTCGTAAAAATCTGCAACGGTAGCAAAGCCGTGATTAAAAACTGGTAATTCTCCAATTATACACAGATGATTGTAGGGCTGTCGTATTACGGCAGCCGTGGATATATTATAAAAAAGGCTGCCACATTGTGACAGCCCTACGGTAATCAGAAACGAGGACGTTTCTTATTAATATTCTTTCAAATATTCTAAAACCTGATTTACAATATTCTCAGCCGTATAACCAAATTTTTCGTCAAGAACGGTATATGGAGCCGAGAATCCAAAATGATCCAATCCCCAAACCTTACCTTTGGCACCAACTAATCCTTGTAAATTGATTGACAATCCAGCCGTTACACCGTAAACGGGTTTATTTGACGGAATAACTTTTTCCTGATATTCCTTTGGTTGGTCACGGAACAAACCTTCCGACGGAGCTGAAACAACTTGTACCGAAAGATTGTGGGTGTTTTCAAGTATTTGAGCAGCATCGTAAATCGTGCTTACTTCGGAACCATTTGCCACCAAAACGACATCAATATCTTTTTTCGGCTCATTTATAATATATGCGCCAAATTTAGCATTTTGAGCGTCTGCATATCGTGTAGAACCTTGTTTTGCAGGCAAATCCTTTACGTTTTGTCGAGAGAAAATCAAACCCGTCGGACGGTCGTTTGTCTTCATGGCAAGTTCCCAACAAACAGTAGCTTCCTGACCGTCGGCTGGACGAAGAACGAGAAAGCTACGTTTACCACTATGGTTGTACACGTGTTCCATCAAGCGAATCTGAGCTTCTTGCTCAATTGGCTGATGCGTAGGACCATCCTCGCCCACACGGAACGCATCGTGTGTCCATACATATTTCACTGGCAGTTCCATAAGAGCAGACATACGCATTGCCGGTTTCATATAGTCGGAAAATACGAAGAATGTTCCACATGCAGTAAAAAATCCACCATGAAGAACGATTCCGTTCATAATCGAAGCCATGGTCAACTCTGCCACGCCTGCTTCAAGGAATTTTCCCGAAAAATCACCTTTGACAATATCCTGAGTTTTTTTCAAGAATCCGTCCGTGTTGTCGCTGTTTGACAAGTCGGCAGACGAACAAATCATATTATCGAGTTTTTCAGCCAAGAAACCAAGCACGTTTTTCGAAGCAACGCGAGTTGCCGCATTTTCCTTTTGTTCTATGGTTGAGAAATCCATGTTCGTTGGAAGTTCACCCGATAAATACTGTGCTAATTTCTTCGCCAATTCAGGATTTTGTTTTTCCCAATTTGCTTGCTCTTCTTTACGTTTTTGAGCAGCTTGAGCTTTTTCCGCATTGACTTTTTTCCAGAAATCTTTCACATCATCAAATACGGCAAACGGATCATCGGGATTTCCTCCAAGATTGAGGATTGTTTTCTCGACAGAAGCACCCGCTTTGCTGACAGGCTGACCGTGAGTAGATGTTTTTCCCTCAAAAGAATTGCCTTCAGCATCGAGCAATCCTTTTCCCATAATTGTTTTTCCTATAATCAAGGATGGCTTGTCGGTCTTTTCGTTTGCCCAACGGAGCGCCTTACGAATCTCGTCGTGATCGTTACCATTGATAGTAATGACTCTCCAACCCCACGATTCGTATTTTTTTGCGGTATCTTCACTCGAAACGGCATCGGTATGCGTAGAAAGCTGAATGTCGTTTGAGTCAAAAAACATGATAAGATTATCCAATCCAAGATGACCAGCAATACGTCCGGCACCTTGCGAGATCTCTTCCTGAATACCACCATCGGAGATGAATGCGTAGATTTTATGTTGCATCCAGTCGCCAAAACGATGACGAAGGAATTTCTCAGCAATAGCGGCACCTACGGCCATCGTATGTCCTTGTCCGAGCGGACCAGACGTGTTCTCAATACCAATTGCAGGATTTATTTCGGGGTGTCCCGCAGTAATGCTTCCCCATTGACGGAAATTTTTCAAATCATCAATCGACAACGAGCCAACCATAGCCAAGGTTGCATACAACATTGGCGACATGTGACCTGGATCCAAGAAAAATCTGTCACGATTTGCCCATTTCAAGTCGGTTGGGTCGTATTGTAGAAATTCTGAATATAAAACTGAGATAAAATCCATTCCACCCATGGCTCCACCTGGATGTCCTGACTTTGCTTTTTCAACCATCGAAACTGCAAGAATACGCAGATTGTCGGCTGAACGTTCTGAGATAGTCTTCATTGTCTATTTTATTTTGACTGCAAAATAATTTGATTTTCTTCATAAAAAGAATGAGAAAATAGATTTTTTATACACAAGTTTTTTAACAAAGTATATATTTCTCTTTTTGATATATTTTCCAAGAAAAAACGTGCGAACAAAAATTATTTTCTTATTTTTGCAACAAAATTTGGGTATTGTGAAGAGAGTATATACATATATCTTGCTGATGCTTGCCACTATAGTAGGGGCGAGTGTTCAAGCTACACCAAATGTGAGTCTTTTGAATATGGGTTCACTACAATTGTCGTCACCGTCACAGGTAAACTTCTATAATCCGCCAACGCGTCCTCATGCGGCATATAAAGGCGACTCATGGTACAACACGGGTTGGGGCTTCGGCGTTACGTTTGGGGCAACTTCGTTTGCTGGTGATGTAATGTTTAATGAAAATAACGAAGATGCTCGCTTGGGTGATACTCGATGGACGGTAGGCTTATCTGTTGATAAAGTGATATTGACTCCGATAGAATTGCGTCTTCAGGCAGGATACGGACGCTTGGCAGGTTCCAAGATTTATGACACGCAGATGAATTATAATGGACTTGTATTTAACGCTTCGATTATAGAATATGGCATAAATGCAAAATTCAATCTTCTTAAGGCACTGATTGATGAAGATATAGCTACTTCACCATATTTGGTTGCTGGTGTCGGTGGATGTTTCTACAATGCTAAATGTACTAATGGATATTCTGGTAAACAAACAGAATCAAAGGAAAATTGCTTGATTTTCCCTCTTGGTATAGGTTTGAATTGTAATTTGGACGAACATTGGGACATAAATCTTGAAGGTCGCTGGAATCTTACAAATTCCGATAATATCGACGCGCTTGAGGCAAACTGCCTGAATAGTAAAATTCAAGATACTTATGTGACAGCTACATTAGGCGTTTCGTATAAGATTCCTACCTTAAATTATAATGGTAAGAATCATCACGGAAAAATGCATAACAATGGCGATTGGATTAAGCAAGGGTGGGGCGCTGGCGTGTTTGGCGGTGCAACCTCGTTTTGTGGTGATATCATGTGGAATGATATGAACACAACCACTCGTATGTCCGATACCAAGTATTTGGTTGGTCTTTCAATTGATAAGGCATTGTATGAATATGTAGATTTTCGTTTGCGTTTGTCATACGGAACTTTGCAAGGAAAGAAAGATTATAAGTTGAGCGACGAGTCATGGCAAGATAAGATGTTCAACGCTTCAATGATAAATGCGATGTTAAATGCACGATATGATGTGGTTCGTGCTATTCTTGACGATAAGAAATTCCCTGTTTCTGTGTATGCAACTGGTGGCGTGGGAACATGTACGTTTAAATCAACATTGAAGAAGGCAACAACGGATGCCGTTCTTAAAGAAAAATCATATACGTGTTTGATGGCTCCCGTTGGTTTAGGCGTGAATGTCCATCTAACCAATAACTTGTTGCTTGAGGCAGAAGGCATTTGGTCTATAACCTCCTATGATGTATTAGATGCCGAGGTTTCAAATGATAATGACAAAACGTTACAAGACACTTATATCGCAACAACGCTTGGCTTAACATATTTATTCGATGCTGGAAAGTCTTCGGGAATGAAGAGTGGAAATAAAGGTTCTATGTACACTGCTCGTTCAAAATATACCAAAGCTAATTTCTTGCAAAAGAAACATAAGAAGAAAAAAGGATACACTCCTAGAAGATAATTTTGATAATATAATTGCTGATTAGCAATTCAAGAGCAATGTCATTTAGTATTTCTCAACGTATATCCAAATATTTAACCAAGTATCTTTCAAGTAAATTCGTGTTTATCATGGATTTATTCTTGTCGGTATTGGCTTCTTGGGTTGTGCTGCTTACGTTGAATTTCACTGCCGAGTCCAAAATTTATGCGTCGTCATATACTACAATTTGGTTAGTGGCATCGTTGATCGCTTCAGTATGCGTGTTGTTGCTATTCCGTTGTTACACTATCATTATCCGTCACTCTACGCTAAAAGATTATTTTCGTTATTTCTTGACGGCTTTCACAAAGGCCTCGTTATTATTATTGACGATTGTCGTGTTTGGGATGTACACTCCGGCAACAATCTTGGTCGCAGTGTTCGATTTCTTACTAACATTCTTCTTCCTTGTCGGAATACGCCTATGTATGATGGTGGTGTACGATATTTATCGTAACCGTGTGAAGGAACGTACTGAGCAGAAACGGGTATTGGTGTATGGAACAACGGATAAGGCTGTGGCTGTTGTGACCAGATTTGCAAACTCTACAAAATACAACATTATCGGCTTTTTGTCAAATGATAAGCATGCTAAAGGCAACATGCTGGTTGACAAGAAGATTTTCTTTTATGAAAACGACGACGATTTGTATGACTACTGCGATCGTATGTTGGTTGATTGTATTCTGTTTCCTTTGGAATCCGATGCACAAAATGAACGTAATGGTTTGGTACAATTTTGTATCAACAATAATATAAAACCTCTGGTTGCTCCGTCAATTGACGAGGTTGTTGGCGGTCGATTGGTAAAGAGCCATATTCGTGAAGTTAAGATTGAAGATTTGTTGGGACGTCCTGAAATTTCAATCTCAATGGATGAAATCGTCGCTAATTTCAAAGATAAGGTTGTATTAGTTACGGGAGCTGCCGGTTCTATCGGTTCGGAACTGTGTCGTCAGCTTGCTTCTTTTGGCATAAAACAATTGTTGTTATTTGATAATGCCGAAACACCTATGCACAATCTTCGTTTGGAAATGGAAGGGCGTTATCCGAATTTGGATTTTACTCCAATAATAGGTGATGTTCGTCATCCGGCACGACTTGATTTTGCATTTCGAAAATGGCATCCGCAAGTGGTGTTTCACGCAGCTGCCTATAAGCATGTGCCTTTGATGGAGGAAAATCCGTGTGAGGCGGTTCTTGTCAATGTGAACGGAACGAAAAATGTTGCCGACAAATGTATTGAATACAATGTCGAAAAAATGGTGATGATTTCAACCGACAAGGCGGTAAATCCTACCAATATCATGGGATGTTCAAAACGTTTGGCGGAGATATATGTGCAGTCGTTGGGTGTGGCGTTGCAACAAGGAGCTATGAAAGGAAATACGCAATTTGTAACAACGCGTTTTGGTAATGTTCTTGGTTCCAATGGTTCGGTAATACCTCGTTTCCGTGAACAAATTGAAAAAGGTGGGCCGGTAACGGTGACGCATCCCGACATAACCCGTTTCTTTATGACTATTCCCGAGGCCTGTCGTCTTGTAATGGAGGCGGCGACAATGGGCGTTGGTAACCAAATCTATGTGTTCGATATGGGTAATTCTGTAAAAATCGACACATTGGCTCGTAACATGATAGAATTAGCCGGATTGAAGGTCGGCGAGGATATAGAAATTGTTTATACGGGACTTCGTCCTGGCGAAAAACTCTATGAGGAAGTGCTTGCAAGTGAAGAAAATACGTTGCCGACACCTCATAATCGTATCCGTATCGCAAAAGTTCGGGAATATGAATATAACGAGGTAAATGAAACTATCACTCAACTGACCAATTTATCATATAGTGTAAACATTCCCGATATGGTCAAATTGATGAAAAAGACTGTACCAGAATTTAAATCTCAAAATTCACAGTTTGAGGAGTTTGATAAATAGCTTATAGCATATTATTGTTCACCCCCTGATCTTTTTAGTTTTCTCAATTCTTCTTTTTGCGTAGGTGTGATTCTATAACTTTCAATCGCTTTCTGTATTGTTTTGTTGTGACACCAGACGGATAATTTTTTCTGTTGTAGATAGGGCAGCGTTGCTTCGTATTGTTTTGCAAGAGCTGTCGCAAAGAACCATGCAATCATCATGTTTACGTAGTATTCGCTTGATTGGACTTTTGACACGAGTTTCAAATATTCTGGCTTGAAATTTTTGTCAAGGTAAAAATTCATAATCATTCCGATGCCAAAACGTATTGTGTATGTGTGAGTTGACGAAATCCATTGTTGGATTTTGGGAAACAGTTCGTCACAACGTTTTCCCAAAACTTTTGGCTTCAACGAATCGCAGGTTGCCCAATTGTCAACATAGGGGAGAAACGTGTCGAGTGCCTCGATGCAACGGTCATAATCCTTGATTTTTTCAATCAAGAATGCGTGTAAGTTGTTTTCTTCATAATATTTATGTGGCAATTGCAGGAGAAATTGTTCGTAGTCGCCTTCCTTGACCAATTCATTGGCAAATGCTCGCAATTTTGGAACGCGAATACCTATGATGGTTTCAGGGTTGATTGTTGGCATCAGTTTGCTATGAAACTTTTGATACTCACAATCTTGCAAGGAAAATAAATGATTGAGAATTTCTTGATTTGTCATTTTTCAAATTTTTAACAAAGATATTTTTTTCTGTACAAAAAAACGAAAAATAATTGCTCTTAAAAAGTGTCAGTAACTTATGAAGCACTCTTTTGTGTATTGAGAATAAAATCGTATCTTCGCCCCGAATTTTAGAAGCAGACAAATGGATAAAAATACGATTATCGGAACGGTTCTTATATGTCTTTTAATGGTTGGCTATTATTTCTTTACGCGTCCAACCGAGGAAGATTTGAAACGGAGAGCGGAATATCTTGATTCTTTACGAAATGTAGAATTACAAAAGGAATTACAGCGTCAGGAGGATTCTTTGTTGGCGTTGCAGGCACTAAACGACACTGCTCGTGTGGATTCGGCCATGGCACAAAAAAGTCAGGATGAAGTTACATTGATGCGTGAGTATGGTAACTTTTATAAGTCGGCACAAGGCGAGGAAGAATTTGTGACGCTCGAAAATGACTTGATTGCCGTTACGTTGAGTAGCAAGGGTGGAAAACCGTATCGCGTGCAGGTCAAAGGATATAAGACGCATTATGGTGATTCATTATATATATTGGCTGGCGACAGCACGCATTTTGGCTTGTTGTTGAGTGCGATAGGTCGATCAACCGACGAAATGTATTTTACAACGAATGTTCACAAGCCTACTGCAGAACAGGAACAGTCGGTTTCGTATCGATTGGCGGTGAATGAGTTCTCGTATTTGGAATATACTTATACGTTGAAACCAAATTCTTATAACTTGAAGTTGGAAATCACCACGAAGGGAATGGACACCTACATTCGCGAATCGCGTTACAATTTGTTGTGGAACACTACAATGAACGTGTTGGAGAAATCGAAAACGTCTGAGTCACAGAATACTACGATTGTTTGGAAATACTACGAAGACGATACCGAGACATTGAATCCCCGTGCAAAAGACGATGAAAAGGAAAATTTGAGCGGTCAGGTGAAATGGGTAGGTTTCAAACAACATTTCTTCTCATCGGTTCTGATTGCTGACGATAAATTTGAGCGTGGTGGTAATGTCGCTTCTAAATACTTGACCGACAGCGAAACGGCAATGAAGGATTTTACAGCCAATTTATTCTTGCCGAAAGAAGAAAAAATCGGTTTGAAATTCTTCTTCGGCCCTAATCACTTGCCAGTGTTAGAGGACCAAAATGTAGATTTGGAAAGTATGTTGGATTTGGGTTGGTTCGGATTTATTACAAAATACGCTATCGTTCCTATTTTCAACTGGTTACGTGGCTTTATCGACAACATGGGATTGGTGATTTTGCTGATGACAATCATTTTGAAGGCAGTTTTGTTTCCATTGACGTGTAAATCGTACCTTTCAACCGCTCGTATGCGTGTGATTAAGCCGTATGTGGATGAAATCAACGAAAGATATCCAAAGCCAGAGGAGGCAATGAAAAAGCAACAAGCGACGATGGACTTGTACAAGAAAGTCGGTATCAATCCAATGGGGGGGTGCTTGCCATTGTTGATTCAATTCCCGATTTTGGTCGCTATGTTCCGTTTCTTCCCGGCTTCGATAGAACTTCGTCAGGAAAGTTTCTTGTGGGCTGAAGATTTGTCAACGTATGACTCTATTTTTGAATGGTCGACGCATATTCCTTTGATTTCGTCGATTTATGGAAACCATATCAGTTTGTTTACCTTGTTGATGGCGGCATCAATGATTATTGTAAACAAAATCAACACGGCAAACACGACGCAGATGCAAACGCCTGGTATGCCGAATATGAACGTGATGATGTGGATTATGTCCATAATGATGATTTTCTGGTTCAACGACTATTCGGCTGGTTTGAGTTATTACTATTTGTTGGCAAACGTAATTACCATGCTTCAGACAATCTTGATTCGTAGTTTGATAAACGACGAGAAGATTCTTAAAAAGTTGGAGGCAAACAAGGCGAAGGCGGCTACGACAAAGAAACGTAAGTCTCGTTTCCAAGAACGTTTGGAACAAATGGCGAAAGAGCAGCAAAAGAAGATGCGTAACTAATACGCAGACCATAATTACTGCAATGAAGAATATTGCAAAAATCATAGTGTTTTTTGTAGCGTGCGCGCTTGTCTTTTCGGCGTGTGGCGGGAAAAAATATGATGGATATACCTACATTAAAAAGTACGATTACTACTACAAGTTGCATGCCTTTGCCGATGCGTACAAGACGGCTCATCCGTCCGATGTGGTGACGGCATTGATTTCGTTTAGCCTGGTAGATGCCGATACGGCTGCGTTTTGTGCGGAGTACGAAGTCGTTGTGGATAAAGAAGATACGCTTGGGTTGCCCTTATTGTTATTAGGAACGCATACGGGCGATAGCATGTCTTTCATCGTTCCAACCGAAAAGTTCGTCTGTGACGCCGTTTTCCCCGAAGAATTTGCCGCATTGGCCTTGGCACCGGAATTGAAATTGTCGGTGAACGTATTGTCGGTGTTGGATAGCGCAAGTTTTCAGGAACATAAAAAAGAACTTGCTTTATGGAAAAAAACCAAGGAAGAATACGAGCAATATCAGATAAAACAGTATCTGAAAAAGCATCGCGTGAAGTTCGTTCACTTAAAATCAGGCATTTATAAACGTATTTTGAAACAAGGAAGAGGAAAAAATCCTAAATTTGGAGATGTGATTACGATTACGTATCAGGGAAGTTTGCTGAACGGCGAAATCATCAATCATTTTACTACCATGGATTTTTCATATGGTACGAAAATGCAGGTGATAGAAGGTCTTGAGTTGGCTATCAAGACAATGAAGAAGGGGGAACGGGCACAAATCATTGTGCCGAGCAAATATGCGTGGGGAGAGGAAGGTATGTCGAACGGGGCAATTGCTCCCTATACGCCCATCGTGTTCGATATAGAATTGAAGAAAATATCAAGATAATTAGAGGTATGGATTTTACATTTGAACCAGAAGCGATAGAAAAAGTAAAACGGTTAATTGCTGATAATCAGGTTTTTGCCATAACGACGCATTATAATTCCGACGGCGATGCCATAGGTTCTTCAACGGCGTTTGCAGAAGTGCTTCGGCAAATGGGGAAAACGGTAAAAATCTTGTTGCCCAACGATTATCCTGCTTTTTTTAGATGGATGCACGGCGTGGAAGATATTCTCAGTCTTGACCGCCATTCCAAAGAGGTGCAGAAATATATAGATTCCATGGATGTACTTATTTGTCTGGATATAAACCAGTTAAGCCGTACCGAAGATTTGGAACATTTCTTTGAACAATCGAACAAACCGAGAATCGTCATTGACCATCATATTAATCTGCAAATAGAGGCAGATGCTGCGTTTTCGTTCCATAAGGCAAGTTCCACATGCGAACTGGTGTACCACATTCTTCGTGCTTGTGGATATGAGAAATTTATCGACAAACACGTCGCTGAGTCATTATATACGGGCATCATGACCGATACTGGACGATTGGATTATTCGTCAAATTATCCCGAAGTGTATAATGTGATGGGTACCTTGGTCGGTATGGGAATCAACAAGGCGAAGATTCACGACAAAATCAACAACGTATTTAATTACGACAGATTCCGATTGCAGTCGGCGGTGATGAAGGATAATTTTACGTATCTGCCAGATTATCATGCAGGTTATATGTTCATTTCCAATGCGAACAAACGAGAATATAATTTCCAATTAGGTGATTCCGAAGGATTTGTAAATATGCCGTTATGTATACGCGATTTGAAATTTGTGGCATTGTTCACCGAATACGAGAAAGGACCTGTAAAGGCGTCGTTTCGTTCCAAAGGCGATTTCCCTGCAAATGAATTCGCTACGGAATTATTTAACGGTGGGGGACATTTCAACGCTGCGGGAGGTAAATATTTCGGCACGCTTGACGAAGCAATACAAGCATTCAAGGACGGACTTGAAAAATATCGGGACAAATTGGATAAGAAATAGCAAATAAAAAAGACCTGCAATTGCTTGCAAGTCTTTCGTAGCGAGAGGCGGGCATGATCCGCCGACCTCATGATTATGAATCATGCGCTCTAACCAGCTGAGCTACCTCGCCATGATTTCTAAATCGCTTGCAAAAGTAGTCTTTTTTTTTATTCAAACAAATGGATAAAAACTTTTT
>JAFZTG010000136.1 GCA_017618935.1 Bacteroidales bacterium | reverse complement strand
CCTTGATGGCTCAATCCTTAAAGCTGAAACAAAACAAATTCCTTTGTTCAACTTTACAGTGCCAACAGCTCTTCCAAAAGTAAATCCTGCAATTCTTGATCCTCGCGATACATACGATTGCGCTTGCAAATGGGAAGAAAAAGCAAAAGACTTGGCTGCTCGTTTCATCAAGAACTTCGAGAAATACACAACTAACGAAGCTGGAAAAGCATTAGTTGCTGCAGGTCCGAAACTTTAATAAAAGTTTTTTCATAATGGAAAGGTCTCAGTCGAATGGCTGAGACCTTTTTTATTTGTATGAAAGAAGAGAATAGTAAAAGTGACGATTTCTTTTACAGACTCCACTCGAATCCGTCCTTGGTATCTTTTACAGAGAAACCGAGATTTGCAAGTTCGTCACGGATTTTGTCGCTCGTAGCCCAATCTTTATTGGCTTTTGCTTGCTTGCGAATTTCCAAAAGTAAGTCAACGGCGCCTTTGTAGGCCTTGTCCTGCGTGTTGTTGCTTTCTTCCACGCGAAGGCCGAGAATATCTTTTACAAACACGTCGAATGTTTGTTTTAGTTCGTCCAAATCCTCTTTTGACAAGGTCGCCTTTCCGTCAGTCACCGCATTGATTGCCTTGGTTGCGTCGAACAAGTTTGAAATTACGATAGGCGTGTTCAAATCGTCGCACATAGCCTCTTCACAACGTTCGCGAAGACCTTTCACATCAACAGTTGATGTGGCGCTTGGCATGATTTTCTGCAAACGGTTGTACGCATCAACCAAACGGGCAAAACCTTTTTCGGCAGCCTGCAATGCGTCGTTGCTGAAATCAACCGTACTGCGGTAGTGAGCCTGCAAGATGAAGAAACGGATGGTCATAGGTGAATATGCTCGTTCCAGTTTCTCGTGCGTTCCGTTGAAGAACTCGTCAAGCGTGATGAAATTGTTGTACGATTTACCCATCTTCTGTCCGTTGATGGTAATCATATTGTTGTGAATCCAATATTTCACCGTTTCGTGACCGAGAGCTGCTGTTGATTGGGCTATTTCGCATTCGTGGTGCGGGAAAATCAAGTCCATACCACCACCGTGAATGTCGAACGTTTCGCCAAGATATTTCGTACCCATTGCGGAACATTCCATGTGCCAGCCAGGGAAACCGTCGCTCCACGGCGAAGGCCAACGCATAATATGTTCTGGCTGTGCTTTTTTCCACAAAGCGAAATCCAACGAACAATGTTTCTCGTCTTGTCCGTCGAGTTCGCGTGTGGTAGCCAGCAGTTCGTCGATATTTCGTCCTGAAAGTTTTCCGTAATGGAAATCCTTGTTGAACTTACGTACGTCGAAATAGATTGAACCTTGGCTTTCGTAAGCGTAGCCTGCTTCAAGGATTTTCTTTACAAAATTGATTTGTTCGATAATATGTCCCGATGCCTGTGGCTCGATGCTTGGCGGAAGTACGTTGAGAGCCGCCATTGCGTTGCGGAAGCGGTTAGTATAGTATTGTGCCACTTCCATTGGCTCTTTTTGTTCCAAACGAGCCTTTTTTGCAATCTTGTCCTCGCCTTCGTCGGCATCGTGTTCAAGGTGTCCCACATCAGTAATATTGCGAACGTAGCGCACTTGGTAGCCAAGATGCGTAAGATAACGGAACAGCACATCGAACGTGATTGCCGGACGAGCGTGTCCCAAATGGGCGTCACCATACACCGTTGGACCGCACACATACATTCCCACATGTGGGGCATGAAGCGGTTTGAACAATTCTTTTTGTCGGGTTAGCGTATTGTATATCAACAAGTCTTGCATAGTTCTATTGTATTAAGTAAAGGACAAATCCTAATTCGAGCCAAAATTAATAAAATGTCGGAAATAGAATTGAGGTGATACAGTTTTTATCGATGAATTTCTGTGTGGAAATAAAAAAGCGGACCAACTAGATCCGCTTTCTTTTCTGCAATAGTTGTAGTTATCCGTCAGAATGTCCTGTATTATTTTTTTTCTGCCGGAGTTTCTGGAACTGCTTCAAGTGGAGCAGCATCAACCACATTTCCCGTAATTGTCAGAACAATTGGGGTATCTTGTTTGTTGGTGAATACAGAAATACGTTTTGTGAAATGGCCAACATTGTTGGTGTTATATTTCACGTCAATTTTGTTTGATTCACCTGGGTTGATTGCCTCACGTGGCCAACTTGGAACGGTGCAACCGCAAGATGCTTGCACATTTGTTAAGATAAGAGGAGTGTCAGTCGTGTTTGTGAAAACGAAAACACATTTACCATCAGAACCTTTTTGAATTGTACCATAGTCATTGACTAATTTTTCAAAAACAACGCCTGATTCTTGTTTCTCTGCGTTATTATCTTGTCCAAAACTGCACATAGAAAAGCAGAACACCATACTTAAAAAAACTGCTACTTTTTTCATTGCCTTAATTTTTAATCGTTTACAAAATTAGATATTTTTCAATTCCTGCGATATAAAACCGCTTTTTATTTTTCACTTCCGTTAATTACATTCCAAATGCATAATAGAACGTGCCAGCTACGTCGGTGTAAACGCCTTCAATCATCACACCGCCCGATTTTCCTTTCATTATTTTTGAGAATTGTTCGGCATCTTTCACGTTTTCGTTGTCAACTTTGGTGATAATGAATCCTTTACGCATATTTGTGTGCTTGCTGATGACTCCCTCGCCAACCTCCACAACTTCCACACCGTTCGACAAATTAAGTTTCTTTAATGTTTTTGAATCAGCGTTTTTGATTGTGATTCCCAACACGTTAAGCACATCTTGGTCGTCTTTGGAAATAATGCTCTCATTACCTTCCTTGTTTGTCAAATGAACATCGAAAATCATATCCTTATGTCCATCACGAACAATGCCAACTTTTATCACATCGCCTGGAGCTTTTCTACCAATGATTTCCTGCAATTCAGTTGAAGTCGTTACAAGTACACCGTCAATCGTTCTGATGACATCGCCTTTCTTGATACCAGCCTTGTCGGCGGCACCATCGTCGGAAACAGCTTCCACATACACGCCAGAGTTGATTTTATAACCTTTTTCTTCTGCAAGTTTTGAATCCATATTACGGATGGAAACGCCCAAGAATCCTCGTTGTACCACGCCGTATTTCTTCAAATCATAGATGACCTTCGACACTATGTTTGACGGAACCGCGAATCCATAACCCGTGTAGGAGCCAGTAGGACTTGCAATAGCGGTGTTTATACCAATCAGGTCGCCGGCAGCGTTTGTCAGCGCACCGCCACTGTTTCCAGGGTTGATTGCCGCATCGGTCTGAATGAATGACTCAATGGCATATTTTTGTTTCAAAATATTGATGTTACGACCTTTTGCACTCACGATACCAGCCGTAACGGTTGAGTTCAAATTGAACGGATTACCCACTGCCAAGCACCATTCGCCTACTTTCACATTGTCGCTGTTGGCGAAATTGATAGGTGTCAAATCGTCAGCGTCAATCTTGATAAGTGCCAAATCGGTGTTCGGGTCTGTCCCGATGACAGTAGCCGTGTATTCCCGTTTGTCGTGCAATGTTACGGTGATTTCGTCGGCACCTTTCACCACGTGGTTGTTGGTCACAATGTAGCCGTCTTTCTGTACAATCACGCCCGAACCGCTTGCCTGCTGCACGTTCTCCTTTTGAGGAACGTCCCAACCCTCGCCGAAGAAATCTCGCCACAAGTCGAACCCTGGAGGATATGCGCTCGTGCGAACCGTTGTCTTTGTGGCAATGTGGACAACCGTAGGCATTACTTTCTCGGCGGCTTCGGTAAAGTCGATGCCGCCTGCCGAAGGATTCCCCGAGTACGATACCTTTTGAATAAATTGGGATTCTTGATTTTGAGCAATAGAATCAGAAATTTGAACAGTTTTAGGGTTGATGGCATACATAATGCCTACGGCCGCTGCCGCGCCCAAGAAAGCCGTAAGGGCTGTTACAAAAATACGTTTCATACTACCTTACATTTAAGTTAAACATTTCGTAAAACACTTTTCAAATAAAATTATTGTACGTTGCTATCAAAATCTGTTCCAAAAATTCGAAGGTAGGATATATCTATGATTTCTACTGTAGAGACGATGTGCACATCGTCTCTACATGAATATCACGGAATTGTTGTAGGGCTGTCACAATGTGGCAGCCCCACGTTTATAATGGCTGCCGTAATACGACAGCCCTACTGAATTACCGTACCGAAACACCTACCGTTTTGCCATCTGCAACCACAAAATACACCCCAGCCTTGAGGTTTGCATTTGCGATTTTTTGACCTGCAACGGTTACCACGAATGCTGGTGCTTCGCCGTTTACAAGGATTTGACCGTTTAAAACTTTCACATTAAGCGATGTTTGAACGTCAGCAATAGTTGTTAGTGTGATGTCGTCATTTCTTACGCGAATAGAAGCAGTAAACGTCTCTGAAAAATTTTTGTAACTCACCGTAACAATACATTCACCTTCTTTTTGAGAATTGAAACCCGAAATTATGTAATCGAAAACCTCAATTGATTTTCCGTCGCTATAATTTGCAGTAACCATGAGTCCCAACGTGTCAAGAATCTCTCCTACATAATAATTCAGTTTTTTAGGATCTTGTATTGTAATTGACTGCAATGTTGCTGGAATAGAATCTGGTTGTTGAATGTTTTGCGTATCGGATGATGATTGAATAATAACGGCGACAGAACCATATTTTGCCTTTTTACCGTTGCCTACATCGAATCCTTCCCAAACTTCACCATCTAGAAAGGATGCCTCCATCTTCCATATATAGGAATCTGTTTTCACGTAGTTGCCATTTTGTTTTCCATCCCAAAAACCTACAAATTCGCCATTCTCCACTTCGTTTGATGACCAAATCTCTGTACCCCATTTGTCATATACAGAAATTATGCATGCAGCTAAATTCGTGCCAGTCGGTTTAAAGGTATTTTTGGTTGCATCGTCGCTTTGTGGCGAAAAAGCGTTTGGGATAGACAACGTATTTTCAACGACTTGTGCTGAAGCAACAAGATTTATGAGGAAGACCATAAAAAAAGCAAAATATCTTTTCATCTTGTACGATGTTGAATACAAAGAAATTAAAATCTTCTACAAAGATAGTATTTATTTTGCAACCAAGAACATCAGTCAATAAGAATTTATATCTTCGCAAGAATATCCCCAGCGGTAATTTCATTCATTCTCATAATCGCAAACCATTGTTTGCCCAAATCTTTAAGCGAAGCGCCAACGTGATACACGTCGTCGTCTAAAATTAGGAATCGGTCGTGAGATTTTTTGAGACGTAAAACGGTGATTGGTCGGTATTGTGCATTGTGGCGGTCAATATCGAGTTGCAGTTGTTCACCAATGCTGCGGGTGTAAATGGTTGCCGTCACATCTTTATTCCTTTTTTCAAGCATAAGCAACGTACTTTCATCAATATAGTTATCAATCAGCACAATGCGATGTTTGGCAGATTTTATCAGTCGGCAGGCAAGTTCGTAGGCATCAAAGATTTGCCCGTCGAAAAAGATTCCTTCTACTGGTGGCAAGGCGGTACGAACAAAAAAGTCAACCTGTTTTTGTAATTCATATATTTGTTTAGTGTGCTCTTGTAAAGTATATTCTATACGGTGTTCAAAACCAGCAGCATGCTGGTTGATATTGTATCCTTTTAGAAGATATTCTTTTAAGATGCGGTTTGCCCATTGACGGAATTGTATGCCTTGTCGTGATTTAACGCGGTATCCTATGGATAATATCACATCAAGATTATAATAATCAACTTGATATGTTTTTCCATCAGATGCAGTTGTCGCAAAATTTGCGACAACTGACAATCCATTTAATTCTTCACGTAGGGCATTGTTTATGTGCTTGCCAATGGTTTTCACATCACGACCAAATAATTGTGCTATCTGGTTCCTATTCAACCATACGGTCTCCTCATTCATACGAACTTCCAAACGGATTGTATCATCGGGATTATAGAGGACAATTTCACCACTTTGTGGTGCAAGCTTTTGTGTTTCAATGTTTTTCATAGTCTATTTTTACGGCCTTATTTTTAATCTTATTACTAATTATGATTCGTTAATAGGTTGATGTAAAAATAGAAAATATTTCTTAATTAAAAGTTAAAAATAAAGCATTAAATATGGGCTTTTTGTCCATCTTCAATTATTTAAAGTTTACTTTATAAGTGAAATTTGGTACGCAAGCACTAAAATAATACGCTTTAACATTGTATTGCTCCTCAATGTTCGTAAAGTTTCCTCCAATGTATGCATAATCTGTAAAATCGTAGTATAGAATGTTCTTTCTACCATACACATTGAATATGCCTATCGAAAAACTCTGTTCGTAATGTTTGTGCGGTTTGCCGTTGTAATGCAATGAAACGTCCAATCGATGATATACAGGATAAGAATCTGAATTTCGTTTGTTATAGATTGGAATTTTCGCTCCCTTATACTCATAATATCCTTGTGCAAAAGTCCCCGGACGACCGCTTGCAAACACCCACAACGCGCTACAAGACCAACGTTCCTTGATTCGCTGCGTCACTTGCAGTTTTATATCGTGTGGCATATCGTATGGGGCACGATACAGTTCATCCATAATTTCGGGAATGTCGTACATGACTTTTGCATAAGAATAACTGGCGGAGAATTGGGTGCATTTTACCTCGCCATTGACTGAAACTTCAAATCCGTATGCATGTGCCTTCCCCGCCTTTACCTGTGATTCTGCATACGGATTTGCGAGCAAATATGCATGGTCAATGTAGTCTATCTGGTTATGAATATTTCGATAGTATGCCTCGGCGAGCAATCCTATATTTTTCCTTTTCAGCGTGTAGCCAATGGAGAAATTCTCGGCTTCCATGGGCTTTAAATTTGGTGACGAACAGAACCACGTTTCGAGCGACGAATAGTTCAACTTGCTGTTCGACAGTGACTGCATTGACTGCGATGTTCGGGTAAACGATGCGGAAAGTTCCGAATCCTTGATTTTCTTCGCTATGTGGACACGTGGTTCCACGCATGTGTAACTATTCCAAATTCCCGATGATTCTTTGTTTTCGGCAATTGCTAACCCGTTGTCAATCGTGTACCATGTGGCTTCCCCGAAGTTGTGGTATTGGGTAACACGCAGTCCGTACATAAACGTCCAATTGTTCGCAGAAATGGTATGATTCGCAAACAGCGATGGTTCAAATAACTGCATATCGGAAATGCTGTTTGCAGCATTGCCCGTGTTTCCCGGAGTGAGATGGAAGACTGACGATTGCAGTCCCACCAATACTTTTTGGTTATTCGAAATATACCAATTGAGCTTTGATTTAGCGGTGTATTCGTTCACACCAACCAACCATGTGCGCTTTGTGGAATCCAAAAAATTTGTTTTGTTGCTGTATTTGCTTGCCACTAATGATGTGGTTAGGAACAGCTTCGGACGCAGTTCACTAATCCATCGTGCGGTGCCGCTCACATTGAGAGCGTCGCTCTCCAAAAATGGCGGATATTTCTGATAATCAGAGCTGATGTAGCTCGAAAGGAATACGCGGTTTTTGTCGTTGATTTTGCAGTTGACTTTCGCATTCACATCGTAAAAAGCGGGCACATTGACAATATCACTGAATTTATGTATAATGTCCAATGTGCTTCGTCTTCCAGCCACAAAGAAGGAAGCAACATCCTTTTTGATAGGTCCTTCTACGGTCGCATTTGCTGTCAATACGCTCACCAAGGCGCTTCCACTGAATGAATTTTGATTTCCCTCTTTCATTTGTGCATCGAGCACCGAGGAAATTCTTCCACCATATTCGGGCGAGAAATAACTGTTGTAAAAACGTACTTCGTTGAGCATATCGGGATTAAAGGAAGAAACATATCCGTACATGTGCGAAACATTGTAAATGTTTGCCTCGTCAATACGAATCATATTCTGGTCACGGTTGCCACCCCTTACGTACATGCTGGTGGTTCCGTCGCCTATCGTTTTAATTCCAGGCATGGTCTGTACCACCTTTATAACGTCGGGTACGCCAAATGTGGAAGGGGTAAGTTCGATTTGTTTTGCAGAAAGATGTTTTGTCAAAACATCGGATGTGTGTTGGCGACCTTGCACCTCAATTTTGTCGATGTCGTAAGACTGACTTGGCAAACGAAAGATTACACGCATATTGTCGGAAACCTGAATATCCTGAGTCTGTGACTTTGTCCCCAAGCTGCTGCATTCCAAGGTATATGCTCCAGATTTTAAACGCATACTGAAAAATCCATACTCGTTCGAAATGACCGCCGTATTGGTCGTCGCCTCGTATATTGTGGCACCTACAATAACTTCGCTGCTTGCACTATCTTTTACATAACCCGAAACAGAATAATCTTGTGCGATAGCCGAAAATCCTGCTGTAACACAGGTTAACAAGAATATATGTTTATAAAATGTCTTCATCTTTTTAAATTTATATATGTGGCTTAAACAAATTGATTTCTACAATCTCAATCACTTTTAACTTTTAATGTTCAACGATTTTCCCAATGGAGTGCGCTAAACGTGTTAGTTCCCATTTGTTACAATCTTTTCTTTTTACGTCGCATGCCGAAAAGAATCCGACACCGCCATTTGAGATGTTGGTAGGCAGATTTGACGATATTTCTCCAAAATCGTACTGACTCGCTTTTAGGTTCTGAAATAAACAATACAAGAAATATTCATACGGAGGGGAACACGACATTTTTGAAACCACCACGGTGTCTGTTAAATCCATGTTTTCGATGTTCCCTGGATTAATTCTTGTGATACCAGAGTTTTCGCTTACTGCTCCTATTAATTGTGGTGATGCTAATTGTCGGAAAGAATAACATGGTTGCCCAAAATTAGGAATCAGTTCATTATAATTAAAATGGTCTTGCCACCCAAAAAGTTGTTTTGCCTCAGGGGTAGGAATGGGCACAAATCCCATGATAAACGCTTCCTGTTGCCCAAACAGATATTCTGGGTAACACGTAGCAGTGTCTCCAGACCCACGTCCTTCCCAAAGATAAAGATAGAGAGGGCTATTTTCATTAAAAGTAATCTCCGAAACTTGAGGCATCACATCTGTGGCGGTATATGTTTTTCCTTCAACTTCCACCACAAGTTTATGCTCTTGGTTGGGAATGCCAGCAAACGAATCAACGGATTCATAATATATTTCGACGCATGCCATTCCATAATAATTAATTGAATCATGTATTTCCTTAAACTCGTACTTTTTCCCTGCTACTTCCACAGATACTTTCGCTCCACTGACTCTTTTATTTGAAGAAGCGTCTTTAAATTTATTGGGATCACCATCGGAAGACAAATAGAGTTCACTAAAATCTATTGACCGTGAAACAACTATTGTCTGTTTACTGTATTCCGAAGTGATTATACCTGAAATTGCTATAGTCTTTTCGGAATTTTTGTGTTGAATTACGTTTGAAATGTCTTCGTCGTACTCTCCTGTACACGAAGAAATGAATGCTGTCAAAAGCAAAAAAATTGAACACCGAGAAAGTTTCATTTTTTTATGTAAAGTTAAATTAGGTAGAATTAGTACTACAAAGGTAAAGAAAATTTAAACGAAACAAAAAACATTTTTTAATAAAATTTTTATTAGTGTCAAAAATACACTTTCTTAATTTGTTGAAAATCAAAGTTTTTGAATCATCTATTATCGTATGAATAAAAAACCGTTGGGTTTGTGGTAAATAAATTCTTCAATCTTTGTTAATTTCTATTGAGAATCTGTATTTTTGTTGCCTAAATATTATACCAATGGCAAAGACTCTTCCGTTCTCAAAAGAACAAATTCAGGAAATCATAAAACAATATCCTACACCGTTCCATATCTACGACGAAAAGGCGATAATTGAAAATGCCGAAGAACTAAAAAAGGCATTTGCATGGAATGAAGGTTTTCACGAATATTTTGCAGTAAAAGCGGCTCCAAACCCTTATTTGATAAAACTTTTAGCACAGCATGGTTTCGGCTGTGACTGTAGTTCCTACCCTGAACTGCTCATTTCGGAACAAGTTGGAAATCTTGGCGAAAACATTATGTTTACCTCCAACGACACGGGCGATTACGAGTTTAAGAAAGCCAAGGAACTGGGTGCAATCATCAATCTTGATGACATTACCCACATCGACTATTTAGAGAAAGTGGCTGGTTTGCCAGAATTGGTTTCGTTCCGCTATAATCCGGGAAATCTTAAATCGGGAAACGCCATTATCGGTACTCCCGAAGAAGCAAAATATGGTTTCATGGAAAACCAACTTTACGACGGTTACAAAATGTTGATGAAACGTGGCGTTAAACGTTTCGGCATTCATACTATGGTGGCTTCCAACGAGTTGAACGAGGACTATTTTGCCGAAACAGCACGAATTTTGTTCAATCTTGTCGTAAAAATCCACAAACAGCTTGGCATTCGCTTCGACTTCATCAATCTTGGTGGCGGTCTTGGCATTCCGTATCGTCCTGAGCAAAAGAAACTCGACGTGTTCAAAATCAGCGAAGGCATACGCAAGGAATACGAATCGATTCTTGTTCCAAACGGTCTTGCTCCAGTGAAATTATATTTGGAATCAGGTCGTTTCATCACAGGGCCTTACGGCTATTTGGTAACGACGGTTCGTCACTTGAAACATACATTCCGCGAATATGTTGG
>JAFZTG010000135.1 GCA_017618935.1 Bacteroidales bacterium | reverse complement strand
GAATAATGTTTTTAGGCTGCGCAAAACCTATTACCGACAAAAACACACAAACAATCAGAAATAGACATCTTTTTTTCATCTTACAAAATTTTTAAGGTTACGCAAATGTAGGAACTTTTTGAAATTATTGAAACAATTTGGAGAGATTTCGAGCGAAAGCGTTTTCCCGTTGATGTTTTGTGATTTATTTCAACACGGTTTATAAAATTATGCAACAAAATCACTGCAAATTTTAAAAATATTCTATATTTGAACGTTTGTTAATCATTAAAATTTAATGCGTATGAAGAAGTTTTTTACCTTAGTATCAGTATTGTGCACGTGTGTATTCAGTGCGTTTGCACAAGCACCGGAACTTAACGTTGAAGGTGAGTGGTGGAGTGACACCATGTATGTGACAATTCCATACGAGAAAACACAACTCGATAGGAACGACGATGGCATAGCCGATGAATGGTTAGCTGGAAGTAGAGACTATTTTGTGAACAATGTATGGGGTGATTTGGAAAAGGAAGGTGCATTTACTTTCAATTTACAAGGAACATCCCCGTTTACTGGTAAATTGATGATTGTAATTGCCGACGACAGCGAAGAGGCAAACAATTGGGCAACTTTAACTGAATCAATCTACTTTGAAGTGGAAAAAGACAAGGAGTTTGTTTATACAGGTTATACAAGAATCAACAATTTGGAACTCCAAACAACCAATGGTGAAAATGGAAATATTGGAGACGAGGTGAAAGGTGGTTTGACTAATCCAAAGTATTTTATGGCAGCATTCCCTGAGGACGGAGTAGAAGAAGGAACAGACATAAAAATTCCACTTACCCGCTTTCAATTCCGCTATTCTGGACCAAAAGAAATTCTTTCAATACCCATTCCAGACATAGAAGCAACGCTTGGCGATGTGATAGAACCAATAAAATTGACCGATTATTTTATTAATCCATACGATACAGAGATGTGGTTTGAAATTGAACGCTACGACCAAGAGGAAGAAACATATCCTCCATTGTTCCAAGCAAAAGTTGATGGCGAATATCTAAGAATTTCCGCACTTGATGACGGTACAAACGACATTATGATTATTGCCTATGCAATTGACCCTGAATCAGAATATGAAGATTGGCCATATACTACCCAAAACAATACTATCCAAATAAAAGTAAAAAAGCCTACCCCGTTAGATGGTTCGGAGTGTGATATGAAAATATCTTTTGATTTCAAAACAATCTCTTGTTCTGGGAAAAAAGATGGAAGTATTGTTGCCACTGTGACGGGTGGTGTTGAACCTTATTCATACCGTTGGAACACAGGAAGAACATCGAATGGCATTTATAATGTAGGATATGGATATTATTATGTGACTGTTGTTGACTCAGTGGGTTGTACCGCATACGAGCAAACCTATTTTGAGGAGCCATTTATGTCATATAATTACAAAAAAGAGAATCCAACGTGTGGCAACGAGGACGGAAGCATTACTTTCCTACCTGACGATTTTAATGAGAACTACACATATACTTGGAGTACTGGTGCAACAGGCACTACACTCGAAAACCTTGCCGCTGGTACATATACAGTAACAATCACAGACGAGAATGGTTGCACAGAACAAGAAACTATTTGCCTTCAATATAAAGACGCTTCAACTTTTGATGTAAGAGGCATATCGGCATCCTCGTGTACTTCAAATGATGGTAGATTATACCTAAATAACGCAAATGAATGGGGAGAAAATATTACCATGTATATGAATGATACGGAAGTAACTTCATTTAATGCTGTTAATATGGCTCCAGGAATATATAATTTTGCGATTGTGGATAATGAAACTGGATGCCGTAATGAACAGACTGTTGAAATTGGAATCTATCCATTCCCAGAACCTGAAGTATATGCTGTTACGTATAGCGAGGATTCCAAATCAGTTGTTGTGATGTGGACATACGATTACACGTATTACGATAATGGCAAAACAGAAGAATTGTTGAGTTATCTTGAAACTATCGACTACTTCACTGTTTATCGCGAAACAAGCGAAGGTAAAGGCGAATATGATTCTGTTGGCTACGCAAAAGCTGATTTTCCATTGTTCCAAGATGAAAACTTGCCAGAAACCAATGGCTCATACCGTTACAAAATCTCGGCAACCGACAAGTGCGGTAGAACTTCTTCGATGGGCTGCGGAGAAAACAAAACAATCGGTCTTACTATGGACACCACAGTTGTTGTAAGCGAGGACGGTTCAGAAAGCACTACAGTTGACCTTTCTTGGACTCCATACGAAGGTAAATTCCTTGAAGCATACTTAATTTACCGAATTACTAAAGATGGTAATCTTGAGGCTGCAAAAGTTGGTCCTCTTACTACCCACTACACTGAAAAACTTCCAGCTGGAACAAAAGGTTATTTCATAGCTGTAAAATTCTGCGACACATTGTATCTTGATGAAAACAATGTACCAGGTCTAAAAGCTGAAAGCGGACCATTCTCTTTGGCTATGAGTAATGTGGCAGAGTTAGAGAATGCAGATGCTGTTTCCAATGTTGAAAAACAAGCAGCATTTGTATATTCGGCACACAAATCAATTGTAGTTAAGGGTGCTCAAAAACTAATTGCGGTATATGACCTTCAAGGTCGCATTGTTGCGCAACAAAAAGCAAATCAAGGTGTTGCGACAATTCCAATGGCAAAAGATGGTATTTATATCGTAGTTGTTGACGGACAACAAGCATTCGAAGTATTTGTGAAATAATTCGCTACAATACACAGAAATCCGCAGGGGCACATTTCGATGTGTCCCTGTTTTTTTTATCTTTGCTGAAAAATAATAACTATGACAAAACATTTTATCTCATTCATCGCAATTCTTTGCTCCGTAACAATTTCGGCTATTGCCCAATCCATTGAAGCACCCGAATTCTACGTTACATCTGATTTATACTCAAACGATTTGTTGATTATTTGGCAAAAAGAAGATACCGACCAGATTGACCATTACACAATCTACGAAGAAATTGATATGGCTGATAATTTTGTGGCAATCGGTACTGTGAGCCACAGCAGTCCAAGCATTTTCAGAATAAGTCCCGAAAAATACACTAATTATAGTTTTAAATTAACTGCCACAGACAAACAAGGAAACGAAACAGATTTATCATCCTGCCCTGTTAAAAGTAACATTTGGCTAAGGCAAATGTGGGGACTAGAAGCAAACAGCATCAATTTAATGTGGAACGTAATTAATTACGAAACAAATTTCAACTTGTATAGAAACGAAGGAGACAACGACGTTTTAATAGAAGAATCTTTCCCGTATAGTTCATATTCAGCGACCACCACGCCACAAACAACAGGATTTTACGTTTCCTACGACTTACCTCACCCAATTGACGTGCAAAGTCCTCTTTATGAACCATTTACCTCTGTAACTTCAAATTTCGCAAAGCGTAGTGACGTTGAAAACACTTCATTTTCCGTGGAAGTGACAGGGAAAACCATTACCTATACCAGCGAAGACAACATATACGATGTGTATGTGATTGATAGTGAAGGAAATGTTGTCCATACATTTACTGGCGACAATCCAACCCAATCGTTCACAGTTTCGAAAGGCGGAGAATATAAGGTTTTCAACCGATGCAAGTATGCTCCACTTGTGGAACACACTGTAACCATTGACCAAACCGCTGTACAAACGATTTCGGAAACAGCAGTGACAGTGTTTGCAAAACAGAATGAAATCATTGTAAAAAACATAAAGAAATCTGCGTCAATTCTTGTATATAACACAATTGGACAACTTCAGCACTCCGTTATCGAACACTCGAATGCTGACGCAAAAATCCACGTAAGAAAAGCAGGTTTATACTTTGTCGTAATAGACGGACAAACGTATAAGGTGGAAGTAAAATAAAAAGCAGTCGTTAGTTCATATTCACCGAACTGAACGCATAGGCAGGGATTTGTCCTAATGCGAGTGCGAGATTATCAACAAAATCCTGCAACTTAGCCTTTTTAAGCATTGGACGGGCAATCAGCGGCACATTGGCACGAAGTGTCACTCTGATTCGTGTGTCGTATGGTGCTATTTGTTTGAGCTGAATCCATATTCTAAACATTTCGTTTCCTTCTGTACCGATTTTAAGCAGTTTGTACGGCTCTTTTTCGAGAATGGAAAGCGTAATGCTCATTGCCTGCATTGCTTGAATAGTAATGGTTTCGCTCGTTACGGAAACCTTGTCTTTTACTTCGACGGGAAGCATTGAGGCAAGGTTTCTGAAATCGGACACAAAATCGAACAGCTGTTGGTCTTGACAGCTGTTCTTTGCGATTTTGCTTACGTATTCTAATTCTTTTCCCATTAAAATTCAGCAGATTTTGGATAGCGTGGGAATGGAATCACATCGCGGATGTTCGTCATACCTGTCACGAACAACATAAGTCGTTCAAAACCAAGACCGAAGCCCGAATGAGGAACCGCACCGAAACGACGGGTATCCAAATACCACCACATATCTTTCATTGGAATATGAAGTTCTTCGATACGTTTGTTCAATTTATCGAAATCTGCTTCACGTTCCGAACCACCGATGATTTCGCCAATGCCAGGGAACAGAATGTCCATTGCGGCAACGGTTTTTCCATCAGGGTTTTGTTTCATATAGAATGCTTTGATTTCCTTTGGATAACCAGTCAAAATCACTGGTTTTTTGAAATGTTTCTCAACCAAATAGCGTTCGTGTTCGCTTTGCAAATCGGCACCGAAACCTTCGATTTTGTATTTGAACTGACCTTTTTGGTTTGGTTTTGAATTTTTAAGAATGTCGATTGCTTCGGTATATGTAAGTCGTTGGAAATCATTTGCAAGCACAAACTGCAATTTTTCAATCAGCGGCATAGTGCGTTCCGATTCAGGTTTAGATTTTTCTTCCTGAATGAGTCGTTCCTGCAAGAATTCCAAATCTTCGCGACAGTGGTCGAGCGCATATTGAATCAGATATTTGAGGAATTCCTCGGCAATGTCCATATCATCGTTGATGTCAGCAAAAGCGATTTCAGGTTCTATCATCCAAAATTCAGCCAAGTGACGAGTTGTATTGGAGTTCTCAGCACGGAATGTTGGTCCGAACGTATAAACCTTCGACAACGCCATACACGCAAGTTCCACTTCCAACTGTCCAGAAACAGTAAGGTTCGCCATTTTTCCGAAGAAGTCTTCGCCATAGTCAACAGAGCCATCTTCAGTTTTTGGTAAGTTGTTCAAATCCAACGTGGTAACCTGGAACATTTCGCCAGCACCTTCACAGTCGGAAGCCGTGATAATTGGCGTATGGATGTTGTAGAATCCTCGTTCAGTGAAGAACGTATGGATTGCATAAATCATATTATGGCGGACGCGCATAATGGCTCCGAACAAATTCGTACGGAAACGCAAGTGAGCGTTTTCACGAAGGAATTCCAACGAGTGTTTTTTCGGTTGGATAGGATATTTGTCGGGGTCGCAGGCACCAAGAACCTCGAACGATTCGGCAACAACCTCAACGCGTTGTCCCTTACCTTCGGAAGCCTTCAGTATTCCATTCACGCTCAACGAGCATCCAACGGTGATTTTCTTCAAATCGTTTTCGTTGAATTTAGCCGTGTCGAACACGATTTGCAAATTTTGCAACGTAGAGCCGTCGTTCACAGCGGCAAACATCACGTAACTATTTCCTCTACAGTTTTTTACCCATCCTTTTACAACAACGGGAGTATCTAATTCTGTGGCATTTAGAATAGCCTTGATTTCAGTTTTTAAAGACATACGTTAATTTTTTAAGACTTTCATATATTCTGATAATGGGTATTCGCCCAAGTCGCCCCAACGGAGTTCAAGTTCATCGCAGAAATCCTTTTGATTGTACTGCGATGCAATTTGATAAATTTGAATAACCGTGCGGATATAGTCGTATTTATCACTTTCAACTTGTTTTGCGAACG
>JAFZTG010000134.1 GCA_017618935.1 Bacteroidales bacterium | reverse complement strand
GCTTGGCGCGAAATGGCCCGTCAGATTGCCCACGAAATACGCAATCCGCTTACCCCGATGAAGTTGCGTATTCAGTATCTGGAACGCGCATATCAGGAGAATGCTCCCGGCTGGGAAAAGATGCTTGAGCAACTTCCGCAAATGCTTATCGAACAGATAGATGTGCTTGATGCAACGGCTTCGCAGTTCTCCGAGTTCGCAAAGATGCAGGCACCGCACAAGAAGAAAGTCAATTTGTGCGAAGTGATTGAGAACATTGTCGATTTGCACAACGGAACCAACGGCGTGGAGGTGCGCAAGGTCAGCAATGTCGATGACGAAGCGCTTGTTATGGTTGACCGTGACCAGATTCTGCGCGTGTTTACCAACCTTGTTAGGAACAGCATACAGGCAATTCCCGAAGACCGCAAGGGCGAAGTTGTGATTTCCATTTCCGACGATGGCGACCGCTATTTTGTGTCTGTCCGCGACAACGGCAGCGGCATTGTCGACGAAATCAAGGCAAAGATTTTCCAGCCCAACTTTACGACAAAGTCATCGGGAATGGGACTTGGTTTAAGTATGGTGAAGAATATCCTGTTTGGCAATGGTGTCGAAATCGACTTTGATACCGAAGTCGGCATTGGCACAGAATTTAAATTGTATTTTGAGAAATTGGGGAAATAAAGCCCAATCTTGTCAATCTGTAAAGGAATAAAAATCTTTGTGAATAACAATCTGTACCGACACAATGCATTGCGTCGCTATAATATATTTATGCGAACTGGATAGTGAGGAAATCTCCCTAAAATTATGAGATTTCCTCACTATTGAAAATAGCAAAATCCAACTATAATACTTATTAACAATATATTACAGAATGTATATATTATCAGAAACAATAATACAACATTCTAAACACTAAAAATATTTACACATAAAAATACACATAATACATTGAATATAAATAAATTAAATGCAAAATTAGATTTTAGGCAGTGAGGAAATGTGTGATTTTTTTTGAGATTTCCTCACTATTGAAAAATAATAATTGTATCTTTGTGGCGTAAAAACATACAGTTATGTTAACGGGAAGAAATGAAGAGAAACGGCAGTTGCTCAACCTTCTGGAATCAGACCAGTCGGAGTTTGTCGCCATATATGGACGCAGGCGTGTTGGAAAAACATACCTTATCAGGGAAACATTTAACCGTAGTTTTGCTTTCCAGCATACTGGTATATTGGAAGCAAGCCTTCAGGAACAGTTGGCAGAATTCCAGCATTCGCTTGTGGCATACGGACTTAGAAAATGTCCGCAACTGCCGAATTGGCACGAGGCGTTTCACCAGCTTGGCAATCTGTTGCAAAAGTCAAAGGAAAACAAAAAAGTAGTATTCATTGACGAATTGCCGTGGATGGATACGCCAAACTCAAATTTCATACGCGCTCTCGACCACTTTTGGAATGGATGGGCATCGGCACGAAAGGACATCATTGTAATAGTTTGCGGCAGTGCTACATCGTGGATTACCAATAAGATAATAATGAATTACGGTGGTTTGCACAACCGGCTTACTCACCAAATTTATTTGCGTCCGTTTACGCTTTTGGAATGCGAGCAATACTGCAAGTCAAAGAAACTCAACTACACGCGCAAACAACTGCTTGATGCCTATATGGTTCTTGGTGGTATTCCATACTACTGGAGTTTTTTGCAAAAGGGCAAGAGCGTTGCTCAGAACTTCGACAGGATGTTTTTTGCAGAGAACGGCGAAATGACAAGGGAATTCGATGCACTCTACGCTTCACTTTTCCGAAATCCAGAACCACATATCGCTGTAATAAAAGCACTTTCCACCAAAAAATCGGGATTGACAAGAAACGAAATCCTGTCCGAAACGAAATTAGACGACAACAAGACATTTGCCAAGGCGCTGAAAGAACTTGAGCAATGCGGATTCATCAGGAAGTACACCTGTCTAGGCAAAATAAGCAAAGACGCAATGTATCAGCTTATGGACAATTTCACCCTGTTTTATTTCAAGTTTATTCAGGAAAACAAAAACGGCAACTCGCATTTCTGGAGTTCGAGCCTCGACACATCGGTACATAAGGCGTGGGCGGGACTTGCATTTGAGAGGGTTTGCCTGCAGCATCTTCCCGAAATCAAGGCGGCATTAGGATTTTCGGCAGTAATAAGCTCGGCACATTCGTGGACATTCAAGCCAAAACCAGACGACACTGACCAGATTGGAGTCCAGATTGACCTGCTCATCGACCGCAACGACGGCATTATCAACCTTTGCGAAATGAAGTATTCCGACGACACCTACTCCGTAAGCAAGGAAGACGACCAAAAGCTACGCCGTCGCCGTTCCGTGTTCGTACGCGAAAGCAAAACAAAGAAACCTGTACAGATAACTATGATTACCACTTACGGACTTTCAAAGGGCGGTTATTCCGACGATATTAGCAGTCAAGTAACAATGGAAGACTTATTTAAGGAGCGCATTGAATAGAAGTACCACAAGTTTAATTATCAATACATTACATCAATTTACAAAATTTCGATAGTGAGGAAATCTGCCTAAAAAAGTGAGATTTCCTCACTATTGACCTGCACAATTCTGGAGGCAATGCTCCTGCAAGGAAACGGACATATTTCAAAATTTTCCTAAAACATTTCTCATTTCCACAAAAAAAACTACTCCCTTTGTACCAAAATTCAATGTTATGGCACGACCAATAAAAGAAACGCCAATATTATTCGGTGAAGATGCTCGGAGATTTGAAGCAAGAATGAACGAGGAACGCAAAGAAACTCCAGAG
>JAFZTG010000133.1 GCA_017618935.1 Bacteroidales bacterium | reverse complement strand
GGAATATGGCGTACAGACTTTGTACAACGATATTACTCAAATCTCTAATATCTCTGTCAAGAATCGTCTGGAACCGTTATTTATCAACGAAGAGGATTTTCAAGGATGGAATGAATACCGAAGAATTGTCAATATTCCTGAGACAAAAATAGAGGCGGAACAAGACTCCGTTGACGTGTTCTCTGTTGCTTTCTGTCAACATCAATAGAAAAACTTTGTTCGGCTGGATTTGCAATCCAGCCGCTGCGAGCATAAGTTTTTTAAAATCCTCTGTTACTGTCTGTCTAAGATGACAGATATAGCAAATCTATTTTGTTCCATTTCTTTTTTATTTTAATCACTTGTTTTAAACAAATGATTAAATTTTTATATATTTGCAAAAAAAATAAACAATGAGCAATTCATTCGCTGAACAGAAAATTAAAGATGCGGCACGAAAGGTGTTTCAAGCCAAAGGATACGATGCGGCACGGACAAGGGACATTGCCGAAGAAGCGGGCGTAAACCTTGCTCTTATCAATTATTATTATAGAAGCAAGGAATCTTTGTTCGAGGAAATAATGGGTGATTCCATCCTGTCGTTCCGAAACGCGATTATTGGTATAACAAACGATTCAAATACGTCGGTCAGAGAAAAAATTGAAACTCTCACGAACAACTATTTTTCAATTTTTATGCAAGAACCTGATTTGCCAATGTTTATGTTTCTTGAAACGCAAAAAAATCCCGATTTTATTCTTCAAAAACTGAATCCGAGCAACATAATCAAGAATAGTTTTTTCGAAAAACAGCTGAAAGATTTAGGAAAAACGTCTCAAGATGTTGATCAAATTTTCATAAACCTTCTGTCGCTCATAGTGTTTCCGTTTATCGGGAATGTGATTATAAAAAATGTCTGCAAAGTTGATTACGACGGCTATGTGGCACTTTTGAATCATAGAAAAAAGGAAATTCCCAATTGGATATATGCAATGTTCAATCTTTAATACTCAACCGCAATCAGTTTGTAAAACAATTATTACCTTTGCACCGATATGAATACAGAGAAATTACATTTAGGAATCGATATAGGATCAACCACTGCAAAAGCAGTCGTGACGCGTTGTGGAGAAATTATATATTCGTCGTACGAACGACACAATACAAAAATTAAAGAAAGTATTCTTGCCATTCTTGATAAAATCAAGGAGCAATTTCCGAAGGAAGAAAAAATCAAGATCTGCCTGACGGGTAGCGCGGCGATGGGTATTGCGGAACAAAAGAATCTTCCGTTCGTACAGGAGGTGATTGCCGCTTCCGAGGTGATTCAGAAGAATTTCAAGGATGTCCGCACGCTCGTTGATATTGGCGGCGAGGATGCAAAAATCATTTTTTACGAAGAAGGTAAATCTCCCGACATTCGTATGAACGGTAGTTGTGCCGGTGGTACAGGTGCGTTCATCGACCAAATAGCCACGCTGTTGAACGTGGAGACGAAGGATTTGAACAAACTGGCTGAAGAGTCAACTCAGATATACACAATTGCTTCTCGCTGTGGCGTGTTTGCGAAAACTGACGTTCAGAATCTTATTGCTCGCAAAGTTCCCGTAAGCGACATTGCGGCGTCGTGTTTCCATGCGGTTGCATTGCAAGTTATCAACGCTCTTTCTCGAGGAATCGACATAAAACCTACCGTACTATTTATTGGCGGGCCTCTCACGTACATTCCCGCTTTGCAGAAAATGTTGCGCGAATTGATTGGATGCACGGAAGAAAATGCGTTTTCTCCTCAAAACAGCCAACTTTTCCCTGCATGGGGTGCTGCTCTTGCAGCAGAAGCCGAGGAAAAGGAATATGACGTACAGACTTTGTACAACGATATTACTCAAATCTCTAATATCTCTGTCAAGAATCGTCTGGAACCGTTGTTTATCAACGAAGAGGATTTTCAAGGATGGAATGAATACCGAAGAATTGTCAATATTCCTGAAACAAAAATAGAGGCGGGACAAGAATCCGTTGACGTGTTCTTGGGCATTGACAGTGGTTCCACCACGACAAAAGTCGTGCTTCTCGACAAAGACGGAAAACTGATTGCTTCGCACTACGATACGAACAAAGGAAATCCGATTCTTGCTGTCAATACTGGTTTGGAGGCGTGTTGCGCCGATTTGGGATGTACGTCAATCAACGTACTTCGCTCAGCGGTGACTGGTTACGGCGAAGACCTTATCCGTGCCGCATTCAATATGGACGAAGGCATTGTGGAGACAATCGCTCATACGACGGCGGCTCAGAAGATAGAACCCGAGGTTTCGTTCATTCTTGACATTGGTGGTCAGGACATGAAGGCGATTTTTATAAAAAATGGCAAGATTCAGAATGTGGAAATCAACGAGGCATGCTCGTCGGGATGTGGCTCGTTCATTCAGAATTTCGCACAAACGCTGAATCATACCGCCGAATCGTTCGGTAAACTGGCATGTACGGCTCCGAAGCCTTGCGATTTGGGCTCTCGCTGTACGGTGTTTATGAACTCGCAGGTGAAACAGGCTCTCCGCGAAGGTGCCGAAACGTCGGAAATCGCGGCTGGACTTGCATATTCCGTCATAAAGAATGCTTTGTTCAAAGTCTTGCAAATCAAGAATATGAACGTTCTTGGCGAGAAAATTCTCGTGCAAGGTGGCACGTTCAAGAATCCGTCGATTTTCAGGGCTATGGAAAAACTGACGGGAAAGACCATCTACAGTTCCAACAAGCCAGAACTGATGGGTGCTTTGGGTGCCGCATATTATGCACAGACTCGTTACAATAACGAACAATGTCCGTCAATTTTCATCGGCTACGACAACCGACAGGAAGCATTGTCGTACACGACACGGCAAATCAATTGCCATGGTTGTTCCAACAGTTGTCTTGTGACGAAATTTACGTTTACGAACAAGGCGGTTCACTATTCGGGCAACAAGTGCGAGAAAATTTTCACGTCGAAGGGAAATACTGCCGAACGAGGCGAAAATTTGTATGAATTTAAGTATGACTTGTTGTTCAACCGTGATATGAATGCCTTGAATGATGTGAAAAACATCAAAATAGGCGTTCCTCGCATTTTGGGAATGTATGCGAACTTCCCGTTCTGGAACACGTTGTTCACGCATTCTGGTCTCGACGTCGTTTTGTCGGACGAATCAACGACAAAAACGTACGAGAAGGGACAAGGAACCATTATGGCTGACAACATCTGTTTCCCTGCGAAAATTGCTCACGGTCATATATTCAACTTGGTTGACAAGGGGGTTGACCGAATTTTCTATCCGCTTGCCATTTACGAGGAAAACGAATACAAGGAATCAAAAAATAGTTATAACTGTCCTGTCGTTTCGAGTTATGCCGAAGTGCTCGACAGTGCAATTCCACCCGAAAAACGTAATAACATTCCGTTTGACAAGCCTGTCATCACATTCCGTGACGACAAACTTCTACGAAAAAGTTGCTGGGCGTATATCAAGCAATTCGGTGTTAAGGCACGTACATTCGAAAATGCGTTCGACGAAGCGCTTCGCGAGCAGAAACGCTATCGTGAGCAATATAAAAAGAAAGGGTTCCGTATATTGGAACGTGCAAAACAGGAGAATCGTCCTATTATTATGTTGGCGGCTCGGCCATATCACACCGATCATCTTGTACACCAAAAAACGTCGCAAATTCTTGCCGAACTTGGTGCAAGCGTCGTTACCGAGGAAATCGTCACAAATATTCAGGGACTTTCACTGAAAGATTATCTTCATGTGGCTCAGTGGACATATCCCAATAGAATTATGCGCGCTGCTCAATGGGTAATCAACAACGATGAATACGATATTCATTTTGTTCAGATGAACTCGTTCGGTTGCGGTCCCGACAGTTTCCTTTCCGACGAAATCAAGGAATTTTTCGAGCAGGCAAAGAAATCGTACACGTTCATTCGTGTTGATGAAATAAATAGCACGGGCTCTATGCGTCTTCGTCTTCGTTCGCTCATTGAAACGATTCGTTTGGGCGGCGGACGTTCGGGCGAAGCAGGTTCGAGAGTGCTTAAAAAGACCCCGCCGTTTAGAGAAGAGGACAAGAAACGTAAGATTCTTGCACCGTTCTTTACCAAGTTCGTTTCGCCACTTATTCCTGCCATTTTTGAATATCTTGGCTATGAGATGGAAACTTTGCCCGTTTCCGACAAAGAGTCGGTGAATGTGGGACTTACATATTCCAACAACGAAATTTGTTTCCCAGCCACACTTGTGATTGGCGATGTGATAAAAGCATTGAAATCAGGCAAATACGACCTCGATAAAACGGCAGTCATCATGACGCAGACGGGAGGTCAGTGTCGTGCGTCGAACTACATAGCACTTATACGCAAGGCGATTTTGAATAGTGGAATCGATAATGTGCCTGTTATTTCTCTTGCTACGGGAGGAACGCAAGACAACGACCAACCTGGTTTTGAACTTGCGTGGACAAAAGTCGTGAAATTGATTTTGTCGGTGGCTTTGTTCAGCGACGTTCTTTCGCGTATGCACTATGCGACTATCGTCAGAGAAAAGGTTGAGGGCGGAACGGAAAAGTTGACACAGTCATATCTTGAAAATGCGGCAGAACTTACCAAGCGTAACGACCACGTAGGCGTGCTGAAACTGCTGAAACGAGCAGTTGAAGACTATAACAATTTGGCAAAGGACAATTGTCCGAGACCACAGATAGGCATTGTGGGTGAAATTTACCTGAAATACAATCCGTATGCAAATATGCACGTTGCCGACTGGCTTATTTCGCAAGGTATAGAACCACGTTTCCCCGATTTGATGGATTTCTTCACGCAAGAATTTATAAACCTAAAGGTTAATACCAAGCATAATCTTAGAACTACCAGTTTAGGAACGAAATTGTTTGCCGACTATCTCCGTCTTCGTTACGACAGGTTTGAAAAGAAAGTTGAGGCGATTGCCTCGAAATTCAAATACTATCGACCGAAACACACGATTGATATGGAGGCGAAAAATGCCGAGCAGGTGTTGAGTTTGGTGAACCAGTTTGGCGAAGGTTGGCTTATTCCTGCCGAAATCGTGAGTTTCTCGCAAGAGGGCGTGAACAACATCGTCAGTTTGCAACCGTTTGGCTGTATTGCAAACCACATCATTTCAAAAGGAATTGAGAAACGAATCAAAACTTTGTATCCGAAGACAAGTTTGCTGTTCCTTGACTTTGATGGTAACACGAGCGAGGTGAACGTGTACAACCGTTTGCATTTCCTTGCGCAAAATGCCAAGAATGAATTTGGAATCTCGTAAGGGACGGTGGTGTAAAATCGTTTCTTAAAAATACTTCATGTATTCCAATCCGTTTGAAACGTAATTGGGGTCGTAGGTGGTTGGTTTACCGTTTGCCGGATATACGCGTCCCGTATTGTGATAGTGGAATGCGTCACGATAACGACCTTTTTTGAGCAAATGACCATATTCCATATTTATCCACTTCACGCCCCAGTAAACACCGTCGTTGCCACGCAAGTCGGCGACGTTTATGTTTAAGTGCAGACATTTGTAGCCCATTATCTGAAAAGGGCCCCACGAGGTGGCAAGATTCTTCAATGCATCGTCGGATGCGTCGTGTAACATCTTTTGAGTCACGCCTTCGTAATCGGTAAGTTTTCCGTCACGCACGTTTTTCAGCCGTTTATATACGTGACGCTCAAAGCGATTTGGTCTGTCGGTTCTGCCCGAACATTCCAAGCACGCCAGTGATTTTATGTATCGTGAATTGAGGTTGAAGATTTTTGCACACGAATCTATTGCTTTCCCATAGTTTTCTTCAACACGTAAGCAGACCTTGGGCGTTTCGCCTACAATGATTTCTTCGTCATCGTCGTCGGTATTTTGTAGAAATTTCCAACCAAAGAA
This sequence comes from Bacteroidales bacterium, assembly GCA_017618935.1. The sequence goes on along the minus strand of JAFZTG010000133.1, from coordinate 20,522 downwards.
AATGACTACACACGAGAGTAGTACACCACACACAAAGGTTGTCACGCTTTTAACCTTGCGTTTTATTTTCTTTGTGCCAGACTTCTTTTTTTTAGTTGTCGTTTTTCGTTTTGCCTTTGGCATATCCGCATTATTTGTAACGTGGCAAAGTTAGCATTTAATACAAACGCACGAACGTCAAGATAAAAAAAATAGAAGTCGACGGCGGTTTTGTCGCTGAAGACAAAAAGTAAAGAAAAAATCTTATTTTTGAATTCTAAACAATTTTTAATGAAACATATTCATTTTATCTTGTTTTTACTATTTGCCACGCTTTCCCTTGAATGTGTGTCACAAGTTCCTGTCGTTTCATACGACAGTCTTGTCACTCCATGGAGCCGAACAATTGTGGGATTGGACGAAAGGGATTCGATAACGACATTGGATTATTTTGTGCTTGATTCGTTGGACAACTGGCTGCATAAAGGGCATTGCTCCGTATTTCGGGATTCTTTGCATAGAATGGATTCATTAAGTATGTTTAAAAAACACATTGATTTTTGTTTATGGATGGATAGTTCTTATCATGAGGAATTGAAAGAATACACATGTTGGCTGTACACATGGTATTCATACAAAGACGAGCATACATTCGTCGGCGAAGAACATGTTATGACCTTTTGCGATTCAAGTGACAAAACTTGCGATTATAACAACCCTCTCTTATATATTCATTTTACAACGCATAACCAAAACACTCAACAGGATTTAGAAATAGCAAACGATTCAATAGTATATAACCAATTTGGGAAAATAGCGGAAAAGTATTGCAATAACAACAAGACAATGTCTTTCTACAAAAACGACACAGTTTTATGGAAAGAAATTCACTATTATAAAAAAAATAAACATTTTAAGAAAGATAAGATGTCTTACTACTCAGAGGGGCTTTTAACGATGGAAAAGACTCGATTTAACCTAACAACGTATGAATATCATAATAATGGAATTATAGCTAAAATAGATTATTATTTATGGAATAGTGACGAAGAACAATTTATCCTAAATGAACGAAAGGAATATTCCCAAGATGGAAAATTATTAAAAAAATATACGATACCAACTGACATTCCAAGTCAGTCGAACTATACGTATAATGGTCGTAAAGAATCGCAGTTGGAAATATATAAAATGTTGCCACTCAAAGAGGAATATTTATATGATTCCGTAGGAAACCTAATTGAAGAACGTTTCTACAGTACAGATTATGCTTGTACAAGGAAAAATCCTAATTTTCTTATTCGGCAAGTAACATATGAATTCGATAGTTTAAGAAATTATACATCAAAACATATTTTTAAATCTTATCGTGATATTGGGTGTCTCAATTGTTGTTATCACGAAACATTGAACCTTGTCGACTCACATTTAATCAGTCCTAAAAAAATAATCATCGAAGATATGGATAAAAAAGTAGATTGTTGTGGTAACGAATATTATATAGAAAAGATAGAAATTCCCAATCTTCATTTTTCTTTTAGAACTCGTTTTATATACAACAACAACCATTATTTTTTATTAGAAAAAAAGTTGAAATCTTGTACCTGTGTGTCCGAATACCTTTATTATTTTGAATAATTCAAAATTATGAAACTCTTCACTTCCATATTCCTTTCTCTCCTTCTGCCATTGGCAGTTGCGGCGCAAGCCCCTGTGGTTTCGTACGATAGTCTCGTTACACCGTGGAGCCGTACGATTGTGGGGCTGGACGAAAGGGATTCGATAACAACATTGGATTATTTTGTGCTCGATTCAATGGAGAATTGGTTACACAGAGGACACTGCACCATATTTCGTGATGAATTACATAGGATTGATTCCATAAGTTTTTTTAAGAAACAGCAACAGTCCAGTCCTTATGGTATTGTACAAGACGGTTATTGGTTGTCTGTAGCATACACCTACAAAGACAACCAGTCCATTGGAGAAAAACGAATAGATACGATTTATCCAGATTCAAGTAATAAAGGCTGGTCTACTTATCCACAAAGAAATTTCAAGGCATATCGTGGCAACATAAAAAGGAAAACAGACATTTTTCTCAGTAAAAAAGAATCTAAAGATGTCTATGACTCTATAGTGTATAATCCTAATGGATTGATATCCGAGATATATGAAAACAAGCGAAAAACGGTATATTATTATAAAAACGACACGTTATTGACGAAAAAACAATCGTATCGTTTAAAGAACAATGATTGGAAAAAAGGAACAAGAATAAAATACTATTACGACGATGGTAGATTATCTATGACAAAATCAACGTACGACAAAACAAAATACTATTACCATGACGATGGTAGGTTATCTATGACAAAATCAACGTACGGCAACACAAAATACTATTACCACGATGACGGAACTATTGAAGAAAAGCAATTCTATCTATGGAATGCAGAGGAACACCGATATTTATTAAACGAACGGAGGATTTACTCGCCAGAAGGAAATCTGTTGAAAGTTTATGTCATACCCGATAGTTTTTTTGGCGAGTTCAAAAGGTGTCGTGACGGAAATAAAGAATATTCCTATAAAGACAGATACAAAATACAAACATTAAAAGAAGAGTATGTCTATGATTCCTCGGGGGCAATTATAGAAGAACGATTCTATACCAATAAATTTGCATGTGTCGCAAAAAAAACAGATTATCTTATACGTAAACTGACATACGAATATGACAGTTTGCAACAAATAAGAAAAAAGACCGAATATTCTTCTTCACAATCTTTCAGCCCTTGTTTTGCTAGTGAATGTTGTTACAATAACATCCGTCTTGATACTCATTGGGAAATCAACTCCAAAAAGACAATCTCCGAGATATTGTACTACGAAACAGGATATTATCTCCGATGTTGTGAAAGTGGCTATCGCGAGGTAGTCAATTTTCCTCGCTGCAACAACGAATATTTGTTTTTTGACGCTACGTTTATTCCTCTCAAAGATAAAATCGTCTGGTATGATAGTACAGGTGATGGTATTGAATGTTATTGTGATTAGAACAAAATGTTTCTTCTTCGTTCCATAGTACCCTTTCTTCTTCTGCTCCTCTCGTATGCGGGAACGGCACAAACCGTACAAAACGACACCTCGTCAGGCGACAGCGTGATTTTTTTGGTTGGAATAGAAGACCATAAAGTGGGTATTACAGAGGTTTTCACGTTATATAAATGGGGTATTATAGACCCTGTCAACAAAACATATCTTACAAAACCACAGTCTGTATATGAATCCAGAGACCTAATACATGAAAACCTCTCTATTGATTCAACTGGTAAAATCAAAATATGTAGTAGGCAAAGAGCTGTAAAATGTGAAAATGGTCTTGCTATTGTTGAAATAAACAAAAAGTATGGTATAATTGACACAACTGGTAAATTTATTGTAGAACCACAATGGGACATTATAAGGGATTTTTCAAATGGTTTTGCCAGAATAGAAATTGGGAATTTTTGGTCGTCTAAAGTAGGAGTTATTGACAGGACAGGAAAAATAGTTGTGGAACCACAATTTGACTATATAGGTGATTTTTCCCAAGGGGGTGTTGCATGTGTACAATTAAATGGCGCATGGGGATACATAGACACAACGGGCAAATATATTGTAGAACCATTATTTTTCGATGCTGAAAATTTTTCAAAATATGATGTGGGAGTTGTGTCAGTAATCATTGATACAAGTCGTTATCATAAGTATGGCGATGCAGCGGAGGGAATAATAGATAAAACAGGGACATTTGTAGTTGAACCAGACGAATACGAAAATATATTGTGGACGAATGATGGGGGATATTTTATAGTTATGGACGACAATGGTCGGTATGGTTATCTCAATCAATATGGAAGGGAAATGATTAAACCACAATTTCTTCATGCAAGACATTTTTTCGAAGGTCTGGCGGTAGTAGAAATAGAAAGACGTGACATTAGTGGCGGCAAATGGGGGTATATTGACACAACATGGAATTTTGTCATTGAACCTCGGTTTGACTATGTCTTGGATTTTTCGAATGGTTTCGCAGCTGCAATGATTGATGGGAAATGGGGGTTTATTGACAAAACAGGAAATTTCGTCATTGAACCTCGGTTTGACAAAGTAATGAGTTTTCATAATGGTTTGGCAGCAGTAAGAGTTGACAGGAAATGGGGTTTTATTGACGAAACCGGTAATCTTGTTATTGAACCTCAATTTGATGAGGAAGCAGCTTTTTATCATGATAATTATTGTATTGTCAGTCTTAATGGCAAATTGGGCGTAATCGACAAGACTGGTAAATTCGTAATAGAACCTGTATTTGACGAGATTATGATAACATTTCGTTCTCATTTAATTAGTAACGATTATATTCCCCACAACGAAGATTAATTTGATTTTGAAACTTTTACGTTCCATAGTACCCTTTCTTCTTCTGCTCCTCTCGTTTGTGGGAACGGCACAAACCGTACAAAACGACACCTCGTCAGGCGACAGCGTGTTGCTTGGAACTGAACTTGCAGGCGAATGGCAGCGTGATACGACGTTTTATAATGAACGGATGACAGATAAAATTTGCTCGGGGATTCTATGTACGTACATTATGATTTGCATTACTATAATAGTCTTATTCCACGTACTTTGCACACTTTAAGAATAGATTATGGAGATACGACAAATTGGCGATACCAATCAAATAACAAAACCATGACCTATTTCCGATTATTAGTTATATTCTCCGCTATAAACACATAGGGCTGCCAATGTGGCAGCCTATAGATGATTGTTTCATATTGAAACCAGATTCCAGTAAAATTTGTTATAAGAATGTGTTTATTCAAAATTAATAGTATCTTTGCCCTCGGAAAAAAGAGTATTAACCAATTAATAATGTTATAATATGAAAAAAATCTTAGTGAGTGTTGCAGCGTTTGTGTCTGCAATGGTATTGATGTGTTCTTGCGAAAAAGAAAAGACAGAGCCGCAAAACAATCAGGAAAATCAAGTTGAAAATCGTTGGGACAACGAAAAGTGGACGACAAACGTGCTTCTTGCAAAAAATGGCGAAGATTCCGTTCGTCAAGTAAAAGAGTATGACTCGGATGGAAAAATCGTGTCGTACAAGCAGTACGATGCAAGTGGGGAATTGAACAGTGAAACTACGTATAGTTACAAAGATTTAGTTGTTACGGCAACAACGCAGTTTCTTGGTACGTATAAATCAACTACTACGGCTGAAACCACATATAAAGATGCGTCATTATTGTATCCACTTACGGTGATCACTAAAATTAATGGAGTAGACTGGCTTGTCGTTCGTAGTGAATATGATGGAAATCAATTACTTGGTGCAAAATTTTATGAAGATAATACCTTGGTTGCTGAAGAAAAGAATTTTCAATATTCAAAAAATGAATGTACGTTTTTGTATCAAGATTATGCGGAGGAATCGGATTCATATATAAGTAAAACGGTGTATGCAGATGAAAAACAGACAGTTGTTTTAGAAGAGACAAAGTTTGCCACCGATGGCACGACAGAATTGGAGAAAACTAAGTATGAATATGATGAACAAGGGAGAATGACATCGTTCCAATATTATGTTGACGGAAAATTGTCGTTGGAATATACTGATTTTCAGTATGATGGCAAGACATGCCAGTACAAGGAAAATAAATATTATAACGGAGTGTGTTTTTCAAACTCGTACAGAAAGACATTTTTATAAATAGTTGAAAATATGTTAGTTCATTATAAATAAGTACGTGTTGAAATTCACTTGTTTATGTATCTTTGTAAATAATAAAATAAGGTAATTAATTCATAATAAATATCATGGCAGAAGCACAAAATACAAAAGACGAAAAGGCCGCAAAATTGAAGGTCTTGCAGTTGACAATTGACAAAATAGACAAATCATTCGGAAAAGGTGCCATAATGAAACTTGGCGACCACGCAGTTGAAAACCTTCCAAGTATTCCATCTGGTTCGTTGGGCTTGGATATCGCTTTGGGAATCGGTGGTTACCCACGTGGACGTATCATTGAAATTTATGGTCCAGAATCTTCGGGTAAGACAACGTTGGCAATTCACGCAATTGCCGAGGCCCAGAAAAAAGGCGGTATTGCAGCTTTTATTGACGCAGAACACGCATTTGACCGTTTCTATGCTGAAAATCTTGGCGTAGATGTTGACAATCTGTACATTTCACAACCTGACAATGGTGAACAAGCGTTGGAAATTGCCGACCAACTGATTCGTTCTGGAGCAATTGACATTATTGTCATCGACTCTGTTGCCGCTTTAACGCCGAAAGCTGAAATAGAAGGCGATATGGGTGACTCAAAAATGGGTTTGCATGCACGTTTGATGTCTCAAGCATTGAGAAAACTTACGAGTGTTATTGACAAAACAAGCACGACGGTCATTTTTATCAACCAATTGCGTGACAAATTGGGCGTTATGTTCGGCAACCCAGAAACAACAACTGGTGGTAATGCCTTGAAATTCTATGCATCGGTTCGTTTGGACGTTCGTAGAATTGGTCAACTTAAGGACGGCGAAAATGTGATTGGTAATAGAACCAGAGTCAAGGTCGTAAAAAACAAGGTCGCACCTCCATTCCGTAGCACGGAATTCGATATTATGTTTGGTGAAGGCGTCTCAAAAGTTGGCGAAATCATTGATATGGGTGTGGAATGTGATGTAATAAAGAAAAGCGGCTCTTGGTTTAGTTATGGCGAAACAAGATTAGCACAAGGCCGTGATGCGGTAAAGGCATTGTTGCGTGACAATGACGAGCTTCGCGATGAGATAGAGGTAAAGACCCGGGAAGCCATGAAGAAAAAAATGGAACAAAGCAAAGATGGCAAAGTGGTCAAAGAAACCAAAGAGGACAAAGAATAATAGTTTATTTGAAAGGTATTACATTGGCTGTTGTTGATATGCGTTTCGTGTAATTCCTTTCCGTAAAGAACAGACGTTTCTGTTCGCTAAATATAAAGTATGGAGTTATACGAAGAAGGTGGTTTGCTTTCAAACGAGATATTGCAAGCCATAAAAGAGATGGGTTTTGAGAAACCCACGGAAATTCAAGAACAGGCAATACCTTTCTTGTTGCAAGAACCTAACAGTGATTTTATTGGCTTGGCTCAAACGGGTACGGGAAAAACCGCGGCGTTTGGCTTGCCAATTATTTCACAGTTGAAATTTGAGGATTCGTTTCCTCAGGCATTGGTGATTTGTCCTACACGTGAGTTGTGTCTGCAAATTGAACGCGATTTGATGAATTTCGGAAAATATCTTCCGTTGCAAACGGTCGCTGTGTACGGTGGTGCCGACATTGTCCGTCAGATGAAGAAGATTCAGGCGGGAGTGCATATTGTTGTTGCTACTCCAGGACGTTTGGTCGATATAATCAATCGAAAGAAGATTGATTTGTCGCACGTGAAGAATTTGGTACTTGACGAAGCCGACGAAATGCTCGATATGGGCTTCCAAGAGGATTTGGATGCCATATTGGAACAAACGCCTACGGAAAAACGTACATTGCTGTTTTCGGCAACAATGCCTAACGAGGTTCGGAGAATTGCCTCTAATTATATGAGCAATCCTCACGAAATCACTATCGGTAAGAAGAATTCGGGTGCGGTTACCGTGTCGCATCAGGCATATATTGTGAGTTCCAAGAATCGCTATATCGCATTAAAACGTATAGCCGATTTTTATCCCGATATTTATGGTATTGTTTTTTGTCGTACTCGTGAGGAAACTAAGGATGTGGCAGACAAACTGATGAGCGACGGCTACAATGCCGACGCATTGCACGGCGATTTGTCGCAGGCACAGCGAGATTATGTGATGAAGAAATTCCGCAACAAGAACCTTAATATGTTGGTGGCAACCGATGTGGCAGCACGTGGATTGGACGTTCACGACCTTACACACGTCATCAATTATTCCATTCCCGACGACCTTGAGACGTATACGCACCGAAGCGGAAGAACAGGGCGAGCTGGTAAGGAAGGTATCTCGATTCTGATTGCAAATTTGCGTGAAAAAGGCAAATTGAAACGTATTGAGCAAATCATCAAGAAACCGATTGAAATCAAAAGAGTTCCGGAAGGTCAGGAAATTTGTGGCGTACAATTGCAAGATTTGATTTCAAAAGTGTTGGCAGTTGAGGTTAACGAAGAGAAAATCAATACGTTGCTTGCGCCGGTACGACATAAGTTCGATGGAATGTCGTCGGACGAGATTCTTAAGAAGTTCGCCTCGTTTGAGGTGAATCGCATTTTGGAATATTATGAAAATGCACCCGATATCAATCTTGATGTAGAAAAAGAGATTGAACGTCGAAAAGATTCAGAGGAACGCAATCGTGAACGTAAGGAGCGCCGACGCAGAGATGGCGAGCGTGGCAGAGCAAGAGACGACCGCCGTGGTTCACGTGACGAGAAACGTGCCGACCGTCGTGACAGAGATGAACGGAGAGGTGGTGGTCGTGGCGATTCTGAAGGAAGAAGCTACACGCGCTTCTTTATGAACATTGGTAAAAAAGAACAGTTAGACCAGGGCAAGTTGCTGAAATTGCTGAATGAACACGCAAATGACCGTGACATTCATTATGGTGCGATTGACATTATGCGTTCATTCTCGTTCTTTGAGGTTGAGTCAAAATATACCGACAAGATTTTGAGAAGTTTGGAAAATGCCAAATACGAGGGAATGCCCGTTTCTGTACAAGTGGCACAAGCACCTAAAGTACCCGAATATACCGTGTCGTCAAAGAAAAACGATGATTTTAGAAATTCACGTCGTGGCGGTGGTCGGGAGTTTGGCAAAAGCAGACGAGGCGGAGAACGCCGTTTCGACCGTGATAGGGGAAATAGAAAGGGGAGAAGGAAATAATTTTCTTTTGAAAATACAAAAGTTATGAAAAGCTATATTTTATTGGTATGCATCTTTCTCGGACTGAACGTGTGTGCTGTCTGTCAGGAAATGACGGGCTATATGCAAGTGGTAGGGAAGAAGACTATGTATTACGATAAGGACGGAAATTGTCAGGGATTCGATAAATATGACCAGAAACGTAAGGTTAACGTGCATTACGATTGTAAGAAAAAGGAAATCGGATATGCAAAAAAAGACAACAAAACTCACGGTCTTATCAATTATGGCATATTCGACAATGTGGTGAATTACACGAAAGTAAAGGGTAAGAAGACGTTCCGCTACGATAAGGACGACAATTGTCTTGGCTATTATATATTTGACAGCCGTTCAAAAAAACGTATCTATTATAATTGCGACGGAAAGGAAATGGGGTATTCCAAGCAAGACAAGGAAAAAACCGTGTTTTATGGCGATTTTCCGTACATAGGTTGGTAACTTGAACATAGTTTTTTTGCTAATTCATTTTTTTAAAAGATTTTTTGTCTATGTTTGCCCGCGAAAAAAGTAATTCGTGGGTAATAATCGTGCATTTGTCTATGAATACACTTGGGTTCACCGAATTTGCATAAGATTGCACCCGATAAAAAAAGAATACAATGGAAGTAACGAGATTATTTGATATACTTGATAATTATAAAGAACAAAAGCCAGAGCAGAAAGTCGCATTGGCGCATAAAGTAGAAGGGAAATGGGTCACATATAGCATACAGGATTATGTTGACTATGTGAACAATGTAAGTTATGGTTTGTTGGCCTTGGGCATTCAGCCAGGCGACAAAATCGGTATTGTGAGCGGAAACCGTCCGGAATGGAATTTCTTGGATATGGGTGCTATGCAGATTGGTGCGATTCCCGTACCGATTTATCCAACGATTAGTCAGGAGGAATATCGCTATATACTGAATCATGCGGAAATGAAGATTTTGTTCGTCGAGGGCAAAAGTCTGCGTTCCAAAATAGAGCCGATTCTTCCTGAATTAGAGCATTTAAAGGAACTATTTACGTTTGTTGACCAGAAATGCCAATATCGTTATTTTGAACAGTTGGTTACCTTGGGTAAGGAAAATCCGCAGCCCGAGAAAGTGGCTGAGTTGAAGGCGAACGTAAAATCGTCGGATTTGGCTACAATCATTTATACATCTGGAACGACGGGAAATCCCAAGGGTGTGATGTTGTCGCATGATAACATTATGTTGAATGTGAAAAATGTTCAGGAGCTCTTTTTGCCGACATGCGAGAAGGCGTTGAGTTTCTTGCCGCTTTGTCACGCATACGAAAGAATGTTGATGTACACCTATCAGTTTCGTCAAGTTTCCATTTATTACTCCGACTTGGCGTGCATAGGCGATAACTTGAAGGAAATTCACCCGAATGTGATGTGCTGCGTGCCTCGTCTGTTGGAAAAAATGTACGAGAAATTGTACAGTGCGGGCAAAAAACAGTCGTTCCTAACACAAAAGATTTATTATTGGGCTGTCGCCGTTGCCAAGAAATACAATCTTGATCCTGAAAAACGTTCGTGGTGCTACAATATTAAGTGGGCTATCGCCAACAAACTTATTTATAACAAGTGGCGTGACGCTTTAGGAATTCAAGGGCCTATTCAGGTTGTGTCGGGTGGCTCGGCATTGCAGGCACAATTGGCTTCGTTTTTCCAAGCAATCGGTTTTTATGTGTTCGAAGGATACGGACTGTCCGAAACATCGCCCGTTATTTCCGTTGCTCGCGAAGAACCGTTTACACACGAGCCAGGTACGGTGGGACTTCCCCTTCCGGGCGTTGAGGTGAGAATCGACCCTGCGACCAATGAGTTGCTATGCCGTGGTCATAACGTCATGCTCGGTTATTACAAAGCACCCGAAATGACGGCAGAAGTGATTGACAAGGATGGCTGGTTTCATACGGGCGACACGGCGCGAATCACCGAAAAAGGTCTTGTTGTCATCACAGGTCGAATCAAATCGTTGTTTAAGACATCGTTTGGTAAGTATGTCAATCCTGAACATATTGAAAACAAGGTGGTTACGTCACCATTCGTCGGTAGCATAGTTGTTGTTGGCGAAAATCGACAATTCACCGCAGCCCTTATCGTTCCCGATTTTATGTGTTTGGAAACGTGGTGCAAGTCACATAAAGTTCCTTTCACGTCGAAGGAACAGGTGGTGAAAGAACCCGAAGTGCTGAAACGTTTCCGAAAAGAAATCACGAAATACAATGCTCATTTTGCCGATTATGAGCAAATCAAGCGTTTTGTTCTTATTCCTGAAGAGTGGACGACACAAAACGGTAAATTGTCACCTACATTGAAGGTGAAACGAAAGGTCGTTCAAAAAGAATATGAAAAAGAAATCGAAGGGTTGTTTAGTAAGGAGTAGGTCTCTTTTGTTTCAGGGAAATCTCATATATTTTGCTAAAGAATATCGGAAATCTATTCCGATATTTTTTTTTATAATTGTTAATAATTTTTCATAAGACCGAGAGCAACGAAACAATGAAATATTCTAAATTCGTTGCGTAAAAAATACAAATTTATGGGTGGCTTTTTTGGTACTATCTCAAAGGAAAACTGTATAACAGATTTGTTTTACGGAACTGACTACAATTCACATTTAGGTACAAAACGTGCTGGTTTGGCAACATTTAGCAAGGAAAACGGATTTCGAAGGACAATCCACAATATCGAAAATTCGTATTTCCGCACAAAGTTCGAAGATAATTTGCCAAAACTGAATGGAGAGATAGGAATTGGCGTCATCAGCGATACCGACGCTCAACCAATTGCCATCAACTCTCACCTTGGTCGTTTTGCTATTGTTACCGTTGCCCGATTGGACAATATGAAGGAACTTGAGGCCGAATTGTTGTCGAAAAATCTGCATTTTGCAGAACTGAGTTCAGGCGACACGAATCCTACCGAAGTAGTGGCAATGCTTATTTGCGAGAAAGACAATTTTGTGTCGGGAATTGAAAATGTGTATGAAAAGGTGAAAGGTTCCTGCTCTTTGTTGATTTTGACCGAAGATAGCATCATCGTTGCTCGCGACAAGTTGGGAAGAACGCCTGTGACATTAGCGAAAAAAGAAGGTGCATACGCTGTTTCGAGCGAGCCTACGGCATTTCATAACCTTGGATATAGAATAGATAAGTTTGTCGGCCCGGGTGAAATCATTAAGATGACAGCCGACGGCTACGAGGTGCTTCGTAAACCAAACGACAAAATGCAGGTTTGCTCGTTTATGTGGGTTTATTTTGGCTTCCCGTCATCGGATTACGAAGGAATCAATGTTGACAAAGTTCGATGCTCATTAGGACAAGCTGTCGCAAAGAGTGATCCGACGCAGGCTGATTTTGTTTGTGGTATCCCTGATTCTGGAATTGGACACGCCATAGGATACGCCATAGAAAAGGGAATACCGTATAAACGAGGTATTGTGAAATATACTCCCACATGGCCTCGTAGTTTCATGCCTGCAAATCAGGAAACACGTAACCTTGTGGCAAAGATGAAATTGATTCCTAATCGTCAAATGCTTGACGGACAGAAGGTTGTATTCTGTGATGACTCCATTGTGCGAGGAACGCAATTGCGTGGTAATGTTACGGAAATGTATGGTTGCGGTGCGAAGGAAATTCACATGAGAATTGCCTGTCCTCCGTTGGTGTTCTCCTGTCGTTTCTTGAATTTCTCGGCATCGAAGAAAGACACGGAACTTATCACTCGCTCGTTGATTGAGAAATATGAGGGACAACACGACAAAAATTTGGCTGAATATGTTGACGATACGTCGGAAAAACACAAGAAAATGGTTGACGAGATTCGTGACCGTTTCGGTTTGACTTCATTGAAATTCAACACGATACAGGATTTGGTCAATGCAATAGGCTTGCCGAAGGAAAAACTTTGCACCCATTGCTTTGATGGCTCAAGCTGGTTTTAGTGTTAATTGAAACAATATTGTATAAACTAAAAAAAGAAGAGGTTACCGTGAGGTGACCTCTTTTGTTTTGGGGCAAAAAAAAGGTTGTTCTAATGAACAACCTTCTTTATTATGAAATGTGTATCTATCAATCGTGAGGAATTGGTAGGATACCGAATATTCCTGATGGATTTGGATTGTCATCCATAAGACCTGTGATGAAATCCACAGCAAACAACAAAACAAAGAAAGAGAAGAATGAAATGATTGCTACTCTAATAAATTGTTTTGCCTCAACTTGTCGACGAATACGGTCTTGTTCGCGAACAGCCCATGTAACATTTTTCAAAATCTGCGCAAATGACTCGTTACTTTTGTAGATTGAGTTGAAATCAACAGAACCGGAATCAAGAGTAGTTCCTGTTAAAACCATCATATCCATACTTGGATCTACTGCCTTTAACGCTTTCATTGCTTCAATTTCGCTTTGAATTTCAGCAGAATTTTCGTCTTCGGGAGTTACATATGTTAAAATAATAATAGTGTTGTTGTTGTATTTTGATTTTGTTACGTAATCGCTAACTTCAGCAACACTAGCGAATGCTTTTGTTTTTCTATATCCCTTGATGGTTTTGAATTGTTCTTGCAAGCTATTGGCTTGAGTAGCATCTTTACTTACTATATAAAGAAAGACTTCACATTTCGTAGCTTTTAAACCTTTATTTCCCTCTTCAACTGCAGAAATACCATTCTTACGGAATTTTTGCGAGGTATTGTATCTTTTGTTCTCTTCAGCTACGCATTCCGCTTTGAGCTTTTTTAGCTCATAACTTCGGTTCTTTGATGATGTCTTTTGTGTAGTCATATCCGCTTATTAAAATTTTGCACGATAAAAATAAAGAATTTTTAATAAATTCAATACAAAAAGTAATTTTTTTTATAAAAAAGTAAAAACTATTTGTTTTTCCACTGTCTTTTTTTCGAGTGAAATGTGAAAAAATATTTGTGTATGTGCCTAATATTCAGTTTGTTATAATAATAAAGGCTATTTGCCCCTTCTTTTATCAAAACATATATGCAATCAGAATGGCAGCAATGATTCCTGCAAAATCGGCTATCAAACCACAACCAACGGCATGGCGGGTCTTTCTAATGCCCACGGAACCAAAATATACGGCAATCACATAGAATGTCGTGTCGGTGGAACCTTGAAATATACAGGCGAGTTTTCCTGCAAAGGAGTCTGCTCCGTAAGTGTTCATTGCATTAATCATCATGCCTCGTGCTCCCGAACCGCTGAGTGGCTTCATTATTGCCGTTGGCAAGGCTGGCACAAAATCCGTGTTGATTCCCATACTGTCGAAACACCACGCAAGTCCGCTACAAATAAGGTCAAGGCCGCCAACCGTCTTGAAAATTCCTATGCCGACCAAGATGGCGATAAGGTTAGGTATAATTTTTATGGCTACGCCAAAACCGTCTTTCGCACCTTCGATAAATGCCTCAAACACGTTGACTTTCTTGATGAGACCGGCAACAATGAATGCGATGATGATGCCAAACAATATGAGGTTGCTCAAAACGCTCGAAACTACACCCAATGTTTCGGGCGAAAGTGATTTGAGATAGAACAGTAAACCTACTATGATTGCCGTAATGCTTCCCAGATACAACAAAATCGTCTTATTCAAAAGATTGATTTTCTGTATGATGGCAACGGCGAGAAATCCTATCAACGTAGAAAAGAACGTGGCAAATAATATGGGTAGAAAAATGTCCGTCGGGTCGGCGGCACCGGCTTGGGCTCTATACACCATTATGGTTGTGGGAATGAGCGTCAGTCCCGAGGTGTTCAGCACCAAAAACATGATTTGTGCGTTCGAGGCTGTGTCTTTCTCCTTGTTGAATTCCTGCATCTCGTTCATTGCCTTCAAACCCATTGGGGTAGCGGCATTGTCGAGCCCTAACATATTGGCGGCAATGTTCAGCATAATTGTGCCATATACGGGATGGTCTTTGGGAATTTCAGGAAAAATCTTTCTAAAAAACGGAGCAATGATTTTTGCCATCACGTTGATGACACCGCCTTGCTCGCCAATCTTCATAAATCCGAGCCAAAGCGACAGTACGCCCGTAAGTCCGAGAGAAATCTCAAAGCCGTTCTTCGCGTCGGAAAACGCTCCTTGCATCACTTGGGAGAAAATTTCGGTGTCGCCAAAGAAAATAAGGCGAATAAGGGCTACTACAAAACCAATGAGAAAAAATGCTATCCAAATGTAGTTTAATGCCATTGCCTTTATTTTTTTACAAAAATAGAAATAATTATTTTTTGAGTTCTCTTTCTTTCCATTTTGTTGTTTTTAATGATGAAAAAATGGGAACTATTGTAATGTATAGAAAATACACGCATTCAAACGGAAGTGCCAACCATAAGTATTTTTGTGATTCAAAACGTTTGGCTGTTACTATGAAGAGAATCAGGTCGATACACAGTTTTGAGACAAATAATAATGAAAAAACAATGAATAATTGTATGTAGCCCAAACATGCGCCTACGGCACAAATTGTCATTGCCATACAATATGTATATACAATTAAGGCGACGAGAATTGCAGTGAAATCCTTATAGCCGCCTGCTTTCGACGCCCAACGGATGCGTTGTTTGAAAAAATCTTTGAGCGTGGAGGGAACCGATGTTTTTATTGCAGCGTTGGAGTCGGGAATGAAAAAAACGGAGTCTTTGTCGATTCGCTTTGCCGTATGGAGTAAGAACACGTCGTCGCCCGAAGCATAGGATTCGTTGGTCTCGTAGGCGTTTTTATAAAAAGATTTTGTTATGCACAGATTTGCACCGTTGCAACTGAATGCGTGACGGCTGTTTGCCAATCCGTTTTGTACGCCGAGAATGCCGATGAAATCTAATGCAACGCATTTTTCAATCCACGATGATGTGCTGTCAATTTGCGGAATCACATTTCCGAAATAGAGATTTCCTTTATGGTCGTTGGCAAACGCCACGTAACTTTCAATCCAGTTTTCATTCACGTTGCAGTCGGCATCGGTAAACAAAATCAGGTCGCCTTTTGCAAATTGGAGCACGTGACGAAGCGACTGCTTTTTTCCAATGCAGTCGTCGGGAGCAGAAAAAACGCGCACATTTTCGTACTGTTGCTCTTTTTGTTTCAATAACTCTAACGTGTTGTCGGTCGAATGGTCGTCAATCACAAGGATTTCAAAGCATTCGGCAGGGTAGTGCTGCGAGAGGAGAGAGGATAGGGTGTTTTCTATATTGTGCGACTCGTTTCGGGCGGCAATGACAACGGAACAAAACGGAAATGAATGTTCGGTTTTTTCTGACTTGTCTTTTCGCAACCATCCACGTAACGCAAACAATATGAGCAGAATATATGCATAAATGAGTATGATTGACAATATAAAAAGCGTCATTGTGAAATTTATTTTTTTCAAATGTAGGCAATTTTTGAGAAAGTAAGAGTTTCGCTTTGTGTAAAATGACGTGCTTTTTTCAATTCAGGGCTAAATTTGTTCATTTCGGCTATAAACATTGGAAAATGGGATTTCTACAACTTTAAATTCGTACTTTTGTAAAAAAGAAGAATTCTAAAAAGATGAAGAAATTTTTAAGCAAGATATTTGATACAGTATTGCGATGGACGATATTTTGTTTAGCACACCTATTTTTCAGACCAAAAGTTGAATATGTGACTGCTTCGGCAAAAAACAATATTCTCAAGGAGCCGAGCATAATCGTGAGTAATCATATTTGGCATGCTGACGGAATGGTGATAGGTTCTTCGTTTGTTCACGAAAAAATCTGCCACATGGCTGCAAAAGACCGCTTTGACGACCCCAAGCAGGCGTTTTTCTTCCGTCACATGAATTGCATACCTATCGACCGCTATCAATTGGATACCAGTTGGATTTATCAGGCGATTGACAAATTGAAAAATCAGCACGAACATATTGCTATCTATCCCGAAGGCCGCCATGGCAAAAATGGCGAGATTCTGCCGTTTCATTCGGGAATAACGACGATTGCGGCGTTGGCACAAGTTCCGCTTGTTATGATTTACATTGACGGACCGTATCACTGGATTTTCGGAAGACGGCTTCGTTTGCTGGTAAGCGACACATTCCGTATTGACCCGCCAACGCAAGGAATGACGGCCGATTACATACAGGAACAGACCGAAAAACTGCATTCAAAAATGCTGGAAATGCAGGCGTTGCTGTGGGAACGACATCCAGAGAGACGAAAAGAAAACAAAACGATATAAGAGTAAAAATTTAAAATTAAGGATATGGGAAATTATTTTTATGACATGATTCCTGCTGAAGAATTGGCACAACTATCGTACATGCCGACTTTGGCCGATTTTTTGGAAAAATTGAAAAACGATTACGCTGACCGTAAGGCCGTATCGGATATGAAAACGACGTACACATACGCCGAATTTTACGAACGTATAGGTAAACGCCGTACCCTTATCGAACAACTAGGTCTGCCCAAAGGCTCACATATAGCAGTTTGGGACAGAAACTCGATTGACGCGATGGAACTTTATTTGGCAATTACGTCAGCCGGATATGTAACGGTAATGTTTCCAGCCGTTTTGCAAGAAATGCAGATGTTGGGCTCGTTAAAGAAATTCGACGTGGCTGCAATGTTCGTCCGTGACGAGTTTAAGCCGATGTGCGAAAAAGTTTCGGTAAAGATGCTTTCCACACACGAAATTGCCGACACGTTCACGCCAAGCGCTGCCGTTACCAAAGATACTCTGGCAAGTATTTTCTTCACGGGAGGAACCACCGGCGTTCCTAAAGGTGTAATGCTTACTCACGGAAATATGATGCGTGGCGCATTCAACGGTATCTTTATGACTACCAGCGTTTTGAAAGAACATAGATATATTGCATTTTTGCCATTCTCACACATTTTTGGTGTTGTTCGTGGCTTGCTGTCGTGCTTCTACACAGGTGCTTTGGTGTACGCCTGCGAGGACATGAAGGCGGGAATCGGTACGTTGCCTATGGTGAGACCAACGTGTTTGGTGCTGGTTCCGGGCTTATGCGAAATTTTGCTCGGACTTGTCAAAGTACACGGCGTGGGATTCTTGGGTGGCGCTCTGGAGGTTGTTATCTCGGGTGCGGCAAACGTTCCACCAGTATTGATTAAGGAATTCAAGAAACTGAACATAAAATTGCTCTTTGGCTACGGATTGACCGAAAGTGCCAATTTAGTTTCTGGAAATGCCGACGTGGAAACGCTTCCAACATCTGTCGGACAGCCATATCCAGGCCAGGAACTCAAGTTTGTCAATGGAGAATTGTGGGTGAAAGGCGACAACATTATGCAAGGATATTACAACGATCCAGAAGCGACGAAAGAGGCTTTGGAAGACGGTTGGCTAAAGACTGGCGACCTTGTTCGTCAGGACGAGAAGGGATATCTTTTCATAGAAGGTCGTATTAAAAATATCATTTTGCTGAAGAATGGCGAAAATATTGTGCCTGAGTCAATTGAGGAAAAATTTTATCAGAATCCGTTGGTGCGTGACTGTTTGGTGAAACCAGTTATAGTAAACGGCGAGGAAGTTGTCGGTATTGAAATCCTGCCTCGAATGGAATCGTTCCAAGGCGACGACGCGGCTACAATTCAACAAAAATTGCAGGCGTTGGTAAATGAAATAAACACACAACTGCCACCGTATGCACGAATCATCAACATGAAAGTCCGTACCGAAGACTTCAAACGTACAGGTGCGCTCAAAGTTGACCGTAAAAATTCATAATACGTTACATTTCAAATAGATACAAAATGATAATAGATAAACTGAAAACGATATTTGAAACTGTCATACCCAATGTTGACACATCAAAAATAACGATGGACACGCAATTGCAACAAGATTTGGGCATTACGTCGTTATCAATGTTACTTTTGGCGTTGGCAATCGAAAAAGAGTTTGATTTTCGTTTCGATACCATGCAACCGTTTCAAACGGTAGGCGGGGTTGTCAATTATATTGATGAAAAAACAAAAAAATAGGTGTTGGCAACAATACCTATTTATTTTGTTTTCAGCGTGATAACCGTAATTTCCGGTCGTGCGGCAATGCGAATCGGAAAGAACGTGAAGCCCAGTCCAGCGTTCACATAGAGCGATTGTTCGCCCTCGGTGTACAATCCCCGATATTCGGGATACATTGAGCGAGAAAGCGAGAGAAACGGCAAATCCAATTGCCCTGCGTGCGTGTGTCCCGAAAGCGTCAACGGAATGTCGGTTTTGGGAATCACTTCTTCACGCCAATGTGTCGGGTCGTGTGAAAGTAGGATGCGGAACATTCCTTCGGTACCCAGACTTGCCTTTGGTAAATCTCCCACGTGGGGAAATGGCGGACGACCAACATTTTCAACGCCGATGATGGCAATGCTGTCGTTGCCACGAGTGATTTTCTCATTTTCGTTTAACAGCAACCGCCAGCCAAGATTTTGCTCTTTCTCAATCAGTCGTTGCAACGTGTCGCGAGAACTCATCAGAAAAGAATAATCGTGGTTCCCAAGCACTGAAAACACGCCGTCGGTTGCACGAATTTGTTGCAACAAATCAAAAAATGGATCAATCTCGCTATGGTTGTTCGTCACCAAATCGCCTGTGAAACAAACCACATCGGCATTTTGTGAATTAACAAGTTCAACCATTCGTTTCATTTGCTTGCCGTTCGGATTCCACGAACCACTATGAATGTCGGATATATGCACGATTTTGTAACCATCGAATGCTTGTGGCAAGTTCGGAGATGCGATTTCAACCTTTCGCACGTCGTACTGGTACAATTCCACAAAACAACCATACAGCAACGTCACAAGAATGATTCCCGCCAAACCGGCACCAATAACGGTAAACGGTGCTGTTGGAATATGTACCAAGGCGGCAAGTCGGCCGACAAGTGCAACCAACGTGTAGGCAATTTTGGGTAATTGCAGACAGAGCAACGCAAATCCTGCAAAACCAATATGACGGAATTTTGCAGTTTGGTCTGCCTCAAACGCAAACGCCACCATCAACAGCAAAACTGCAATCTGCGGAACCCAGTACAACCACTGAAACCCTCCCATAACCATGGGTTTCACCACCGTTTCGTATATGTAGAAATCGGGTGAGAACAGAATCAGCAGAAAAATGAAAATGACGAACAGAAATTTCATCGTATCCATAAAAAGTAGAGACGCGCCATGGCACGTCTCTACAAAATAAACATTGAGAAAAGAGATATTATCTCATTTCTTTGTATTTGTTAATTAATCCGTTAGTTGAAGAATCGTGGCTTGAAACTGCGTCGTTGTTCTTCAATTCAGGAAGAATCACGTTAGCCAACTGTTTTCCAAGTTGTACGCCCCATTGGTCGAAACTGAAAATGTTCCAGATGATTCCTTGGGTGAAAATCTTGTGTTCGTACATTGCGATTAACGAACCCAACGTTCTCGGAGTCAGTTTCTTGAACAAGATTGAGTTTGTAGGGATGTTGCCTTTGAACACCATAAATGGAAGCAACATTGCGATGTCTTCGTCAGATTTTCCTTGTTTTTTCAATTCGGCAGTAACTTGTTCAGCAG
>JAFZTG010000132.1 GCA_017618935.1 Bacteroidales bacterium | reverse complement strand
GCTTTTTATGGTTGTACAGGTCTTACTTCTGTAACGATACCTAACAGCGTCACTTCTATAGGCGATTATGCTTTTTATGGTTGTACAGGTCTTACTTCTGTAACGATACCTAACAGCGTCACTTCTATAGGCGATTATGCTTTTTATGGTTGTACAGGTCTTACTTCTATAACGATTCCCGAAAATATCAATTCTATTGGTGTGGAAGCATTTTATGATTGTACGGGTGTGACTTCTTTAATATGGAATGCAATAGATTATACTGATAATACGAAAGTATCTGTGTCTCCTTTCGGTTCTATTGCGGCTCAAATTACAAGTTTAACAATTGGAGAAAATGTAACAACTATTTCAGGAATGCCATTTTCACAAATGAAGAATTTCACATCCTTAATATGGAATGCAAAAAATTGTAGTTATAATATATATAACTCTCATGATTTGCATACATCTCAAATTACTGATTTAACCATTGGTGAACAGGCATCAAAATTTCCATTATATCTGGATAATCTTACATCTGTAACAATGCCCAAAAACAAAAAATATATATATGGGTCTAATGGTGCTATTTATTTTAAAAAAGATGGTTTAATATATTACGTTGATGATGGTGAAAGTGTAGGTGTTTATTCTCAATACCAATCTTTTGAAAATATTGTTATCCCTGATAGTGTAACAGCAGGAAACACTTTTTCAGTTGTTTACATTTCTTCTCATGATGGTTTCGGAATGTGTGCAACTTCAATAACAATACCAGAAAGTATCTCTCGTATAGGTAGTTGGGCTTTTTACGGTTGTACAAGTCTTACATCTATAATTATACCGAAAAGCGTCACTTATATAGGGGAGGGGGCTTTTTATGGTTGTACGGGTCTTACATCTATAACGATTCCAGAAAGTGTCACTTCTATAGGTGACCGTGCTTTTAAAGATTGTTCGGGGCTAACTTCTGTAACAATCGCTAATAGCACGGTTAGTCCCAATGCTTTCGAAAATTGCACAAAACTCAAGGAATTAACCATAGGAGCCAACTGCAATTCCATAGGCGATAACGCATTTGCGGGCTGTAGCCGTCTGATAGATATTACATGCTATGCCGAAGATGTTCCACTTGCCAATGAAAATGCGTTTGCCAACTACAATGGCTACTTGTATGTTCCCTGTGAATATCTGCGTTACTACAAGGCAGATAACATATTTGGGCAGTTTGCAAACATTGAGTGTATTCAAACCAACGAAACGGAGTTGCAGAAAGATGATGTTGAAATTGTGCCGGAAATCAGCAGTGCATTATTCTCAATGCCTAAAAACGAATCTGCTAATTCTTACACGTTGGCTATTTCCCATAATGGCACTACCTTCTGCACACTTACGTTCAACTCGCAAGGTCAGCTGGCTAACATAGATTTCTCTACCACAAAGAGTTATGAATTAAAGGCAGGTATCTCAGCATTCCAATTTACAGTTACAGGGCTTTCATCTGCCACAAAATACGGTTATTCTTTCAAGGCGTTAAGTTCAAGCAAATCCGTGCTTAAAGAATATACTGGTTCGTTCACAACCAAGAATGCAGACGGCACAGGCGGCAGCAGCCAAGGCGGTGAGGAAGTTGGCGGCGGCTCTGGCGAAGGTGGTCAAGGTGGTGAAACTGAAACGAAATTCACGGTTACATTGTCGCCCAACAACAATGCCTACGGTTCTGTAATGGGCGGTGGCGAATATGCCGAAGGCGCAACAGCAACGATTGCGGCAATTCCTGCCTCAGATTATAAGTTCGTGCAATGGAACGATGGCAATACTGACAATCCACGAACGATAACGGTTACCGAAAGTTGCATCTACGTGGCAACATTCGAAAAAATTTCAACTGCAATCAACGATGTGGTTGCCGATTTTGCAATAACCATTTCAAATCGCCAAATCCTCATAAACGGCGAAGCACCAGCATTTGTAACCAACATTTCTGGTCAAAAAATCGCAAACAAAAACCTAAAATCTGGGGTGTATTTTGTGAATGTTGAGGGGGAAACGGTGGAGGTTGTGAAATAATGCGTAATGCGAAATGAGTAATGCGTAATTAAGGGATTCTCGTGAGGGAGTCCCTTGTTTTTGTAAAGTAACAGAATAAATCTTGACAAACGAAATAGATTGTTGTATATTTGCAAAAGTAATTAATAGTTACTTTCGCTTTTGCGGATTGAAAAGGGTTCGAGTAGAGCCACGATGTGCGGAACGGTGGCATGGCTTCATTTATGAAGAGATGATGAGCAATTCGACCTTGCCACTCGCCCTTTTCAAATTTTTTGATACTTCTGCATCTTAAATTCTTCACCATCGCTCACGCTACTTGTTGTGATAAAATTCACTTTTCGAACTTTGTTTCTGTCTATCTTCATCTCATAATTAGGGTGCAAGACAAATTTTGATTTGTAGTCAGTATATATAAAGCATTCGCCGTCGTAGAACAAATCCATTTGTGTCCTATTTAGGGGAAAACCAGCCAACTCTTCGTCCGAAACCACTAATCCTTTGGATGCTTTACTATCACGCATAGAGTGTGCAATCTGTTTTGAGGACATATAAATCTCATCGCTTGCAAGTTCAATGTTGTTCTCTTTTGCAAATATGCTCATACGAGTTTCCACTTTACCAATTGAAAATGGTAATTCTTTAGAAAAACCGTCACGGCGTATATCTTCAATAATATGTAGGATTACTTCCTTATAACTTAATTTGTTGAAATTCCCTTCCTCCATGGTTTTAAATTTAATTCGGCGTATTTCACTTGTAGTTTTTATTTCACTACAAAAATAGGGCTATTTCTTGAAATAACAAGGAGAATCTTCAATAACGGCGAAGCACCAACATTTGTGGTAACAGTATCTGGCAAGAAAATTGCAAACCAAAACCTAAAATCAGGGGTGTATTTTGTGAATGTTGAGGGCGAAACGGTAAAGGTTTCGGTGCAATAACGATGGCGAGGATTCTGTAGAGACGGTGTGCACACCGTCTCTACTAACAACCATCACGAAAAATGAAAAAACACGGTACGTTTACATAATTCCGTGATGTTTATGTAGGCCTGTCACATTGTGGCAGCCTTTTTTTTGTGCAATCAGGTGGTTGTGGCAGATTCCTCCCTTCGGTCGGAAAGACGGGGCGGGTAGGGCTGTAAATCAAGAAATTTCTATTGCTGTTTGTATTTTTTTGAAAAAACGAAAGAATGGTGCGTTTTGTTTTATAAAAAAGGTTAAATTTGCGACGTTTCTATAGAATTTATACAGATGTCAAAAACTATCAAATTAAGAAAGGGGTTTGATATAAAGATGCAAGGTGCTGCCGAGCATATCTTTTTTCAAAATCCAATGCCAGAAACAGTGGCATTAAAACCGACCGACTTTGTTGGTATGACAGCTAAGATGGTCGTAAAAGAAGGCGATAAGGTTTTAGCCGGAGATCCATTATTCATCGACAAGTTTCATCCAGAGATTCAGTTCGCTTCGCCAGTAAGTGGTGTTGTTGCTGCTGTAAATCGTGGCGAGAGACGTGCGTTGTTGAACGTGGTCGTAAAACCTGACGCAGAAATCGAGTACAAAAAATTTGAAAACGGAAGTTTGGATTCAATGTCGAGAGAGCAAGTAATTGCTGCGATGTTGAATGCGGGCGTTTGGCCGTTTGTGAAGCAACGTCCTTACGACGTGATTGCCAATCCGAACGACAAACCGAAATCAATCCACATTTCGGCGTTTGATTCGGCTCCTTTGGCTCCTGATTACACGTTTGCCTTGGAAGAATCGGCTGCGGATTTTCAAGTTGGTATCAATGCGTTGAAAAAACTGACTGATGGTGCCGTAAATTTGAATATCTACAAGGAAGAACGTGCAAAAACAACGTTCACTCAAGTTACGGGTGTTGAACAGAATTTCTTCCAAGGTCCTCATCCTGCAGGAAATGTTGGCGTTCAAATTCACCATATAGACCCGATAAATAAGGGCGAAGTTGTGTGGGTAGTTAATCCGCAAGACGTTATCATTATTGGTCGTTTGTTCTCAAAAGGAATTTTCGATGCACGTGTTGTGGTCGCATTGACAGGTCAAGTTAAG
>JAFZTG010000131.1 GCA_017618935.1 Bacteroidales bacterium | reverse complement strand
TGCGATCGGTGATTGGCTTTTGGGAATGAACGCCACACGACTCTATACGCTGAAATATGGACAAAACAAACAAGTTTTGTCTATTGGTCGGGTGCAGACGCCCACATTGGCAATGATAGTCAATCGTCAGCAACAGATTGAGAATTTCACGCCCGAACAGTACTGGGTGTTGTCAACGGTGTATCGTGACACTACGTTTGCGGCAACGTCGGGAAAATTTTCTTCGCAGGAAGAGGGGCAAAAGATTTTGGATGAGGTAAAAGACGGGCTGTTCACCGTGACCGACGTGTCGGAGAAAAAAGGCACGGAAGCACCGCCACGCTTGTTCGACTTGACTTCGTTGCAGGTGGAATGTAACAAGAAATTCTCGTTTTCGGCAGACCAGACCTTGCAGTTGATTCAAAGTTTGTACGAGAAGAAATTCACGACATATCCGCGTGTTGACACGACATATTTGAGTGATGACATTTATCCCAAATGTCCGCAAATTATGGGCGGATTGGCGGGCGTACCAACGTATGTTCCTTTGCTAGAACCATTTAAAGGGAAAAAACTTCCGAAAAGCAAGAAAGTGTTTGATTCCTCAAAAGTGACCGACCACCACGCCATTATTCCAACAGGCGTCACGCCTCACGGCTTGTCACAAAACGAGGAACGGGTATTCGACCTTGTTGCGAAACGGTTTATCGCTGTGTTTTATCCCGATTGTCAGTTTGCAACGACTACGGTTTTGGGCAAGGTCGGGAACTATGAGTTCAAAGCCACGGGAAAACAGATTTTGAGCCCTGGTTGGCGTGTCGTATTTGGGAACGCTGGTCAAGACGACGAGGAAAAGAAAGATGAGGAGAAGACGCTGCCGTCGTTTACCAAAGGCGAGTCGGGACCACATAAGCCGGAACTTGCCGAGAAATGGACTCAACCGCCAAAACCTTATACCGAGGCGACTTTGCTTCGTGCAATGGAAACTGCGGGAAAAATGGTCGATGACGATGAATTGCGTGATGCTTTGAAAGAAAACGGTATCGGACGTCCATCCACGCGTGCCGCGATTATTGAGACATTGTTCAAACGACGCTATATCGTAAAAGACAAAAAGAATTTGATAGCAACCCCGACGGGCGTGGAACTGATAAACCTTATTTATGAGGAATCGCTCAAAAGTGCTGAATTGACGGGGAAATGGGAAAAGAAACTGCGTGAAATAGAGCAAAAGAAGTATTCCGCAAAACAGTTCCTTGACGAGTTGAAAGTCATGGTTTCGGAGATTGTTACTACTGTTTTGCGTGACAACACCAATCGTCGTGTGGCAATTACGGAGGAGGTAAAAAAAGAGACTGCTAAAAAGGCAAAAGGAGAAAAGAGTTCTTCAAAACCGCGTCAGTCAAAGAAAAAATCCGAAGAAAAGCAAGACACGCCTTTGGTTGCCGATGATTCCATTATAGGAAAAACGTGTCCTGTTTGTGGGAAAGGGCAAGTCATAAAAGGCAAGACGGCGTATGGTTGTTCGGAGTGGAAGTCGGGCTGTACGTTTCGGTTACCGTTTGCCACGACCAACAATTAGAATTCGAAATTAAATCGGATGAATAATCCTCGTTTGCTAATATCGGGATGGTCAAGATAATTGAGTCGCCAGATATATTCTATACGTATGAATTTCAATAAGTTGGTAACTCCTACGCCAGCTTCCATATACGGCATAGTCAATTCATAAGTGTTTGACGGCAAGGAAATTAAAGAATTGTTGTCGTTCAACATTTTTCCGTAGCAGGCCTTGAACGTCAACAGTTCACGGAGTTGCAATTTGCGAATCAACCAAATTTTGTTGAAGAAAAATCCATTCATTCCATATTCTGCGTAGAGGTTGACAAACGCGTCGCTTGCAAATTCAAGATATTTCATGTGATTGAAATAGTATTCCCCGCTGCTTCCCGTCTCGTTTCCTCGGTGAATCTCCATCATAGGGAATGGCACCGGTTTGTTTATCATACCTGTTTCAACCACATATTTCATCCGTCCAATACCGATGAGAATGTCGTGTCGGACAACAAGTCGCAACTGCGTGTACCAGTCGGTTGTATTGTTGAAGGCATAGTTTCCGGCCGAAACGTTGAAATGGCACACAGGATAGCGCGAATCAATATAAATTCGTCGGAAATGGTTGTTAGAAATGGCTTCCTTATATGAAAGGCGGATGTCGAAACTAAAATTATTCGTCGTAATACTTGAAACCGTGTCACCCGATGGGGTTGTAATCGGCACATACGGTGGATTGTAGTGAATGGCGTG
This sequence comes from Bacteroidales bacterium, assembly GCA_017618935.1. Next base: position 7,192 of record JAFZTG010000131.1, on the reverse strand, counting down.
GGTGTACGACGGTTTTAGAATGATGTTGGGCGAAATCTGTTGCTCGTATGCCACAACGCCTTTTTTCACGAAATATACGGCCTCGTTTTCGTTGTGTGCGGTAATAGCCGACAGTAGATTGTCGTCGGATTGAACCAGCACGTTTTCACGAATGAAATCGAGAGGTTGCAGGTAATCGCCGATACGGTAGATGTTTTGGTCGTAGCGAATGTGGAACGCGCCGTAGTATTTGCTTGGCATTTTCAGCGAATATTGCAAGCCATATTTGAATTGGTGGTTTCTGCATCCATAGCCAAGATAGCCACCAAACAACATTTTGTCGTGGAATTTCTCCGACGTACGAAAACAAAGGTTCAGTCGTATTCCCTCAATCTTGTTACTCTGGATAAAGTACAAATATGGTCCGAAATCAATATAACCAAGCGGCAGATAGCCGTACATAAGCATATTCATCACTTTGTTCGCTGCTTTCACCGTGCCAATGTTGTTGCTTGTTTCTATGGCTTTTTGCGTAACGATGTCGAGACTCGAAAGCGTGTCAGGTCGGTAGAGGTTTAGGAACGACGTATCTTTCATAGTAGATTGCGAACGGCGAAGGTTGAACTTTCCAGGAATGATACGATTCGTAAGATAGTCGTTAATTTGCACGGAATCAATGATATACGACGTTGACTTAATTGCTGTCAAAGGAGTATTGATAGCGTGATAGGCAGTATCTTTCGAGAGTTCAGGAACAAATTCCACTGTCATTTTTTGTTGTCGTCGGAACCATTCGCCGTTTGTTGTCAGTTGTAGCTTTTCGAACAGACGCATTTTTCTTACGAAGTTCAGTATTGAGGTTGGTTGCAGAGTCGCGTCAATTTCAGTGAGTGTTCCCGTTTCTTTTTCAATAATCATATATCCGAAAAATGCCAAATCTTGTGAGTTTTTCGGCTTAAAACGAAGGCGATAATAGGTTTTCCCGTTGTCGGTCAGGGAATCGTCGAGGTAGTATCGGTAGTAAACCAACGCTTGTGCTGCGATTGGACTGATGAAATCTTTTTGTAAGAAACGGAGATTGCCATAAAATGTCATATCCTCGTTCAGACTTTCAATATAATTTGACACAATGTCACTTTCGATAAAACTGCTCCCGTGTTGATTTTTGACGATTTCCTGTATCTCGGGTGGTTTGTTCTCACGACGTTTCTCGTATGTCATATATTCCGAGAACTAGAGTGGCACGTTGTATGTGTCGTCGTAGTCGTTGGTTTTTATGAGAATATCGGGATGTTTTCTAACGAAACCCACGTTGAACACGGTGCTGTCGATGCCGCTCAAACTGAAATTCAGTTTGTTGTATTCAATAAGTTCGATATCCTTTACGCCGTCGGGACGATTGTTGTGGCGGTTTCTTATGGCTTTTTTCACAATGGGGATGGCAGGATTTTTACCGGGTAGGACGGTGACGGCATCTATTTGAATTGAAGCGGGGAGTAGCTCTATTTCCATCGGTTGGCGGGAAATGGCAGAGCCAAGAATCTCAAAATCTTTGTATCCCAAGACACTGATTTGTACCGTATCGGTTGGTTTTACGGGACTGAGTGTAAACGAGCCGTCCATCTGTGTGAGTACGGCATTGGTGGTGCCTTTTACCCACACGTTTGCGAATGAAATCGGTTCTTTTGAGTCAATATCACGGACAAATCCCGAAAATGTCTGCGCATTGACGGAGAAAGAATAAAGCAAATAAAACAGAATACAACTAATGAATGATAATTTTCTTTGTCGTAACATTTCCGTTCTCAATTATTTGAAGCATATATTCTCCGCTATGCAAATTTGATACCGAAATCTCAGTTTCGTTGCCAGTTAGGTTAATTTTTTTCACGATTTGTCCTTGCATATTACGCAACACAGCTTGTCCGTTGTCTCCATTGGCTTTTACGGTGATATTCGACAATGCTATGGTAGGATATACCACCACGTTGTTGTCAGCGGTTTCAATCGCTTCAGGTTCCGTTTCACGGCACACTTCTATACGAACTATGAAAGTGTAGTCTTTTACTCCCGCACCTGTTGAACCACCATCGGAAACTTTGAAACTGATATTTTGAACTCCAAGCATTGCGGGAGCTGTTCCCGTAAACGTGAGGTTCTCTTTGTCAACTTTCACCCACGTTGGCTTTGCAATTTTGTTTATTACAACGTCATTTTCTTTGTCAAGAACGAAATCTTTTGGCAGAGAGAACGAAAATTCTTTTCCAGCAACAACTTTAATTGTATCGAAATAATTGAGTGTCGGGCAGTAGTTTACAATACTTCTTGGTGTACCGTTCCATAATTCAAACATTGCCTGACCAATTTCCGAATTGTTGAGGTACTTTCCACGAACAAAATCCCATTCGTCGGCGTAACTATTGAGCAATTCGCATCCGGCTCCTTTGGCATACAGAGGAACTAATTGGTTTGAATGTTCCGTAGCGTAATATTTGAGTCCGGGAATATTGCCAACGCCGTTGTCAATAATTTCCCAGTGATTTAGCAATATGGAGTCTTCGCCGAATGTAGGATCGGCAATGAAGCCGGTTTCGTGGTCAGCAGTGATGATGAGAAGCGTTTCGTCCCAACTGCTGTTGTGTTCAATCCAGTAAATGACAGAATCAACAGTTTTTATAAATTCAATTTCTTCTTCGATTTGTCGTCCTACACGATTTTTGTGTCCGCCGAGGTCAACCATATCGTTTTCTATCATAACAAAGAAACCGTTTTCGTTTTTCGAAAGGCAATTGATTGCTGTCATTCCAATTTGCCACATGGTGGGCATTTCTTTGTTCCAGTCGTCATAATGCACTTCGTGAACGTTTGTTCCTGTGCGATAGAACTGCATGGAACCATCAACAGGCATAATACCGAACAAGCGTTTGGGTGTTTCCCCCTTGAGATATTGTACAAGCGAGGCACTGTCTTCAACGAATGTCCATGGGTCTGGTTCGTCATCGCCGTCAATGTCGCGGACAGTTGTCCATCCCGAATTTGAAGCAACGCCGTATTCAGTTGCTCCTTCACGTAGTCCGTCAAGAATTTCTTTGCCTCCAACGTTTGTATAATCAGGATTTTCCACTGGCTGGGCATCTTGGTCAAATTCTGGATGAGCGCAACCGATAATTACGTCGGCATTGGATTCTATCACTGCTTGACGAGAAAGTTCTCCATAGTTTGTTCGTGATTCATTGTTGGTGAAGAATGCTCCCGGAGTAGCATCGTAGTAAGGACTATTGGTAGCGACGCCCGAAGCCTTTCCGAGTTCTTTTGCGTAACGACCGATAGATTTGAGTGCGTTTCGTTCAAGGTCAACGCCCAAACAATAGTAGTAGGTTTTTTGACCAGTTGCCATAGCCGTGCCCGAAGCACCGGAGCACGTAGCATTTTTTCGTTTCCAGAGATAATCTTTCCCTGTCCACGCAAGTCGCGATTCATACGTATTGTTCCATTCCGAAAGTGAACCTGTGTTACCCGATGTTGCCGATGCATGGGTACAGTTCCAAAGTTGAACAGGGAAACTTTCAAACGAAGCCTTTTTTCCTGTGTAGTATTCTGCTGCTTTTATAGGAGAAATGCCACAACCGTCGCTCACCATGAAAATGATGTTTTTCGGTTTTTTAATTTCATTTGGCATAAAGCGGAAAAGCGCTTGTGTAATTTCAGTGTTGCTTATGTAACTTCCAAATACATAATCAGTTTCGTCGGCATAATTTGCAAAAACTTCACTTCCTTCTCCTTTTGCGAAGAGGGGAGTTAATAAGTTTGTGGCGTATTCGCTATTGTATTTGAAATCAGCACTTGACGTTGACAAATAGTTTTTTACAGGAGCGTCCTTGTCAAATGATTTGCTTGTGGCATACCCTTGTTCGTATGAACCTACAACTATCAAAAGCGTTTCGTCCCACTTGTTGTTTTGTTCTATCCAATTATAAATTGAAGAAACGTAGGTGTTAAAATCATTCATTGCAGTAATTGTAGCGCCGACATCTTGTTTCTCAGCAGCACGAGCAACTTTGGTGTATTCTGCCACGAACACAAATCCGTTTTCGTTGGTAGCCAGTGCGTCCAAACTTTTTGTACTTGCAGTGGCATATTCCGCTGTTGAAAGCGATTCCTTTCCAAAATAAATGCTTTTATTTATTGCGGTTGGAAAATCATCTACCGAAGTCACGCTAATGTATTTATCAGTTTCATTGGCTTCGACTTTGTCTGATGAAATGAGCAAATTCAATTTAGAAGAAAATAATGAAGAGAGTGCCTGCTGTACCAATTTTTTGTATTTGGCTTCTTCATTTGCCACTTCGGCATGAGCAACGAACGGCAAAACTGCATTGTTGGAAATAATCGTTGTATCAGTGGCAAGTCCAGTTGCTTTGCCTTTTGCAATAGCCCGTTCAATAATAGTTTCCAAATTTTTGTCGTCCATATCGTAGCTAACAGCGTCGAAGGCGGGTTTTACGCCTGTGGCAAGTGCCGAGCCAGCGGTAATTGCGTCGATAGGAAGATTGTCGGCATAGTCAAATTCTTGCCAAACTCTTCGTACATGGTAGTCGCCACGATAATTATCCACGTGACGATAATGGGAGTTAACGTAATTTTCAGCACCTATTTCTGCCAAATATTTTTTATCAAGCGTTTCCCAATATGTGGGATAATTGCAAACCGCAAGCTGGACGTCAAAATTGGGAAGCACGCAACTTTTATTGTTGTACATAATGTTGGCATGGTTATATCCTACACCGTCAGCCATTACGAGAATTATGTTTTTGGGTTGTGCGAAACAAACCGAAAGTGCAATACAGCACACGAGAGAAAGAAAAATTCGTTTCATTTTTTTACCATTTGTGCAAAGGTAAGAAATTATTGTTTTTTGCGTAAAAAATTTTTCCTGAAATGGATTGCTTTTTCCCACAAAAAAGATGTAAAACCCTATGTTTCATGCAGATTTATTGGCAATAATAGTTGACTTTTCAAATAAAAGTGTTATTTTTACACTTTGAAACTTTTTGTGACTCTTTCGAGTCTATATAGAGTATAAGACATAGAAGTGTAATTTTGAAAATTGTAAAGCTATGAAACGCTTAATTGTAATAGCAGGCTTGGTAATCGCCTCGGTGGCGACGGCATTCGGACAGAGTGTGGTTGCAGGAACGGATTTTAGTCAAAAGGCAAAATATATGACTGCCGACGAGTGGAGACAATGGGATTTCTCGACCATAAACAAATATGGGGCGGAAAGTGCGACGGCATTAACTTCTGTATTTAACTATGTGACAGATGGTTCGGATATAAAAAATGGAGAAGCAGGATGGACAATAGTTCCCAATCCATATCAATTGGATGGTGATGGAGAAATGTTTCCCGATATAGATGATGATATGTACGTTTCCACGATTAAAGGCAAAAGCGCAAATGCTAATTTGCTTTCTTTTTCTGTGAGTGGTTTGAAACCTGGAACGTCGTATTCTGTTACGATGAAGGTGTATTTGCTTTATACTACATGTTCAAATTCGTGGGATCAGTCAATCGGATTCTTGTTAGGCGTCCCCGATGATTATGGAAACATGAACGGGGCAACGAATTCTGGAACTCTCAATCCAACGGATGTTGGTGTGGAAAAAACACTTACATTTAGTGGAACCCTCGGGGCGGCGCAATCAACCGTTAATTTTGAATTGCATTTAGGATATAATTTCGATTCTAATTCAATTTTTGGTATCTCGGATCTTCAGATTACGGGTACAATCAATCCTTTTGTTGTTTCTGGTCAGGGCAAGGAAATGTGTCGTGGAGAGCAAACTTTGCTCAGTCTTGATAAGGATTATGGGGAGAGTGCGATAATAAAATGGGAAAAATCTACGAATGGAACAAATTGGTCTATAGAAGCATTGAAGCCGAGTTTGTATGACGAGGTGACAGCGCCGAAAATGTATTATCGAGCTACGGTTAATGGGGTAACAACACCAGCTTTGGAAGTTACAACGGTAACTTGTTGTGAAACCGTTGTTGATGGTCATACGGTGTATTCTTCGCGTGAGACGGTGTATTTTGAGGATTTCGGTCACTTTACCGGCGAACACGAATATGTTTCAACAGATGGAACAGTAAGTACTACTCCATCGAACTGGATTCAGCATAGAAATGATTGTCCTTTCTCAATGCCTGCTGGTGCAGGTAGTTATGACCCTACAGGACAGGTGAACGATGGCTCGTATGCAGTTGTGGTCCCAACAAGTCAAGGTTATAAAACGGATTATTGGGCAACGTGGATGACGGGTAATGGTGCAATTACCCAAGACCATTCAAGTATGATTGACGGCGTGGAAAATAGTGCGTGTCTATTTATGAACGTAAAACATAATTTTGAAGGTAATGTGTTTGAACATCAAATTTCGGGATTATGTACAGGAAAGAAACTAACATTTGAATGTTATGTAGGAAATATGTCAGATGGTACATCTCCAATTATTTCGTTGTATATAAAAAATAGGAGCGGGGCTGTCTTGGGCAAAGTGGAAAATTTCTCTCCTGGGAAAGGTGCAGGTTGGCAGCGAGTGGTTATTGACGATTTGATTTTGACAGAATCTGATATTGTATTCGAGATTTATAGTGGTTCTGACGGAAGTGGTTACAATTTCTGGGACAAGGGCTGTGACTTGTGTATTGACGACATAAAAATCATGGCATGTTCTTCACCTGCTTTGGACTTGTTCTCAAATGTAGATGATTTGGAGCGTGTTACGTATGTTTGTTCAGACCCATTGGTACTTGGTTCCGTGGCAAGTAATCTATTAACTTCGTACTATGGCTCGACTTTGCAGTATTTGTTCCAATATTCAAAAACACCAGATGTAGAAACAAGTTGGGTTGATATAACAAAGTCTAATTCAAGTACTTATACAATCCCAAATCCAAAAGAATCACAGATTTTTGACGGTCTGCGTACTGGTCAGTCGGTATTTTTCCGTGTTGTGGCGGCTACGGCAAATACGTTAAATACAACATCGGTTTTCTCGCAGACAAACTATTGTAAAAACTATTCTATTTCACCATCGGTTGAGGTTATTATGGATTGTCCAACCTGTTCTTCCCCAAGACCATTGACCATCTATGGTGATGATTTACTTTGTCCGGGTGAATCGGCAGAATTAACAGTGTCGGAACAAGC
>JAFZTG010000130.1 GCA_017618935.1 Bacteroidales bacterium | reverse complement strand
ATATTGTTCGGGCTGCGTGTTGAACTCACGGAAACTGTCAACAAAACCGCTCGCCACAAATCTGTCCATCCATTCGCGTTCGTTTGGTAAAAATCCCGAAACATCTTCGTGTTTTTCGGGGTGGTTTATGTCGATTGGCTTATGACAAATGTTGTAGTCGCCCGACACGATAATGTTCGGGTGTGTCTTTCGCAACTCGTTCGTGTAATTCAGCACCAACTCAAGATATTCCTCCTTCTTCTCCTGACGAACATCGCCCGAAGTTCCAGAAGGGAAATATGAATTGATTAGCGTAAAGTCTTCAAAATCAAGACGAAGAAAACGACCTTCACTGTCGAAGAAATCGTTGCCAATGCCTTTCACCACATTTTTGGGCTTCAATTTAGTAAACGTCGCCACGCCGCTGTAGCCCTTGCGTTCGGCCGCAAACCAATGAATTTCATATCCAAACATACGCAACATATCCACATCGACCTGTTCCTGCATGGCCTTTGTTTCCTGAATATGAATCACATCGGGCATTTCGGTTTCGAGCCACTCCATAAAACCTTTGTTCATTGCGGCACGAATGCCATTCACATTATACGAAATCAGTTTCATTACTTTTTCAATTTTTACAAAAATACGTTTTTAAGACTTTTTTCTCTTCTTTTCTATAATTTATTCAAACGGAATCAAAAAAGAAGGCATTCCCATCGCATAGCAACCTATTTCATATACTTGATATGAAGCAACAATACCTTTGTCCGTCACATATAAATTTGAAGGGAAAGGAATCTTATTATCGTCCAAAGTAAGCAAATCAAACAATTCTTCGTCGGATGAAACTTCAAAATATTGTTTCAATCCATTTTTTATAAGTTCATCCTGTTTTGATTTACCATACTTCTCAAGCAAATCGGAATCATAACGGTGCCCGGTTTGCTTATTGAACGTTGCACCCACATACACATAGGAACCATGAGCGCCATACAGATACTCATAATCACTGAAACTCATTGTAACCAACGTGTCATTTTCATAAAGCAGAGAAACCTTATATTCTTGAGTCAATGGCTCATCAGGCACAGTGTTGGGATCAGAAAAGAACTCGTCTTCTGCCAAATACTCTTTCATATTTTTCATATTTGAATCAGAAAAACGATTTGCAAGCGTGGAAATATCATCTTTCATCACACACGAGGAATCGCAAAACAGTTGACAAATCCATGAATTAACGCTATCACATAAAACAGAAAACTGAACATTCTCAGACTTTGGCATCCACTGACAATACAGTTCAGTTTTATAAAGATTTCCCGTATTATTCGCATTGAGAATCGAATCACTAAGTTCCACGTTATGAAAAACGATAGTACATGGCGTTTCTATTTTTTCCTGCGAAACGTTTTCAACACTGTCGGAAGACGATTCTTGCTTAGGTTTGTCGGACGAAGTACACGCAACGACATTCAACAGCAAAAAAGCAATGATAACACAATATGATTTTTTCATAACTCAGTTTTTACAAAAATAAAAAAGAAATGTTTTACGAACTTTCTCCAACAACAATTTATTTGGAAACTGTTTCTTATTTTTGTAAAAATTTTCAAGTTATGGCTCAAATTGAATTAACAAATACGCAGTTTCAAAATCTCCTTCAACTTGCCTATTTAGGCGAATGGGTCTTGCAAGCATACGAACCTGCCGACAATGCCGGAGAAATCGACTCCTTGGAACAAAATCTCTATGCAAGTGCCTATCGACAAGGCAACGATGACATAGAATATGACAAAAAACTTGGCGGATATGTACCTTGTCAGGAATTTGAGGAAGATTGTGACAAAATCATTGAAAAATATGACGAGCACACCTTCTGGGAAGAGCTCATCATTCGTATGGCAAATCGTGATTTACAAAAATCGGGAGCTGACAAACTACCAGCCAAAGAATTTGAAAAAAAGCAAAACGAACTCATTCAGAAATATGAGAAAGAATTTGCAAAAAACGGCATTGCAAATTTAAAATTGACATAACAAACCTATGAAAGGACTTGTTTTAAAATAGACAGGAAACATATACAAAGTCAAACAAGAAACGGGCGACGTCATAGAATGCCGAATCAAAGGAAAACTTCGACTTAACGGCATTCGTAGCACAAATCCCATCGCCGTTGGCGATTATGTCATTTATGATTTAGAAAACGAAAAGTCTGGTCTCATCACCGACATTGCCGACCGCAATAACTACATCATCCGTAAAGCGTCGAATTTATCCAAAGAATCGCAAATAATCGCCGCAAACATTGATATGGCATACATTGTGGTTACCATTCACTCTCCACAGACGTTATTGCAGTTTGTCGATAGATTTTTAGTGACCGCCGAAGCATACGACATTCCTTGTACGATTCTCATCAACAAATCTGATTTGTTTCAATCGTCTGAAGACCAAGCCGTTATTGATAAATGGAAAGAAATCTATCATCTGGCAGGATACGAAGTTCTTTGCATTTCTACAAAAACAGGTCAAAATATGGATGAATTACAAAAGCGTCTGGCTGGCAAAGTATCCGTACTTTCTGGTAATTCTGGCGTGGGAAAAACATCCATCATAAAGGCAGTGACAAATCTCACCGAATTAAAGACAACCGAGATTTCTAAATCGTTCCATAAAGGACAACACACCACCACGTTTGCCGAAATGTACGAAACAACCAACGGAGGAGCCATT
>JAFZTG010000129.1 GCA_017618935.1 Bacteroidales bacterium | reverse complement strand
ATTTGTCGGCAAATCCGCAGTCGGTTTCTGTATCGCTGAATTGGGAAGATTCGTTGTGTGAATCGCAGGTGGTTGCGTACGACATTTATCGTTCACGTGTCGCAATTGATTATAAACCAAAGTATTGCGAGGTTGGTTTGCCCGACACGTTGGCGTTGTATTACGAGAAAATTGCCACTGTTGCCGCTTCGCAAAAAACGTATTTCGATAATAACAGAGGTTTGGGATTAACGCCCGGATTTACGTATTGTTACCGTTTTTGCTCGGTATTCAAGGACGCATATTCAAGTTATATTTCCGACGAGATTTGTGCCCAGTTGGTGCCGTCATCGCCCGTGCTGACGAACGCAAGCGTGCAGAAAACCGATGCGAAAAATGGTGAAATCTACGTGGCATGGTCGATTCCTCGGGAATTTGATTCCATCACGTTTCCAAAACCATATCAGTATTGGTTGTACCGTTCTTCGGGAATGTATGGTGAAAACTTAATAAAAGTCGCTGAAATAGATGGACTTACCGACACTTCGTTTGTCGATACAAAACTCAATACAAAAGGTTCCGCATATTCCTACAAGATAGAATTTTATTCCTTGGCGTCGGGAGAACCACGATTGATAGGAACACCGCCTGTTTCTTCGTCGCCATTTTTAACCTATGAGGCTTATAATCATAAAGTTAAATTGCTTTTACAAGCAAATGTCGGGTGGGAGAACGATACGATTTTTGTATATCGCCAAAATGGTGAATCGTTTGATTCCTTGGGTGTGTTTGAAAACGACGAATTTTGGGATACTGGTTTGAACAATTTGCAGGAATATTGCTACTACGCTACAACGAGCGGTCATTTCGACTACCATTTGTTGCCGTCGCGCGTGTATAACAATTCGCAACTGTTGTGTGCGATTCCCGCCGACACCATTCCGCCCAAACCTATGCCACTGAAAGTTATGCAGGATTGCGATGCGTTTTCAAGAACTATCTCGTGGAATGTTGATGCCGACGATGAGATAAAATCCGTGCGGATTTATTTTAAGGATTGCCAAAACCCAGATTGGAAATTATTGACCTCGGTTTCTTCAAATATATCTTCTTTCGTGCATTCGTTTGCCGATTCCACGGGTAATATGGCTGGCTGCTATTACCTTGCTGCCGAAGATTCTGCGGGCAATGTGGGGGCATATCAGTACGACACGTGTTTGTATAATTGTCCGCAATATGAATTACCTAACGTGTTTACGCCAAATGGCGACGGTGAGAATGATTTGTTTCACCCTGTTGTGAATCGTTTTGTGCAAAAAGTTGATATGAAGTTGTACGATGCGTGGGGACAATTGGTGTTTGCGACAGAAAATCCCGATTTGAATTGGAACGGCAAACATTACAAAACGGGCAAAATGCTTACCGACGGCGTGTTCTATTATGTGTGCGATGTGTATGAATATTGGTCAGACTGTGAAATCCACAAACGTGAGATGGCAGGATTCGTGCATAAATTCAGCGATGGGACAAAATAAAAAGAGGTTGCCTCATAGACAACCTCTCGTGTGGTGAGAAAATAACATCTCATTTTAGAATATTACAGCGTTTGGATAGTTGCTTGTATTATATGTCTTTACAAGTTTTCCGTCTTTGTCGTATTGTTTTACTGCGTGTGAGCTGGAGTAAGGAGTTTCTGTCACCCAAATATCTCCATTTTCGCTTGCGCTGATTCCGTAGAAAGAACCGTCAGCCAATTTAGTGCTTGTGCCGTTTGCAAACGAATAAATAGCATCGTCAATATAGTAAAGATTACCATTGTTGTAAGCAATAAGGTTTCCGCCATAGCTTGCAAACTGATGGTCAAATTCCTTTGTTGCAGTTGCTTCTAACGAAGATGCGTTAATAGTGTATATAGCTGTGTTTGAAACAACTTCACTTCCGAGGTAGTTACCATCGTTATCGTAATTGTAGTTAGTCAAACCTTTGCAAAGTACGATAACATTACCTTGTGCATCAACTTCCATATCATAAGGATTGTCGCCAACGGTGATTGTTTTTTCAACTTTGAATGTACTTACATTGATAACGGTAACAGTTTTGTCGGTTGTATAACCACCTGAATTAGCAACGAACAATTTGCCATTTGACACAACCATAGCGTTTGGTCCAAAACCAGTTGCCACAGAGTCGGTCTTTTGCATAGAAAGTTTGTTTACTACATATACATAGTCGTCGCCACTTAATCCGTTACCATTGGTAACAAAGATTTCGTCATTGTTGCGGTTTGCAACATAACGTGGATAAGAAAAACCAGTGCAAACGCCTTCGCTCTTGAACGTGTTTGCATTTACCGCTTCAACTTTGCCTGAAGCATTTGCAACGATGAAAATTTTGTCGCCAATTTTTTCCATTGATTGTACGACATCGCCAAGAGGACGATTGTTTTCTGCTTGGAAAACGTCTTTTTTCAATTCTCCATCGATAATAGCATCGATAGCACCGTCATTTTGACCGAAATTTCCTTCACAAACGACGAATGATGCGTTTGTATAGGCGCCACTTGGTTTAGGGTCATCTTCTTTTTTGTTACAAGCCGTAAGGGCAATACTTCCAGCGAGAACTATGCTCGCAATTTTCACAAGATTTTTTTTCATTTTTTGTAGATATTAATTGATTAAACATTGTAAATAAATTTCAAAATTTCGTCCTGGAAGCGGGTAGGAGCGGATTTGCTCGTAAACCGCGTTGGTTATATTATGTATTTGAACCCCAGTCGCTAATTGTATTCTATTAAAATCAAATGTTTTTTTGATTGAGAAATCAATAGTGAGATACGCGTCAAGTGTTTTTTCAAGATTGTAATATCGCTCGTTTTCATAATTTACAAAAATCGCGAAATCCCATCTTCCATAGGAAATACGAGGCTGATAATGAATGGAATAGCGTGGTACATAATACAAAATATGTCCGACAGATTCGTTTTCGTCATCTGAGGTGGTGGTCGATTCGTACATCTTTGTTATATGTGGATTGTTTATATTTACTTGTAGTTTATTGCTAAATGTTATAGGTTTGTTTATTGTTGTTGAGTGTTTTTGTTCCAACGAAAGTTCCACACCTTGCAAAACGGCTTGTGCCGTGTTCATAGGATGCCAAACGGCACCACAGGGTGTCCACATAATCATGTCGTTAAGCACAGAATGATAGGCGGTTACATCGGTTACAAGATGATACCATTTTTCTGGTTTGAAAAATTCTTTCCGAATTCCAAATTCCGTTGAGAATCCGTATTCAGGCAATAAAGTGGGATTTCCCCATGCTATCCAATACAAATCGTTGAATGTGGGCGTGCGGTATTTGTTACCAATTGAAAATCGGAGTGTGAGCGGTGTTCCTTTCTCTCTATCTATTTGATATTCAGTACCGAAATGGGCTATGAATGGGATAGTGTATTGTGAATTAAATTCTTTTCTAATCGAAAGTAATGATATCATTCTTCCTGCTGAAAAAGATGTATTTCCATGAAAATTAATCAGATGATTTAGTTGAACGATTCCAGCTGTGGAATATTCTTTTTTTGTTCCACCATAGTTAGTCAAATCGGCTTTTGCCAATTTTCCCTGCAATTCCATTTCAGTGAAGAACATGCCATAACGTTGTGTGGCATGTTTATGCACGAATTGCAGTATGTGAATGTTTGTTTTGTTTTTGATTTCGCTGTATTCTAAATATTTGGGTGCAGTAGGTGATGTTTTGTGAGTGTATAGTTCAAAATCGTCAGTATAAACTGTTTTGTAAACGATTCTGTTTCTGCTATTTATAGTGTATCTGAGCGTTGCCAAAGCACGCAATGATGAGTCACACTGATATTGCACTTCGTTTGACGTTGTACCAATAATTGACGGTAGGTTTGCATCGTTTACTTGATACCATAATGCAACTTGTGCCATCAGTTTATCTGTGATTTTGACGTGTAGATTTTGGATTGTGCCGTATTTGAAATAATCGGCGTTTTTACGTTTGAGAGTATCTAAAATAATGTAGTCATAATATTCAAAATCACTATTAGATTTTGTGTAGAAAAAACTTCCTTTGTAGTGAATTTTTTGTGTTCCAATGGAGTATCCCACGTTTGTTTTATAAGTATGGAAACTACCAATTGACGCAAGCACTTGTGCTGAAGCGTGTTTTGTGAAATCAGGTTTAGACTGCAGATTAATTGCACCGCCAAACGTGCCACTTCCGTAGCTTGCCGCCGAAGCATTGTAGTTGATACTGATATTATCAAAACAAGAAACGGGAACGAGCGAGAGATTGTTTTCACCGTTACTTATGGAATTGAGCGACAGCCCTTCCCACAAAATCTGCGTGCGGGAACTACCGGCACCGCGCAACGAAAGTGAGCTTGTCATTCCTTCGGTGCCGTAACTTTTTATAATCACGTTGCTCTGTTGTGAAAGAAAATCTCCAAGATTCTTGTATGTTGCTGCTTTAAGGCTTAGCGAGTCAAATGATTCACATTTTTCGCCACCATAAGTTACGGTTTCCAATGGAGTAATAGTTATTTCATCAATCAGAATTGTGTCGTTGACTGATTGACAAAACGCCGTAGCCGAACATAGCAATAGCGGGAGAATATGTATTATTCTTTTTTGCATCTCTTACACTATGAGTTTTCCGCCCAAATATGTAAAAATCAGACTTGGCAGGTCTTCTGACTTGTCCCATTCTTTTGCTATCTTCCCGCTCTAACGAACAGTGATACAGGGCTTTGCAAAAGAACGATTCGGAACTTACAGCTGCGGAAACAGTTCAGGTCTTTCACCTGATTCCCTTTTCACCTTCGTGTTTGCAAAAAACACGCCGACACCAATTCTTCAAGACAAAAGTAATAAAAAAACTTCACAATACAGCATTGTTTATGTAATGTTAGTAAATCGTATATTTGTGTTTCTTTTCAATGTGAAAAATCACTATCTTTGTAGAAAATGATAAAATAGTATAGTTATGGCAAATAAAAGAGATTTCAAAAAAGACGTTGATACCGTATTTTCAACAGTATTAGAAGAATGTGTTTTCACTGCTGATTTCTTTCCTGAAAAAGAAGAAGCCGTTGAAAAACTGATTGACGAGGCAATCGCTTTGTATAACGACACTCGTTTTGCATACAAGATGGACGAAAAAATGTCGTACAAGAAATTCTACGATGGTTTGATTACAAACTATATCGCAAAAATGAGCGACATTTTAACAAAATTGAATGATTCGCAGAAAAAGTAATCTGTAAGTCTTTATTCTGTAGCCAAATTTCATCTTTGAAATTTGGCTTTTTTTATAAAACTGACGCATTGCCTGATTGCGAGATAGTTGGGATTCCTGCTATGGAAGCGATTAAGGATGGTGGGGCGCTTAATTGTATTTCGTGGAATATTGCAGTATGAATTTATGCCTTTTCCCTTGTCTCGTCTTCGCTTTGTATTAAATGCTTGCTTTCGTTGATGCAGAACAACGAAAGACCATAGTGAAGATTGCCGGTTTCAACTGTAGGTTTGTGTTTCGCAAACTTCACGAAATCGGCTTCTTTTAGTATCATTTGAAGGTTTTGAATCACCGATAGGGGAACTTTGCCCGAAGCAACCACTTCCTGGATAATCTCGTCGGATGTCTTTTCAAACGTGTCGATTGAAAGCACGTCGCCAAAGTATTCACGGAGTATGTCGGTGAGTATGGTGTAATAGTTTTTGTACTCGTCTTTCTCGCAGAGATTCTGTGACTTAAGTTGCTCTAATTCACGTAATGCTTTAATATCTGCTTTCTCTTTTGCAACGGCTTTTTTCGGTAAGAATTTTGGCTTTTTGTGCTTCAAAACATACCAAATAACAAACGCAATCAGGGCAAGAACCAAAATAATGGCAACAACCGTAAGGATTTTGGGAAGATAATCCTTGAATGAATATTCGGGTACACGAATGGGCTTGATTGGCTTTATAACGCCCGTAGTGTCGAGCGCAACAGTCTGTACCGACAATTGCACGGGCGAAGACCATACGGTGTCGTTTCCATAGATAAACGGCCCAATTTCAAACGAATATTCTCCGGCATCGAAACAGGTAATGGGCAACTTCGCTTTTCGTATGCTTTTATCCTTGTTATCCGTTGACTGGAAACTGAATGTGTCAACGACTAATATGTTGTGCGACAATTCTTTACCAAAGTCGGGGACAATGAGCGTCTTGTCGGAATTGTATTCAATTGCAAGCGAAATGTTCTGTTGTTCGCCAATGCGCATCTGGTTTGTGTCAAGTTGTGCAGAAATCGTTATGTCGTCGGCAAACAGCAGGGTGCTTACCAATAATCCACAAATGATTGATATGTAGTATTTTATCGTTTTCATCTCTATCGTTTCTTAAACAATGTCATAAGTGGTTTTACATAATCTTCGTCGCAGCGGATATTCACGTGTTCCACGCCCGATTTGGTAAACGCATCGTTGAGCTCTGCCATTCTGTTGCGGTAATTCTGTTCAAACGCATTGCGTGTCGCCTTGCTGCTGGTGTCAATCCATTCTTCGGCACCAGTTTCGGCATCAT
>JAFZTG010000128.1 GCA_017618935.1 Bacteroidales bacterium | reverse complement strand
CTTTACGTACCTATCTTGACAACCTTGGATACAAACATGTTACGATAAAAAGATCGGAAGTCCCGTATAGAGCAAAGGTCTGTTAATTACCTTACCTCCCTAATTTTTCACACAACGGCAGCAACGTCTCCAACGCTCTTACTATACGCTTCTGCTCCGTTAGCGGCGGAATAGGTATTAGCCTTGGTATCATATTGGTCATTGAAATATGAATCATTGTAGAGCCTGTTGTATAATTTTTGATTGTATTAACATCATATTGAAGGAAATAAAGCAAAAACTTTTTATCAAACAACTTGGGGGAATAATCTAATTTCCAAATATGGTAATGAAAAATTGTATTGTCCTCATCCCATATTTTAGGACCAAAAGAAGCAGACCATGCATATAACAAATCTCCTTTATTACAATATTTCTCTGGTTCTAATTCTAAATTAGAATAATACCAACTATCATTTGTGAAGAAATTGCCAACACGTAAAACCTTATATTTACCCGTGTTTAGCAACTCTTCTTTTGAATATGCCCTTCCATTAATAAATGTAATTACTTCCCCCAACCTGCACCAACACCAATTTTCGGGAATGTCGAATGGAATTTCGTCGTCGGTGATTGGGGGCAGTGGCTTTTCTTTTTTGAGTTTGCCGTCTTTTATAAGTTTTGCTTTTTCGGCTTGAATTTGTTTGAGCAAATCCGTAGCCGAGCCTTCTTTGGCGTCTTGCGGAACGAGTTTGCCTTGTACGGCTTCCTGCAAGAGCGCTTTTTTTGCCTGCTCGCCTATGCTGGCGTTCAGTTGGCGCAAATCCTCTTCTTTCTTGCCGTATTCCTCTATCAGCGGCATAAAACGCTCAATTGCCGCTACTATGCGCTTTTGCTCGGCAAGCGGCGGAAGGGGAATTAATACCTTGGCCAATGAAGCCTGTGAATATGTTGGGATAGAAGTCCCTTTTACCAATTCTTCAAAAAATGATTTTGCATATGGGCTACATAATACGTAGGTTAAGTATTCTTTAGAAATTAGAACATACTTTAGAACTATTATCTGAGGATTTATTGTCGCTTTTTCTGGAAGGTTCTTAACCAAACAAGTTTTACCATATGACGAACCTGTTTTTACAACAAGAATATCCTCATTCTCTATTTTTATTTCAGGTGATTCTTCATATTTAAACCAAGAAATATAAGTACACTTCGCATAGTTCATTCCAAATTCAGTCATATTGGACGGTGATAATGTGATTGCACCATTTCCTTCTGAAACTAAATCATTTGTTGTATATCCTCGGAAACCTATTCGACCAAAAATGGTACATAAATCCCCAAATCTACACCAACACCAATTTTCGGGAATATCGAAAGGGATTTCGTCGTCGGTGATTTCGGGCAACGGCTTTTCCTTTTTGATTTTGCCGTCGGCTATGAGTTTTGCTTTCTGGCATTTAATCTCGTTGAGCAAATCGCGGGCATTGCCTTCGCTTGCTATCTGAGGAACAAGTTTGCCTTGTACTGCTTCTTGCAAGAGTGCGTTTTTCAAGTCTTTTGCCGTCATTGCTATTCTCCTTTTTGTGCTTTATCGTGCAAATCGGTTATCTGTTGCAAAATACGGTCAATGTCGGCATTCAGCGACGTGCGTTTCTCCTCGTAGTTCTGGATTGTGTCGGCAAGACTCAAAATTTCTTCCTCCTCGTGCGGATATCCACAAAGGTCGAGGTTGTAGCCGCGTTCTTCCAATTCTTTGGCAGTGAAACACTTTGCCTTGGGGTTTCCGTCGGCGTCGGCTATTTCCACTCGGTTGTTCCACCAATCGCGTATAGGTTGGCAGTGTTCCGACTTCATTGGCTTGGTCTTTGAAAAATGCTTGTATCCGTCGGGCATATCCAAGCGATAGAACCAAGTTTTGTCGGTCGAAAATCCTTCTTCGGCTCCGTCGGCTCGGCATTTGTCGAAGAAAAGAATGTTTGTGGCAATTGAAGTGTAAGGACTGAAAATAGAACCCGGCAACCGAATTATGGTGTGAAGATTGAAATCACGTAAAAGTTTTGTCTTTATGGCAATCTTCGCACTACTGTCGGTTCCGAACAAAAACCCGTCGGGTATAATTACGCCTGCTCGTCCGTTTGCTTTCAAATGGTACATAATGGAAGCCACGAACAAATCTGCCGTTTCGGAACTTTGCATATCCGCAGGAAAATTCTTTTTATCTGTTGCCGTGGCAACCCCGCCGTAAGGGGGATTCATACCAATCACGTCAGCAAGTTGGGAGTCTTTCAAATCTTGCACGTTCACGGCAAGCGAATTTCCGTGTTTTACATTTGGTTCTTCTATTCCGTGAACAAGTAAATTGGTGATTGACAATAAGTAAGGAAGTGGTTTCCATTCCTGTCCGAACAGCGAATCTTGAATTTTCTTAACATCATCAGGCGTTTTTTTCTGTTTTTCCAAATGATTAATGGTGGAGGTAAGGAATCCGCCTGTTCCCGAGGTGTAGTCGGCAAATTTTTCTCCAATTTGAGGATTCAACATTTCTACTATAAAATCGGTCAAAGTACGTGGCGTGTAAAATTCTCCCGCAGTTCCTGCCGACTGCAAATCCTTCAGCAGTTTTTCATACATATCGCCAAACGTGTGACGGTCATCGGCTTCGGAAAAATCCACTTGGTCAATTTCGTTTATCACTTGGCGAAGCAACACGCCGTTTTTCATATAGTTGTTTATGTCGACAAATACGTCACGCACAATGGATTGTTTTCGTGGCGTTTTTGCGGTAATCGGAAGATTTTTCAGTTTCGGGAACAATTCGTTGTTGACAAACGACAGTAAATCGTCGCCTGTTTTCGCCTTGCCGTCCTTGTTGTCAACCGCCCAATTTCGCCAACGAAGTTCTTCGGGAATGATGGATTTATAATTCTCGTCATAAACTTCCCAAACTTCTTCCTGCGAATCATACACCTTAAGGAAAAACATCCATACCATTTGCCCCATACGTTGAGCGCTACCATCCACACCATTATCCTGGCGCATTATGTTTTGCAGAGTTTTAATAAAACCGTTTGAAATCATCTGTAATTATGTGTTATGCCACGTAAATAATATTTTCAATTTCTTTTATCGTGTCCTCAAATCCTTTTTTGCCGTTGAACAATTTGAGAATCTTAATTTCATTTCCTATTTGCGAAAAAGGAGCAAGTTTCAGAGTTTCGAGTTTCTCAAAATCAATAATGCCATTGTCGGCATATTTGTCGAGTAAACCTTCAATAACTCTAAGAGCATCGTCCTTGTATTTTTTCAAATATCCACTGTCTTTTACCTTGCGAACACGTTCTTTTCGGGTAATAACCTTTGTATCGAATGCGAGGTGACATACAAGGTCAAAAACGTCCATCTCGTTGAATTGTGGATATTGTTTACGGATTTCGTCAATGAAAATGCCATTGGCAGCCATCTCATCTATGACAGCCGTTTTCCGTTCCGATTTGTTCCATCGAAGAATGAAATCATTGAGATTCGGAAACTTTTCAAGAATGTTCTTACGGGTGTAGTCGGTGAGACTTTCGGTTATCATTTTCCCGTCCATTCCCAAATACAAAACCTTTTCCCTAACAATTTCTATCTCTTTTCCGTTTACATGATACTTTTCTTTTGGTGATTGAGGTGTAGATTTGGTTTTGTTGCCGCCACTATTCCCACCTTCATT
>JAFZTG010000011.1 GCA_017618935.1 Bacteroidales bacterium | reverse complement strand
GTTTTGTGGGTTTGTCCTGAATATTATGTTCCATCACTTTGTTTGATAGTGTTTGCTATTTTTTCAAATATCATCAAACTGTTTTTTATGCACAAACAAATACCAGAAATACGAATCAAGGAATATTTTTATACAGTCGTTTTACATCCATTGTTTATTGTATTCCTTTCGCTTATAATTCCTCTTGTGGTTCATCAGTGTCTTGATGAATCGTTGCTTCGTTTTATAATTACGAGTTCGCTCTTTGTACTTATTTTTATCAGTCTCATCTGGTTATGGGGGCTGACGAATAAAGAAAAACAACGGGTAACCGAAATTATATCCTCAAAACTGTGCCGGCAATAGCCACTGCGGGGCAGAGGCTATTTATCGCGGACATATACGCGCACCGTACTTCCCGTAAAATCAAAGTTCTTACGTAACTGATTCTCCAGATACCGTTTGTAGGCATCTTTCACGTATTTGGAATTGCTTCCGAAAAATACGAATGCCGGATATGGAGTAGGAAGTTGGGTAACGTATTTAATCTTGATGTTTTTTCCTTTCACTGCAGGTGGCGAGAATCTGTCGATTGCTTCCAACATGATTTCATTTAATCGTGCGGTTTGAATTCTGCGTTTGCGGTTTTCATACACCTCACGGATTTTTTCAAGAATCTTTTGAATACGTTGTTTTTCCAAAACCGAGGTAAATATAATTGGCACATCGGTGAATGGGGCAATTTTCTTACGAAGTGTCTCTTCAAAATCGCGGGCGGTATTTGTTGTCTTGTCAATCAAATCCCATTTGTTCACGCAAATCACAACGCCTTTGTTGTTTTTTATAATTAGGTGCAGAATGTTCATATCCTGTGATTCAATGCCGTCGGTGGCATCTATCATCAGCACACATACGTCGGCAGATTCCAAAGAACGGATGGAGCGTAGTACGGAATAGAATTCCAAGTCTTCGTTCACTTTTTCTTTCTTACGTAGTCCGGCAGTGTCGATGAAATAATAATTGTAACCAAATTTATTGAATCGGGTTCCTATGGAATCGCGTGTCGTGCCGGCAACGGGCGTTACAATGTGTTGGTCTTCGCCAATCAGTGCGTTGATGAACGATGATTTTCCCACATTTGGTCGCCCAACTACGGCAACGTGGGGAATTTCTTCTGTTTCTTCTTGCTTGGGCTTGTCGGGTGGAAGTTTCGCTATCACAGCGTCAAGCAAGTCGCCTGTGCCACTTCCCGTAGCTGACGAAATGGTGAAATACTCGCCAAGACCTAACGAATAAAATTCCGTGGCATCGTAGAGATATTTTCCGTCGTCAACCTTGTTTACTACAAGAAAATAGGGTTTGTTGGTCTTTCTGAGCATTTCTGCCACGTTGGAATCTAAGTCGGTGATACCGCTATGAACGTCAACCATAAAAATGATGACGTCGGCTTCGTCCATTGCCAACACCACTTGTTTGCGTATCTCTTCTTCAAACGCGTCGTTTGATTTTATGGTGACGCCACCCGTGTCAATCACCGTAAATTCCCGTCCGTTCCATACGCCTTCGCCATAGTTACGGTCGCGAGTAACGCCACTTTTCGAGTCGATTATGGCTTGTTTTTCCTCAACCAGTCTATTGAAAAGTGTTGATTTTCCTACGTTAGGTCGTCCAACAATTGCGATTATTCCACTCATAGTCCTAATTTTTTGCAATAATACGAAAAAGCGTTATAAAATTAAGAATTAAGAGTTAAGAATTAAGAGAGGTGTAATGCGAATGCCAAATAACGGTAAATGGTTATGGTTTTGAAAAAAGTTTCGCTCAAAATGAAACAATAAATGCGAAAATCCGTACCTTTATGGAGAATTTTACGGTATGAATGATTTTTTTACAAAAGACGTCTATACGATTCAGGACATTCAAGATTTGATTGACAATGAAGTTGAGGAATCAATTCATTTGGAATTCAAGTCGGCGGGAGCTTTGGGCAAATGGGATAGTAAAAAGGCGGAAATGACCAAGGATGTTGCTGCTTTTGCCAATGCCGACGGCGGAATTATTGTTTATGGCTTATCGGAGGCAAACCACAAGGCGAGTGCCCTTTCGTTTGTTGATGGCACTGTTTATACGAAAGAATGGATAGAACAAGTATTGAATTCTGGCATTCAGCAGAAAATCAACGATATACGCATTTATCCTATTCGGAAAGGAGGAAAGATCGAGCAGTCGATTTATGTGGTGAAAATCCCCAAAAGTTACAATACGCCCCACATGAGCAAGGATAGAAAATTTTATCGTCGCTATAATTTTGAGGCCGTGCCAATGGAAGAATACGAAATACGTGAGTTGTATAATCGTAAGTGCTCGAGCAAATTGGTGGTACAAGGATATTATATAGGGAAATATCAGGAAGAACGCGATTTCAAGTCGTTTCATTTCTTTGCACAAATTGCGAATCAAGGTGCGATACCCGAAAATTCTTATAAACTGAATGTGTATATTACGTGTCCCGAAATGGAAAAATTAGATGTGCTGTGGGACGATGTGGAGAATATAACCTATACAATGTTGGAAAAAAACAAGGTGAAGTTGTCGGCATTGGGCAAAATGCCGATTTACGAGGATGAATGCCTTGACATGGCCCGTCTCACCATTCACATTCCTACGGAAATCTATGAGCAGATCATTTCCGAAATATCGTTTGACTTAGTGTTGATGTATTCGGGCGGAAAAGACGAGGCACATATTTCCAATGAATTTGTACGGCAAAAGTTGCAGTAAAAAATAATCGTGAAAAACGAATGTGAAGTACTCTATTTTTTTTGGTCATTCTAATTTTTTTTTCGTTACTTGCACACCGCAAAACGTAAGGATTAAATACTAATATGGAAGGAGGATAGTCATATGCATTTCGAACTGACCAAAGATTTTATCGCCTACCTGAAATCTCTTATTGAAGTTCAGGACGTAGAGAAAATTCTAGAATGTTTTTCGGATGCCCATCCTGCCGATATAGCCGATATCCTTGAACAATTAACCAACGAAGAAGCCAATTACGTTTTCTTACAATTTCAGCCAAGTGTTGAAGCAAGCATTCTCGTCGAGTTGGAAGACGAGCAACTTGACCGTTTGTTGACAGTGATTCCTGCCGAAATCATTGCTACCGACCTTATTGAGAAAATGGATTCCGATGATGCCGCCGATATTTTGCAGACATTGCCGGAACGAATCAAGACCGAGGTCTTGGCTAAAATGTCCGATAAGGAGCAGGCGAGCGACATTGCCGACTTGTTGGATTACGACGAAGACACTGCCGGTGGTTTGATGGCTACCGAGCTTGTCCGTGTGAATAAGAACTGGAACGTACAAAAATGTATTCTTGAAATTCGTAAGCAGGCAGGCGAGGTTGATAACATGATGAACGTGTATGTGGTTGATGATGACGACGTTCTCGTTGGAATGTTGCCGATTGCCCGTTTGGTTTTGGCTGGCGAAAGTGCCGTGATTTCCGATATTTATGATGACGAGGTTATTTCGGTGCCGACGAGTATGCCTTCGGAGGAACTCGCCCGATTAATGGATAAATATGCCTTGTTGGTCGTTCCTGTCGTTGATTCTCTCAATCGGTTGAAAGGTCGCGTCACGGTCGATGACGTTGTCGATGTGATTCGTGAGGAGGCTGAGAAAGATTATCAGATGCAGGCCGGTTTGACTCAGGACGTTGACGACAACGATACTATGCTCCGCCAAACAATGGCACGGCTTCCGTGGCTTTTCGTAGGCTTGTTGGGTGGCGTTTTGAGTTCTCGTGTAATCGGCGTTTTTGAAGATGATATTGCCCGAAATGCAAGTCTGACATTGTTCCTGCCGTTGCTTGCCGCTATGGGCGGTAACGTGGGTGTGCAGTCGTCGTCGATTATGGTGCAAAGTATTGCGGGAGGAACGTTAAAACTGACTTCAATCTGGATGAAAATTTTCCGTGAATTTTTAGGCGGATTGTTAATCGGTGTGATTTGCTCTGTTGTATTGTTCCTGTATAACTGGTTGTCGGGCAATGATTTGCAACTGACTTCCGTGGTAAGTTTCTCATTGTTGGTAATCATAGTTTTTGCCTCGCTGTTCGGAACGTTCGTCCCGTTGGCGTTGGACAAATGCAAGATAGACCCTGCAATAGCGACTGGGCCGTTCGTAACGACCACGAACGATATTGTGTGTTGTTTGCTTTATTTTTCAATAGCCCGCAGTTTGCTTATTTAAAGGTAAATTGATACCTTTGTGTTGATTATGAAACGTTTTTTATTCATAGTGCTTATTTTTTCGTGTGTGTGCGCGGGTTGCTCACGGGCAAAATATCTCCAGAAACACGCAACTAAGGCGCATATTGAATTCAAGGAAGGTCGTCACGATTTTGGCAATGTTATTTTCGGGCAACCAGCCAAATATGATTTCGTTTTCACCAACACGGGAATCGATACGCTTATCATAAACGAAGTGCAAAGCACGTGTGGCTGCACGATTCCTGTCTGGTCACAGGAACCTGTTCCGCCCAAAGGGAAAGGTGTTATAGAGGTTTCGTACGATACACGGCGAAGCGGACCTTTTGAAAAGGGGATAACCGTTTTTTCAAATGCCGACAATAGTGCGATTTTATTGGTCATTGCAGGATATGTGACGACAAATCCTCATAAAGCGATTTTAGGAAATTCAAGAATTACAAACGACACGTCCGCCGTGCAACACGACGAAGGGGACGTACAAATAAATGAATAGAAATGCCACGAGTATCAGATAGAGGTTTGTTAATGCCGGCGTCGCCAATTCGACGCTTGGTGCAGTATGCCGACGAAGCAAAGCAACGGGGAGTAGAAGTGCTCCATTTGAATATCGGTCAACCTGATTTGCCGACGCCAGATTTGGCAGAATCGGCTATGCATCAATATACGGGAAAGTATATCCCATATTCGCATTCGGCTGGAAATTTGTCGTTGCGTGAAAAATTGGCCGAATATTATAAGCAAATCGGTATAGAAATTTCGAGCGAGGACATTCTTATTACTACGGGAGGTTCCGAAGCAATTTGCTTTGCCTATTACAGTATTTTGAATTATGCCGATGAGGTAATCGTCCCTGAACCGTATTATGCTAATTATTATGGCTTTACGACAGAAACGGGTGCTCGTATGATTCCCGTTCGTTCTACGATTGATTCAAATTTTGCATTGCCGCCAATTGAAGACTTCGAAGACGCCTTGACGCCGCAGACGAAGGCTATTATGCTGTGTAACCCGAATAATCCTACGGGACATGTGTATAGCCAGAAAGAACTCTCGCACATTCGAAACCTTGTCCGCAAATATGATTTATTCTTGATTTGTGATGAGGTTTATCGTGATTTCTGTTATGACAGTGAACATTATTCGGTGATGAATCTCAAGGGAATAGAAGAAAATACTATCTTAATTGATTCATTTTCAAAACGATATAATGTGTGTGGCATTCGTGTTGGTGCTATGATTACCAGAAATCGCGATGTGATTGCCACGGCTATGAAATTTGCTCAGGCACGTTTGAGTCCGCCGTCTATGGGACAATTGATTGCCGAATCGTTGTTGGACACGCCAGCAAGTTTCTTGAAAAAATCGGCAGAGGAATACAAGGCTCGTAGAGACTATATTATTCCTGCATTGAACGAAATCAAGGGTGTGCGTTCCCCAATGCCCGATGGTGCATTTTATTCTGTGGTCGAATTGCCTGTTGACGATGTGGATAAATTCTGTCGTTGGTTATTGGAAGAATTTGAGTATGAGGGCTCTACGGTAATGCTTGCCCCGGGAACAGGTTTCTATACAGGTAAGAAACAAGGCGTTCACCAAGTGCGTATTGCTTATATTCTTGAGATGGATAAGTTGAAAAAGGCTGTTCGCTGTCTGAAACAGGCACTCAAGGTTTATCCTGGACGAACTATTGAGCAAGATTAGGATGAAACGTGTTTTGTTTGTCATAAATCCACATTCGGGAAAAGTACGAAACAAGAATATTGAGAAACTTGCTTCGGAAGTGTTGAATCCGAATGACTTCACGGTAGATTTCGTTTATACACGATTTGCAGGACATGCATTGGAACTTTCGCGTGTCGGCGTTGAAAAAGGATATGACATAATCGTTGCCGTTGGTGGCGACGGCACCATACACGAAGTTGCGCAATCCGTCATTCATTCACAGTCGGCTTTGGCTGTGATTCCTATGGGCTCGGGGAACGGATTCGCTCACTTTTTCGGAATTCCCACGACGATAAAAAAGGCTATGCAAGTCATTGCCGAAGGGAAAGAACTTGTCATAGATTCCATATTGTGCAACGACGAATATTTTGTAAATGTTGCCGGCATCGGTTTCGACGCCCAGGTGGGAAATGTTTATGATAAAAGTTGCGCCGATGAACGGGGCGGTTTGAATTATGTGAAACTTGTCGTTGAGGAATATATGAACTATCCGCAACAAACCGGACGATTCAAAATCAATGGGGAAGAGGTTGAAAAACAGTTCTTTATGGTTTCCGTTGCTAACTCAAACCAATGGGGACTGAATGCCAAGGTTGCTCCCGAAGCCGATATTACTGATGGCAAATTTGAACTCGTTTTGCTCAAAGAATTACCTGTTGTTGATGTATTACCTCTTGCGATTCGCTTGTTTTCCAATCAGTTCAATCATTCCCGCCACGTGGAAACCTATCATTTAGAGGAATTTACGATAGAAAACACGATTCCTCGTCTGCTCCATTTAGACGGTGAACCCCGCATGATGACGAATGACATCACGTTTACCATTCAGCCTCATTCGCTCAAATGTATTGTGCCGAAGCCTTTCTGATAGAATCTTACTTTTGAGATTTTCTCAAATATTAATTCGTAAACGAATAACTCTGGTCTTTCTCATCCATATAGGCATCCAACGTCTTCATCGGTTTGGTGATGATAACGCGGCCTGAACGGATAAATTCAAGAATGCCGAGCGGACGGAGTTTTTCCAATAATTCCTGGGTCTGTTCAGCCGTTCCCGTTTTTTCAATCACGAAATACTCTTGTTGCATGTCAAGGATTCGGGCGTTGTTTTCGCGGATAAATCGTCCCATGTTTATCATCTTGATTGCCGACATCGGCATTTTGTAAAGTGCCAATTCTTGGGCAATAAGTTGTTCTTCTTCGTAGAAGAATGCCTTGATGACTTCCACAAGTTTATCTATCTGATTTACAACTTTTTCAACCGTTTCTCTCGTAGAATTTACCACAATGGTGAAACTGTGGATCCCTTTGATTTGCGATTCCGAAACCGTCAAACTTTCGATGTTGATTTTACGGCGAGTGAACACAATGGTGATTTTGTTCAGCAAACCGATGTGGTTTTCCGTAAATGCAGTGATTGTATATTGTTTTGTCTCCATAATCTTAATGTAATTTCATGTCAGAAACTCCGTCACCTGGCTCAACCATTGGAAGAATGCCTTCTTCTGGTTCAATTGCAACTTCGAGCACGTATGGCTTATCGTCGGCCAACATTCTGTCGATTGCGGCAGAAAGGTCTTTGCGTTCAACCACGCGTTCGCCGGCAATCTGCCAACCTTTGGCTATGGTAATGTAGTCGGGACCGGCAATGTCAACGAACGAATAGCGGTGACCGAAGAATCGTTCCTGCCATTGACGAACGTTTCCAAGATATGTGTTATTTAAAAGAACAATTTTCAATCCGATATTGTCGGCTGCCATGGTACCCAATTCTTGTGCTGTCATTTGGAAACCGCCATCGCCAACAAATGTGATTACTCGTTTTTCAGGACGACCAACTTTTGCTCCCACGCCAGCGGGTATGCCGTAACCCATGGTTCCAAGTCCACCAGACGTAATGATTTTTGAACCATTTTTGAATTTGTAATAACGGCAGGTTGCCATTTGATTTTGTCCGACGTCGGTAACCACTATAGCAGTTCCCTTTGTCTTTTCCGAAATCATGTTAATAACCTCGCACATTTTTATATCACCATCTTTAGGATGAATTGCTGGTTCAATAACTTGCTCTTTTTCAATTTCGTACAAAGGTTTGAAACTTTGTATCCATTCGGTATGTTTAGCAGGTTTTACAGCTTTGGCGAGAGCCTGTAATGCCGTTTTTGCATCACAGTTTACGGCAAGAGTAGGTTTCAAAATCTTGCCGATTTCGGCACGGTCAATTTCAATGTGAATGATTTTTGCCTGTTTTGCGAATTTCGCCAAATTTCCCGTCACGCGGCTGTCGAAACGAAGTCCTACACCAATAATAACATCTGCTTCATTGGCTTTAATGTTTGGCGCATAATTCCCGTGCATTCCAAGCATACCAACAAAATTGGGATGTTCATAATCAATGGTATTTAAACTCATTATTGTTGACGCAATTGGAATATCTGCACGTTCCGATAATTCCATCAATTCTTTTTGAGCTTGTGCTATCTCAATACCGTGACCAGCAAAGATGATAGGTTTTTCTGCCTTGTCAATCAATGCGATTGCCTCGTTGATTTCCGTTTGGTTCAGTTTTGGGTACGGATAATAACCGCGAACGTATTCACATGGTTTGTATGTGAAATTACCAACTTCAGCCACGAGAGCATCTTTTGTAATGTCAATCAAGACTGGACCCGGACGGCCTGTGCGGGCAAGATAGAACGCTTTTGCTACGATTTCGGGAATTTCGTCGGCCGAAGTGATTTGGTAATTCCATTTCGTGATAGGCATGGTAACACCAATAATATCAACTTCTTGGAACTCGTCGGTACCCAAAGAGCGGGAAACAACCTGTGCCGTGATGGCTACAATAGGCGTTGAGTCAATCATTGCGTCGGCAATACCCGTAACAAGATTTGTGGCACCGGGACCCGAAGTCGCCATACAAACGCCCACTTTTCCCGTTGCGCGTGCGTAACCTTGTGCCGCGTGAACGGCTCCTTGCTCGTGGCGGGTGAGAATGTGACGTAGTTTGTCGGTGTAACTATATAATTTATCGTACAAAGGCATAATCGTTCCGCCTGGATAACCGAAAACGGTGTCGATTCCCTCGTTTGTCAAACATTGTAATAATGCGTCTGAACCAGTCATTTTGAATTAAGAGTTAAAAGTTAAGAATTAAAGGTTATAAAAATTCTTAATTATTCATTTTTAATTTTTAATTATTCAATTACTCGTACACCACCAAGGTCTGCCGAGGCAACGTTTTGAGCATACACTTTCAATGAATCGGGAACGAAACGTTCTCTGTTCGGTTTGAAAGCGTTCTTGCCTTTTGCCAATTCTTCGGCGCGACGTTTCTCCATTTCTTGGTCGGAGATGAGCAATTCCACCTTACGGTTAGGAATGTCGAATAAAATTGTATCGCCGTTGCGAACCAATCCGATTTCACCACCGCTTGCCGCTTCAGGCGATACGTGTCCGATTGACAAACCAGAAGTTCCGCCAGAGAAACGTCCGTCGGTAATGAGTGCACACGCCTTGCCCAAATGTTTTGATTTCAGATATGAAGTCGGGTAGAGCATTTCCTGCATACCAGGACCACCTTTCGGACCTTCGTAGATGATTACCACAACATCACCTGCCTGAATTTCGTCCTTGATGATTGCGTCGCACGCATCTTCTTGAGAATGATATACTTTGGCATTTCCTTTGAATGTGAACAATGATTCGTCAACGCCGGCAACTTTCACTATACAGCCTTCTTTTGCAATGTTTCCGAACAATACTGCCAAACCGCCGTCTTTCGTGTAAGCATTGGCAATGTCGCGGATACAACCGTTAGCACGGTCGGTATCGAATTCTTGGTACATTGTGTTTTGAGAACCCATAGCCGTTGTTCTGTCGCCTTTCGGAGCACTTTTGTAGATTTCCGTCAATTCAGCCTTTGCTGTCGGGCGAAGAATGTCGTATGAATCCAACGCTTCTTTCAATGTCAGTCCGTCAACACGTTTTACTGAAGTGTCAAGCAAGCCGTTACGGTCAAGTACGCCAAGGATTCCCATCACGCCACCGGCACGGTTCACGTCTTC
>JAFZTG010000127.1 GCA_017618935.1 Bacteroidales bacterium | reverse complement strand
TCCATATTTGTATGATTCAAGTGGACGTAATTATTTCATAGATGTTGACTTGCAGCCATGTGAGTCGTTTGAATCATTTCTGAAAAAATATAAGAAAGGCCTTTATATGCCATACCAACAACCATATCTTCCCGAAAAGACAAACAAATACGAAGCCGACGGCTTCAAGTCGTTGAGAGAGTGGTAGAAGAGATTCTGTTACTTTTTTCTTGAAAGAAAAATTAATCCTTGCAACTCAATCGGTGTGCGGTGCTTGTCAATGTACCTACACATAAACAATCATATCGGCCAATTGAAGAAAATAATCGTTTGACCAAATGTCAAGTTCGTGTTTGTCAATAACATACGGCAGCACATCGGATTTAACCTTGGCAATGTCGGTCTCGGCAAGGCGTTTTTTGAGCAGTTCCGTAAATTGCCCTTTGTCTATCTCAATGCCGTTGAATTCTTTTGCACGGACTTGAAGATGATTGAAATCAAGTGCAATACGATTCCTGACATACCATTCAAAATCGTACCAGTCGCGTCCTTTAATGCGTTTTTTCCATTGACGGAATGTAAGGGCGTGCATTTTCCCTGCATATAGGTCAGGCAACGTGAAACAACGTGTGGGAAAAGAAAATGGCTGCATCAATATTTTTTGCTCTGTGTTGAATTGTAATGGCGGATTTGTGTCAACTTCAATTTTTATCTTGAGCGATTTCTCTGTCTGGAATTCCACGTCGTACACGTCGGTATTGTCTTTGAGAAACGCCGATTCAACTTTGCCGAATGTTTTTTTTTCTTTTTTCGTGATGGAAACATCTCTGCCGAGCAGTCGTGCCTCGTCGATTATCGCTTGAAAATAGTTTTCAAGTCTGAAATCGGGATTTTTCTGCAATAAAGAGAAATCCAAGTCTTCGGAATATCGTCTGAGTCCGTGAAAGATTCGCAGGCACGTGCCACCATAGAACGCTGCTTCTTTGAAGAATCCTCCACGATACAGTCCGCCGAGAATTACTTGTTGCATAACCTCGTAAACAGCATTACGCTTGTCGATTTCTCCTGAGGGGGAGTGTTGGCGGAGCATTTGTTCAAAAATGTCGTTCATTTTAGGTATTTGATTAATGTGTTGATACTTTGTTGTTTACGACTGACTGTTGCACATTGTTCAAGAATGTCGATGTTGAAATTTTTCAGTTCGTCGGTGTCGAAACGAATATCTTCCTCAAGGTAGATTTCAACGTCTTTCATAAACCGTAGGTTGAGATTCTTGCTGAAATTGATGACGTCGCACAATGCCTTTTCGGGCGAGGCTATGAGAAATGTAACGCCGTCGGACTGTTCCATTCTTACGCCGATGGAGAAGTATTCGGGTGAACAGTTCTGGTAGGAATAATTCCCCGTGGCATTTTCAAAATCCCTTGAATGTTTGGTGGTTACAGATGTGAGAAGATACACGCGTTCAGGAATAAGTCCGTAGTAACGCAAGGCATATTCACGCCCCACATACGAAGGTCCGTACAAGTGGTTGGCAATGAGTTCCTGCGAAAGCGGTTTGCCCGTCTCTTCGGGACTTGCGACGTATAATCCCTTTTTGAGCCGAATGATTTCACCCGCTTTTTCCAACGCACGTGCTTTCTCATTGATATGCTTGTTCTTGGGAAATAGTGAAGCAAGAACGGTGCTATCGAACGGTATGTTCCCAATGTTATTGAACGGACTCATTTTTTTATATTTATGCAAAGGTAGTGCTATTTTGTATAGAAAACAAATATAACATTGTTTTTTTGTACGAAACATCACTATAATTGTTCTTTATTACTTTTCTCTTGAAAGAAAAGTAATACAAAAGTTCAAGACGGACTTGCTCCGCTAAAAATCAACTGCGTTCCGCTAAAAGAGTTGAAGTGCCGCATCATTGTTTTATAAACTTTCACGTATTAAGGCACCAACTCT
>JAFZTG010000126.1 GCA_017618935.1 Bacteroidales bacterium | reverse complement strand
GGCGTGGGTTGTGTGTCGGCGCCATTTCGAGAGTTTAGCGGAATGAACTGTTTTTTAGCGAAGATGTGGCGTCGACGGCGGTTTTTGTTACTTTTTGTCGCTGAAGACAAAAAGTAAAGAAAATCTTCTTATTTTTGACCTCCAAACATTTTTGATTTTGAAACTTTTTCGTTCCAGCACTAATCTCTTCGTCCTACCATTTTGTCTATAAATGTGTCGTAAACAAGTTGATATGCTTCAGTAGGATTAAACGAAATGTTTGGTCGTAATAAGGTTTGCATGTCGTTGGTAAACTCCGTGTCGTTCATTTTCTCCGAAAGATTGTTTACAAACTGCTTGTATGAAGGGACTTTACCAACAACAAATTCCATATATTTTTTATAGCAGAGTAAAACTTTTTCCACATCAACCTGTTTTCGCTGCAGGGCAATATACAGGTCAAAAAGGTCACGACCTTTTTTCCGTTGATAGAGGGCGCGGAGTTTTGTTCCCAACAATTCTTCAAAATGATAGGTGGTAAGTTCTGTTTCGCCTGTAAACCAAGAATTTTCCACACGAAACGGGACTTTTGTCAATCCAAGAACGTTGAAATGCTCAAAGCAGTTGATTTCCACTTTTAACCGTATTGAAATGGTAGGCGGGATTTCAGATTCAATACGGAAAAACATCGTATTGTTATATCGCTTTTGTTTCGTAACCCTTTCGGGCAAAAAATCAAGCACTTCGCCAAGTCGGTACAGAATAGGTTTTATTGGTCCCGGATTGATTTGAACCAAATCAATGTCCTAGCTGTAACGTGGTTGTGGCGACAAATAAAGTTTGTGCAATGCTGTTCCTCCACGAAAAGCCAATTGCGAAGCCAAGAACACATCGCTGAATATGGCAACCAAGGCACGGCATATAATCAAATCCTGCTCAATTTGGGCATTGTCAATCCATGGAGCGTGTTCACTCCATTGTTGTATTGCGGCTCTGTTAATCATAAATCGTCGGTTTCTATTTGAATGTTAATGTTAATTTTCCATTTAGAATCTCTTTCTGTTGTGGTGTTATTTGCCGAGGTACTGAGCGGAACATACAGCATGTTTTTTGCTGAGGCTCGTAATTGCTCGTAGAGTACATCTGCCAGTTCCTTTTCTTCTAAAACATTGTCGAACAAAAAACCAAGCCGTTGCCAAACCGCTTTTTTTACGTATGGAATGAGCGGTGTAAATTGTGTTTCTATGTCAATTTGTTCCGACAATTCCGCGAGTATTGTCGCCACACGCGACAAACCTCCCACATGTTGTTGATACTGAACCAAATCGGCTACCGTCAACAGAGGGTTGGAAACACGAATGGTTCCCGTTTCTGTATTTTTGGTAATGAGTGCTTCTTCGGGAAGTTGTTCTCGATAGAACCAGTTTATTGTTACATTGCGTGTTGAAACAACCCGACGCTTGGGAAATGTTGTCATTATAGAAAATTCCTGCGGACGCTGATGAGCGGCTCCCAACATTTCTGCCGCACTTGACATACACACGTAGTATGGTTTGCCAAGATAGGTCATCAACTGGTCAATGTAGTATGGCGCGGGAACGGAACCCCGTAGGACATAGTGAATTGGCATAATGACGTAGAATCCACGATAGACATTTGCTATGGTCTTGTTTGCACAAAGTCGAGAAAGTTCGTTCTGAAGAATCTGTTCAGAAGAATACATTCCAATCTTTCGAACATCTTCAATAGAAAATGTAGGAAAGCCGTGAATGGCTCTGTCGTTAATCCATTTTTTTAATGTCATTATGAATTATTTTGGTGCAAATATAATAAAAAAAGTGTTATATATGAATTATTTTGAATTAGAAATTGAGAAAGTTTACTACACATTGTTCGTCTTTTTTGATGAAATATTTTTTGATATACTTTCTCCCGCAAAAGCCAAAAAGTAAAAGAAATCTTTTTATTTTTGAGCAACAATCATTCAAACATGACAAAATCTGTTGCAAAAATACTACTGCTCGCTTCCGTTGCCTTTGTTTCGTGCAAATCAACCGACAGCGGGTTTTGTGAAAAAATACGTATCACTTCCACCTCGTTATCAATTGACACCGTTCTATGCCCAATAACAATAGAAAAAGACGGCGTTTTTTACGATACTCTCTATTGGGACAAAAAATGCCACGAAAATTATATAGAATTGAGTCGCACTCAAAGAAATAATTGGAACTATCTTATAGATGATTATATTTACGCAAACGAAAATGGCTCATTCCGACAAATTTGCAAATTTACCACGGAATCTACCAGGCAATATTATGCCTTATTCGGTGTGCCGGGAAGCGGGAAATTATTGGAAGAATTCTGCATCGACACTTGTTACGACAAAAATGAATTACTGCTGACAGAAACCACTGATATACAAACAAATGAAAAGACAAAATCATATTATGAGAAAATTTTATCCACCAATAGAAATAACACAAAAGTCCTGCTGATGTTGGCTATTGTTTTTATTTTGGGCAAAGAAAGCATAACGCCTGACAATGTCGCAATAATCAATGAATTGGCAAACTGTCTCTGCGAAAACAAGTGTTACCAATATTCTATACAATTGTTACAAAAGGTTTTAATGAAATTTCCAGAAGATACAGCAGCAAATCTTGGACTTGCCGATAATTATTGGATGACAGGAAACCACAAATTGGCTAAAACATATTATGAAAACTACGTCTCGTTGATGACCGCCCAAGACAATACAACGAACATTCCTCCAAGAGTATTGAAAAGAATCCGATAAAAATGAAAAACCTCCGCCACTCCAACATACCGATTTTTCTGCCACAACTGGCGTGTCCGCATCAGTGCATATTCTGCAACCAAAACCATATCAGTTCGCAGATCAACGTGCCAACACCACACGAGGCACAAACAATTATAGAACGAAACTTGGCGACAATCCCCAAAAACTACGACATTCAAATCGCATTTTTCGGTGGAAGTTTCACTTGTCTGCCATTGGAGACACAGGAATCGTATCTACAAGTGGCACAGCCGTTTATAGAAAACGGGAGCGTTTCGGGAATCAGAATATCCACCCGTCCCGATTACATTGACGACGACATTCTCCGTATGCTCAAACGCTACCACGTAACCGATATAGAACTCGGCGCACAGTCAACCAACAACACCGTACTGAAACTATCGGGACGCGGACACGACCGAAACGCCATACAGAAGGCCTCGGAACGAATTAACGCCCATGGGTTCCAACTCGGTCTGCAAATGATGATCGGTCTCCCAGGCGACACGCTTGAAACCGCCCTGCAAACCGCCCGCGACATTATTGCCTTCGGGGCAAAAACCACCCGTATCTACCCCACCTTGGTAGTTGCCGACACGCCGTTGGCAAAACTTTACACACAAGGAAAATATACACCCCTCACGCTTTCCGAAGCCGTGACGTGGACAAGCAGAATCTACACGCTTTTCGTCGAAAAAAACGTCACCGTGCTCAAAGTCGGTCTTCACCCGAACAAGGATTTCACGTCAAACAAATATCTTTTGGCCGGACCGTTCCACCCGTCTTTCAAAGAATTGGTACTGTCCGATATATGGCACGAACGACTAAAACCAGTAATGCAAAATATTTGCAAAAACCAGAATATCAACATCTTCGTTTCCGAAAACGAACTACACAACGCCATTGGCTACAATTCGCAGAATCGGGACGAACTGCTCAAATCGTACAAACACGTCACTTTCACCACCAACAAAACACTCAACGGCTATGAATTCACCTATTGCCATTATTGATGCACGCAGTCCACGGCAAGCAATCGAGACGCTCGCAAGACGGTTTACAGTCATTCCGTTTCTGTCGGAAAACTGCACCTACGAAGCCGTAGCCGGTCACCCCGACATATTTATCACACAAGGCGACGTCACCATTCTTGCCCCGAACACGCCTTCGGAAATCAAACGGCATGTTTCCTCGTTTGTATTTGGGAAAACCGCAGTGGGAAGCGATCTACGCAATTCCACGCCATACAATTGCGTAGTCACCCGAAACTATATTATCCACAAGCATGGCTTAACCGACACAGCAATCATAGAACACAACCCGAACAAAACCTACATTTCCGTCCCCCAGCCCTACACCCGTTGCAATTTGCTGGAAATAGCCGAAAACGTGTTCATCACCTCCGACCGAGGCATTTATGAAACCTTACGGAAATATAACCTAGAATGTCTCCCCATATCGCCCGAAGGCATACAACTGCCACCCTACAAATACGGATTCATAGGCGGCTGCATGGGAAAATTCGGCGACACAATCTACATAAACGGCTCGTTGTCAACCCATTCCGAAGGCGACAAAATCCGTTCATTTATCCAAGACCATTCCTTACAAATAAAAGAACTCCACCAAGGAAAATTGTACGACGGAGGGGGAATCATTTTCATTTCCCAATAACGTGCAATAAAACTGCACCAAACAGACAATACGGCGAGAAATATTGTCACGTCTGCAAAAAAATGTTGCATTTTACTTGCATTGCATATTTTTTGCACTATATTTGCACAATAAAAGTTGAATTAAATCTTTTTGATATGCCTGCTCATAAATCAAAAAATTTTCGATTTCGTATCATTGACGAATGTTTACGTGACACGTCAAGAACATGGACGTTAGACGACTTAATCAACGAAGTTTCTCACAAACTGACCGACGAATTTAACGTGGAAAAAGTGAGCCGTCGTTCTATTCAGTACGACATTGCGCTCATGCGTGAAAAACAACCTGTCGGTTACAACGCACCTATTGTATGTGTTGACGGAAATTATTCATATTCCGACGAAAATTTTTCCATCAAGAACATGCAACTCAGCAAACCCGACATTGACAACTTGACCGAGGTTGCAAACACGCTCAAGCAATACAAGCAGTACACTCATCTGGGCGACATTACCAAACTGATTGAAAAAATTGAGGCGATTATCGCAATCAATCCACAGCCAAACTCCCCTATTGCGGCGTTTGAATCGGCAAAGAAACTTGCCAAAGGCGTTTCGTGGCTCAAGCAAATAGTAGATGCAGTTATCAAAAAACAAGTAATTGAACTAACCATAAGAAAAAAGGACGAATCAATAACACAACGTGTTATCCATCCTTATTTTCTGAAAGAATATCACAACGAGTGGTATCTCTATGGTTTGGAAGATCCTTCATCAGAATTTATCGTGGTGCCGGTGAGCGACATTGCGGCAATTTCGCCACAAATCATAAATTTCATAGAAAACACGAAATATACACCCGAAGAATATTTCCAATACTTGGTGGGTATTCACCCAGGCGAAAGTGCCAAGCCGACGATTGTCTCGTTGAAGATTTCCACCGATATGATCGAGCATTTCAAGAATCATCCGATTCATAGCACACAAACGATTACGGACACAGGACTCGACAAGGCTCTTTTGGAAATAAAAGTTATTGTGAATCAAGACCTTACCGAAAAGATTCTCAAGTATGGTTCAAAAATAAAAGTTGAATCACCTGAAAAGTTGCGCAAATCTATCTTGAACGAAATCAGATCGTTGCAAGATTCATACACGCAACCTACTCTATTTTAGGCAATTACAGAATTGTTAATAAGTTTTCGTGCTGATTTTTAGTATGTTATATATCAGCACGAAAATTTCATTTCTACAAAAGCAGACAAATATCTACATTTGCCTACTTAATTTTGTAGAATGATTCCACAAGATACGATAGAGAAAATCATAAGTCTTTCCAAGGTTGAGGAAGTCATCGGAGACTTTGTGGCATTGCGTCGTGCAGGCAGCAATTACAAAGGCTGTTGTCCGTTTCACGACGAAAAGACTCCGTCGTTTGTGGTTTCGCCTGCAAAAGGAATATACAAATGTTTTGGTTGTGGCAAGGCGGGAAATGCCGTGACATTTATCAAAGAGCACGAAAAATGCTCGTATTTTGACGCAATCCGCTATTTAGGGAAAAAATACCACGTTGAAATTGTTGAAACCGAACTGACCGACGAGGAAAAGCAACGTCGCGACATTAAGGAAAGTTTGAACATAGTAAACGAATTTGCGGCAAAATACTTCCAGAAAACCATGTGGGAAACCGAAGAAGGAAAAAACATAGGTCTCGCCTATTTCATCGAACGCGGTTTTACCGAAGAAACCATACGAAAATTTCAATTAGGATATAGCCCGCAGAAAAAAGACGCTTTTACCACAGCCGCAGAAAAAGCAGGCTACAAGTTGGAATATCTGCAAAAAGTGGGACTCACATCCGTTGGCGACAAATACAAG
Organism: Bacteroidales bacterium; assembly: GCA_017618935.1. Next base: position 360 of record JAFZTG010000126.1, on the reverse strand, counting down.
GCTGACCGTTTTCACGGACGCGTGATGTTTCCCATCACGTCGGTTTCCGGAACCGTGATTGGATTTGGTGGTCGTGTAATGACACCGGCTAACGAACACGTGCAAGGAGGCGCAAAATACGTAAATTCACCAGAATCAGAGGTTTACAACAAAAGTAAGACGCTCTATGGCATTTCGTTCGCCAAGAATGAAATTGTAAAAAAAGACGAATGTATTTTAGTTGAAGGTTACACCGACGTAATTTCAATGCATCAGGCAGGAATTTGCAACGTGGTGGCATCGTCGGGAACGTCGCTCACCGAAGAACAAATCATCTTAATCAATCGTTTTACCCAAAACATTGTCATAATCTACGATGGC
>JAFZTG010000125.1 GCA_017618935.1 Bacteroidales bacterium | reverse complement strand
GCTGCAATTGCAGATATGAAAAACGACAGCAAATACGACGTGCAAAAAGACGGTTCCGTTTACGAAATTAAACCCGAGGTAGAACATTTGGGTGGTCTTTCTGTTTTTGGAAAAGGTTGTATTGCAGGAGGTTTTACCATAGAATTGGAAGCTGGTTTCGGTTTGGGTACGAAAGCTGAAAAATTCTACGCTACGCCGAATCTGGGACTATCGTTCGGATGGACGTTCGGGGCGAAAAAAGAATAATGTAGCACGTTACATTGTTAATAAGTATTCATTTTTTCTTCTGATTTGATTTTCTAATATATTGAAACAAATATATTTACGATTCTTTTGAGACGTTATTAACAATGTGTCAAAAAATGTGAATTATTAAATCTGTTTAGAATGTGTAAACAGCGAAAAAAAAAGTAGTTTTGCCGTGTCTTAAAAAAGAACTAAAGGATATGGCAGATTGTCAAGGAATCAAGATTTTTTCGGGTGAGGCAACCCGTTATCTTACAGAGAAAATCGTTAAGTATTATGGCGTTGAAATGGGTGCTTCGGCTGTTACTCGTTTTTCCGACGGTGAGTTTGAACCTCGTTTCGACGAGCCAGTTCGTGGAAAAGAAGTATATATCGTGCAGTCAACTTTTGCTCCAGCCGATAATTTGTTGGAACTCTTGTTGCTGATTGATGCGGCAAAACGTGCATCGGCTGCACACGTAACAGCAGTAATTCCATATTTCGGTTTTGCTCGTCAGGACAGAAAAGAGAAATCACGTATCTCAATTGGTGCAAAGTTGATGGCCAATTTGTTGCAAAAGAGTGGCGTTGACCGTGTAGTAACAATGGACTTGCACGCAGGTCAGATTCAAGGTTTCTTCGATATTCCAGTTGACCACTTGTTCGGGTCATCAATTTTCATTCCGTACATTCAAAATATGAAGATAGAAAACCTTTGCATCGTTGCTCCCGATATGGGTGGTACGAAGCGTGCAAAAGCATATGCTCGTATATTGAATGCCGACATTGCAATTTGCCATAAGGAACGTACCAAGGCAAATGTGGTTGACAATATGCAAATGATTGGTGACGTTGAAGGAAAGAATGTAATTATTGTTGACGATATGATTGATACGGCAGGTACAATCACTATGGCGGCAAATCTTTGCAAGGAAAACGGTGCTGCTTCTGTTCGTGCTTTGAGTACACACGCCGTTTGCTCTGGTCCTGCATTCGACAGAATCGAGAAGAGCGCTATCCAAGAATTGTTGGTTACCGACACGATTCCACACGAAAAAATGCCAAGCAAAATCACCGTTTTGTCGTGTGCACAATATTTTGCAAACTCAATCGAAAAGATTTTCAAGAACGAATCGATGAGTTCTGCTTTCTTGGTATAGAAAATACAAGGATTCAATAAAAGTCGTATTTCATAAGAGTACGACTTTTTTTTATGTTTAAATAATGAGTGTTGCCATTTTCTCGATATTAAAAAATTCATTGTCTATCACGTTTTTCGTGTTGGCAATGATGCTTTTTATTGAATATATCAATGTTCGCACCAGTGGCGTCTTTTGTGCAAAAATCAGAAAACGTGGTTGGTGGCAGGTCGCTATGGGCGTGGCGTTTGGCGTATTGCCAGGATGTTTGGGAACGTACACGGTCGTAACCTTGTTTTCGCATAATTTGGTGTCGTTGGGAACGTTGTTTGCAACGTTTGTAGCAACTATGGGCGATGAGGCGTTTATGCTTTTTTCACTTGATGTGATTACTGCTTTAAAAATTACGGGAATACTTGTCATTATTGGTTTTCTTGGTGGTATTTTGATTGATTTGGTTAGAAAACAAACGATTGAGGAAGGCGAAATCCAACATTTCGAGATTCATGAACATGAAGATAGTCACGAAGAACACGAACATACGTCAATACTCGAAAATCTTCGTCACGCTTCGCCTCATAGGGCGTTGCTACTCTTTGGCGTTTTGTTGATTTTTATACTGTCGCTTCTTGGGGAAATTGGTCATAGCCACGATATTATGCCTATGGATATGCACGTCGAGGAACACGAACATCATATCGATTGGTTTTCTCTCACATTCATTATCATATCGTTGCTTGCAGCGTTCGTCATTTGTGCCGTATCGGAACATTTCTTAGAAACGCATTTCTGGAATCACATTATAAAGAAGCATTTCTTTAAGGTTTTAGGGTGGACAACCATCATCATTGCCATTATTCATATAGTTGACCACTGGGTAGTCTTGCAGGATATTGTCACACAATATCAGTGGCAAATATTGGTTATAGCCATTCTTGTTGGCTTGATTCCCGAATCGGGACCACATATTGTCTTCATTTCCTTGTTTTTGTCGGGGAGCATACCGTTCAGCATTTTGCTGGCAAACTCTCTTGTACAAGACGGCCACGGAGGTTTGCCATTGTTTGCCGAGGCAAAACGGACATTTGTATTTATCAAATTAGTGAAATTCCTTCTTGCGCTTTTATTGGGCGGAGGATTGTTAATGCTGGGATTCTAGCACTTAGAAACGTAATATTTCCTCATACAATTTTTGTACTGGCAAGCCCATCACCGTATAATACGAGCCGACAATTTTCTCAATTCCCACGTAGCCTATCCATTCTTGTACGCCATACGCTCCTGCCTTATCGAGCGGAGCATATTTCTCAACGTAATATGAGATATCTTCGTCGGAAATCGTAGTAAACGTAACCTCTGCCACATCGCGAAACGAGGTGTGACGTTCCTTGGTACCAATACAAACGCCCGTAATAACCTTGTGTGTCTTTCCCGACAAAAACTGAATCATTTCCTTGGCCTCGGCGATCGTCTTTGGTTTTCCCATAATTCGCTCGTGACACAGCACCAAAGTATCAGC
>JAFZTG010000124.1 GCA_017618935.1 Bacteroidales bacterium | reverse complement strand
GTAAACTTGGGTATTCTTAAATTCTTGGCTTTCGAACAAACATTCAAAAACAGCTTGACAACATTGCCTATGGGTGGTGGTAAAGGTGGTTCTGACTTCGATCCAAAAGGAAAATCAGACAACGAAGTTATGCGTTTCTGCCAAAGCTTTATGACAGAACTTCAAAAATACATCGGTCCTGACACTGACGTTCCTGCTGGTGATATAGGTGTTGGCGGTCGTGAAGTTGGCTATATGTTCGGTCAATACAAACGTATCCGTGACGAATTCACAGGCGTTTTGACTGGTAAAGGTCTTTCTTTCGGTGGTTCATTGATCCGTCCTGAAGCTACTGGTTACGGTGTAACTTATTTCGCACAATCAATGTTGGGAACAAAAGGAACTGATTTGAAAGGCAAAACTGTTGCTATCTCAGGTTCTGGTAACGTTGCTCAATACGCAGTACAAAAATGTACTCAATTAGGTGCAAAAGTTGTTTCAATGTCTGACTCTAACGGTACAATCGTTGACGAAGCAGGTATCACAGCTGAAAAATTAGCTTTCGTATTCGAATTGAAGAACGTTAAACGTGGTCGTATCAAAGAATATGCAGAAAAATTCGGCTGCAAATACTTCGAAAACCAACGTCCTTGGAAAAACGTTAAATGCGACGTTGCTATGCCATGTGCTACTCAAAACGAATTGGATGAAAGCGATGCTAAGGCATTGGTTGCAAACGGTACAATGTGTGTTGCTGAAGGTGCTAACATGCCAAGTACTCCAGAAGCAGTAAAAGTATTCCAAGATGCAAAAATCCTTTATGCTCCTGGTAAAGCTTCTAACGCTGGTGGTGTTGCAACTTCTGGTTTGGAAATGTGTCAGAACTCTGCACGTCTTTCTTGGACATCAGAAGAAGTTGACGCTAAATTGCAAGGCATTATGAAATCAATCCACGAAAACTGCGTTAAATACGGTACACAAGCTGATGGTTACATCGACTATGTTGCTGGTGCCAACATCGCAGGTTTCATCAAAGTTGCTGATGCAATGATGGCTCAAGGTCTTGTATAGTAAAATAAGTAATTTATACTTATACGAAAAAACGCCACTAGGAAGTGGCGTTTTTTTTTTATCTAAATTTCGTCTATTTCAACTAAAAAAATTTCAAAGAAAGAAAATTTTTATTAAGTTTGTACTTTCAAAAATGAGTAATGATTTTTCACGAAACGACACAAAATAAGTATTTAGCTTTACAGCCCCAAACGGCACAGGGGGGGGTAAATTACTTACTTTCAATAAGTTACAGTTATCCAAAATCAACTATAAGCATATTCAGAAGATTAAACACCTTTTGAATATGCTTTTTTTTTGCATAAAACGGAGCGCTAACAATTTTATTTATATACAAAATGAAACTATTTAATAAAAATGAACAACGAACCGACGGTTACACATACGACGGTCAAGGCGACGAACGAGTTGGAATGATTGACAACGTGTTTTACAACCTTGAAAAAGGTGTCTTGCTCAAACGCGTTCCTTACGACAATCTTTCCACACGTGCGAAAGTAACGGTACAAGACGGACAAGAAATGGTATTTTACAACGACGGACAGTATTCCGACACATTCGGTCCTGGGTCGTATCAACTATCTACCAACAACGTACCATTCTTACAAAATTTAATGAATGCTCCAACAGGAGGCAATAGCGCGTTCAAAACCACACTATACGTAATAAGCACATCACGTCAGCGATTGGCTGGAGACGAAGGTGGCTGGGGTTGCGGACTTACGGTGCGTGACTATACGTATGGCGACGAAGGCGTCACAATAAAAGTAGGTTCCTATGGTAGTTACGAATTCCGTATCTGCAATTCACGTGCTTTCATTAAGGAATATTCGGGTACACAACACGAAATAGTATTGGGTGAATTTTGCAATGAATTCACTTCTGCCGTAGCACAGCAAGTAAAACCACTCTTGTCGCAATATTTCAGCAAACAAAAAATTTCCATTACCGAAGCAAATAATTATTTGTCAGATATTGCACAATTCGTAAGGGATAAACTCAACGATTATTTTGTTGACTACGGAATAGAACTGACAAAATTTGATGTTGAGGCAATCAACCCCGACGAAGACGATGAACAATACAAACGTATTATTGCTGCACAAACGGCTGGTTCCGAAATGGATTTTGAATCAAGAGCCCGTGCTCGTGCACGTGCCCGCGAGGGATACACGTATCAGCAAGAACGTCAGTTCGACGTAATGCAAGGTGCCGCACAAAACGAAGGTTCGGCAGGACAAATGATGGGTGCAGGAATGGGCATCGGAATGGGATTCGGTATGGGAGGTGTTTTCGGTCAGCAGATGGCGGGAATGGCAAATCAGGCAATGAACGCACAACCTACGTACGGACAACCCCAACAATATGGTCAACCCGGACAACAATTCGCTCAGCAAGCTCCTCCTCAAATGCCACAACCATTGCAGATGTACGTGTTTGTAAACAATCAGCAGGCAGGACCGTTCGATATGCCTGTTTTGCAGCAAATGGTGCAACAAGGCACTCTTACGCCTCAAACAATGGTTTGGAAAGCAGGAATGCCACAATGGGCAGCGGCAAACACGGTTCCAGAACTTGCTTCGTTATTTGCACAAGTTCCGCCTCCAATGCCGGGAAATCCACCAACGCCCCCTACTCCACCAGCGATGTAAAATAATTGTAAAATAATAGTGTAATAACCTAAAACTATAAAGATATGTCGATAATAATAATTTTAGTTGCAGCGTACTTCTTATTTATCCATAAGTTTAAAAGTGAAGACGGAAGTGAGCAAAAAGGATATGAGAAACTAATGGAAATGTTGAACAAAAAGGGTGACTCTTCGTCTCACGCAGGAGGAAATCAGTCTTTTTCAAGTCCAACAGCTAACAGAGAAAAATCTTCAAGTAAACCGAACGTAAGTCGACCTCAGTCTCAACAAGCTGCAAATGCATTGACGATAGGAACGATCGGTCCGCTCAGCAGTGGGAAAACCTCGTTGACGGCCGCAATTACCCACGTTCTTGCAAAAAAAGGGCTTGCACAAGCAAGAAGCGTTGACGAAGTTGACGAAGATCCAGAAGAAAAAGCTATGGCTAAGAGCATGCACGTCCATACAATTGAATATAGCGACGGGGAAAATAATTTCATCCATTTAGATTGTCCTGGTGATTCTGAGTATGTCAATACCATGATGTCGGGAGCTCGAAAAATGTCGGGTGCTATTTTGGTCGCTTCCGCTACAGATCAAGACAGTGAGGAATTGCCCGAACAAATTCGATTGGCACGAAAGGCAAACATTTCAAGACTTATTGTTTTTATCAGTAAGAGCGAGATTGCTTTTGAAGATTTAGTCCCATTCAGAAAGAAAATTCGTGAAATGCTTTCGGCAAACGGATTTGATGCTGAATCACCAATTATTGAAGATTCTTCTATTCATGCTCTCAATGACAATAGTGATTTAACGGAACTAATTGCTATTTTGTCTCCGTATTTTACAACAGGGCAATTGCCAGAAGCATATAGTTATTTGAAGCTCGATATTCCGAAAGACACTGTGGTCATGATGTTTACATTGAAATCGTCTGACACAGACACTATTAGTAAAATCATTGCCGAAAACGCCAATATCAGTATGGCGGAAGCAAGCAACATAGTGAATAATTTGCCAGAAGGTCCACAAATTTGCCTCAGAACGTCGGATACGGAACTTGCCGATAAATTATTGTCAGAACTTGAAGATCTTGCGCAGGTAGATAAGATTTCCTCAATTCCTCCAACTTTTGGCATCGAAGGTCAATTCGTTTGTGGGTTGGATTCATTAGGTTCTGCCGACGAACAGGAATTAGTGGATATTTTAGTCAAATATGCACATATAAGCAGTGGCGAAGCAAAAGAGATTATCGACTCTGTGAAAAATGGTTCTTGTCCAATTTGTCTGGAAACAAGAAATGCAGACGAAATAAATGAACTTTGGGACGCACTTTCCAACGCTGGGGCAAGACCTCTCACTGGAAGACAAACAAGGACTTTTAAATTATCAAATAAATAGAAAACTATGGCAACAAAACGTATTTCAATTATTTCAGAAGTGGTATTGCCCATCGTGATTTACGTGGTGACAATAGCGTTATTTTTTGCATTTATGCCCGAAGAAGCAGGAGCATTGTTTTGGATAAATTTAGTATATACATTATTCTTGGAAACCTGCTTGTTCGGATGGCTCATCTGGGTACGCAAAAGCGACACCAAAGATGTGTCGTCGCTTGCAAGCATAGCAGTGGGAATGTATGGCAGTTATTACATTATTGCTGGCGTTGCCATTATGGTGTTTTATTCGTTATTGGTAACATTGGGCGTTCCTATCGGGCTGAAATGGTACATTGCAATTCTCGTAATTATTACGCTCGTATGGATAGTCCCTGCAATATTCCTTGTAGAGGCAGATTCCACGCACAAACAAAACATGGAACATTTGCAACAAAACAATCGCCAAATTATCAATTTTTCCAATCTTATGAAATCGGCATTAGGTAAAGCTGAAAATTTGTCACAAACGCAGAAAACCCGTTTGATGCAGGAAATTGATTCAATCTCACCATCTCGATTAAGTGACGCAAGTGCCGAACAATTACGTGCGTATATAGAATCCGTTCCATCACACGATTACGATTATTTAATGACGGAAATTAAAAACCTAAAAACAACAATGTAATATGTCAGCAAGTGTTACAATAAAAAAATGTAAAAATTGTGGATTTGCCTTGGACTTGTCCAAAGCAGAAGACGGCAGAGTAAAATGTCCAAAGTGTAAACAGGTCAACGAAATTGTCAACGTACAAGAGGAAACTATCAATCCACTCTCCTTCTCGCCAGCAATGGCAAAGGAGTATATTGACGCATTCAAGCAACAAGCCGAGGAGAATCCGAAAGACACCAACGCATTGTACGCTATGGGCTTACTCTATTTGAGTCTTAACAATTACGAGTTGGCACAAAGAAATTTCAAACAAGCAGTTGACCAAAATCCGCTTGAACCCGATACCTACTACTATTATGCTCTATCTTTGTTCGAAGGAGAAAATCCACGACACATAAAGAAAGATGTTGTTGACAGAATTGAGCAATGGCTCCATACTGCGTCGAAAATGCAGGCGAAGCGGAAATACCTTATTCTTCTTATGGTGCTTCGTCAATCCTATGCTTCATCGGGATTACAATTCAAAGGTGAATCGCCAGTAGAAATAATGGACAAAATCCGCAAAATGCCTTCGGAATCCGATGACGTAAAGGAAATACAAGAACACGTCAAGATAAGTCGCGATGTTGACCGACAATGTTATGACTGGCTTGAGGAAATTAGGACGGGAAAACGCGAAAGTGACGAAAGCAGACAAGGTCGCTTCAATCAGTCGCGTTATTGGTATTCTGGTAAGATTGGCAGGAAAAACGATATGGCTTTTTCAAACCCGCACGATCCTGACAGCTGTATTCTTGCCCTTGCCGACGAATCAAAACGACAAGAGTTTTTCGACAATTTATACGAACCTACGAAACCCGCGTGGCTTGATAAACCGTTTTGGCCTATTTTCAGCATTATAAAAATAGGAATTGCTTCTTTGATTGTGTTGATTATCTGGGAGATGTTTATCAGTTGCAACGGGAAAAAATCTTGGGACCCTACATTGGATCTGAAAATAACAGCCCCCGACACTGTGACCGTTGTACAAGAATATCAGGAATTGTACGGAACAACTAAGAAGACAAAAGCACAACGTAAAGAATTATTGGAAAAATTACGGAACGACAGCATTACTAAAGCGGCCCAACGTGCAGAAAAGGATAGCTTGTTTTATGCGACGAAAGTAGTTTATGCCTATAAATCCTTGGATTCCTTGGGTAAAACGAAGAGTCACTTCGGTAAGCCGACAGAGGAAGAAATGCAAAATGTGGTAGAACTATGCGGAACGGAAGATTCAATCTATGGCTATGCATTCCTGTTAATTGAAATCTGGCCATTGATTCTTGGTTTGCTTATTATCATTGGCAGATTTATAGCAACCGCCCACGAGCGAAGTTATATTAATTCTGAAAATATTAATCGTCAGAATAAATATAAAGAAGATTATCTAATGTGGGAACGAGGGCGAGCTTCGATTCAAGATTACATACAATTCTGTCAGCATTATCTTTCAAAAAACGGAAACGATCCAGTTTTGGAACGTACTGGTGACCCTGTTGGCAAGGCATTGCGAGAAAACCACATAGATGAAACGAATATGGCAGGTAAGATTTTGTTTGTGAACTATTTCGACGATAAAGACGCAGATGGAAACGAGTCTGACGAACCAAGCGACATGTTGGATCGAATATACTATAGTATCGCTATTCCGCAACGTGACAAGCTAACCATTTTGTATAATTATTGGGATACAGTCAGCAATGAGATTGAATCGTGCGATACGACAAACATCTTTTATCGAGACATTCGTAGTGTGAACAAAGAAGGTGATGCCATATCTATAAAGATTCAAGGAGAATCGGAACCTGTCTATATCGCTTTGCCAAACAATGGAGATCCTTCGGTGTTCTCATATCAAAACGAGTTTAACGAAATGTATTCATACAGCAACACTCGTACAAGTGATCCTCAATTGTTTATAGATGCGCTGAATAGACTTGTGGCAGATGCAAAATAAATTACAGAATCTCTGGTACAAAACAACAAAAAAAGACTGTCAAAATTGGCAGTCTTTTTTTGTTATTAGATATTATTATCAGCAAGTACGAATGGTGACTCTTTGGATATTAATAATTATCATTCGCAAACGTCACGCAACGATTTAGAATTTCAATTAAGGAGTATGTTTTCTTAAACTCAGCCAATACAAAGTCTAAGAAATGGTTATCAAATATTTGTTCTTTTGTAATAGACTGTACGACATCAAAATCACGTAATTTATAATATTCGGCAAATTCATCGGTACCATTCCACCCTTGTGGTGTACGTTTTAACGCATTCGACCAGTCTAGTTCAAATCCTTTGCACGCTTTGATTGCCTTGTCAAATTCGGCACCGTTACACATAATTTCTTCACGGACACTTCTCAACGCATGTGGCGATGGCATATACAATCCCGAAACAAGCATACATTCCGCTTTGGGTTCAATATGAAGATAGTAGCCTGCATTACCACTTTTCTTACCTTGCAGACACACATATACACCCCAGTGTGTTTTGTAAGGCGTTTTATCTAATGAAAATCGTAAATCGCGATAAATTCTATATGTACAATCTTTGACGGTCAAATTTGAAACTGATTTGTCAAATTTAGAAATACCGACAATCAACGATTCGGCAAAATTTTGGGCTTCTGCCAACGCTTCCTTATACAAATCCTTGTGCGCATCAAACCAAATCTTATTGTTGTTTTCCGACAATTCTTCTAAAAAATTCCAAACCGTCTGTAGCATAAGTCCTCCCTTTTTTTGTTTATCGCACCGTACACGTCAATAATTGTTTTCCCTGCAACGACACGTCAAAAACGTCGCCAATAGTAACACTTACCGGAACTTGCACCAACGGCACAAAAAATAAATCCCCGATTTTCACCATAAAATACTTTGTCGCTGTAGCTATCGATTCGTGAATGCGAGAAAGCACATCGACATCGCAATCTAACGGTTTACCATTCAATTTCGCGACAAAATCTAACTGCCGATTCTCGAATGTGATTTTATCATTACTTATCGCCAACGAGGAATCGAAACAGCGTGCAATATCTGTCGCCGTGCCATTACATTTATTGCGTTCAATCACATCGGCGGCAAAAAACTTTATGGCACAACCACATTCCGAAAAATATCGCTGGGCAAAACGAGGTTCTATACACTTTCCTATCTTATTGAATTGCAGATACATACCGACGTATGCAACAATTTGTTTTGAGAAATTAGGAATATAAAAATCATCATTGTTACGAATCAGCGTAGAATCGGGATAGCAAGCCATTGATTCATCAAGGCTTGACACCGTGTGCCCATATTCCAATGCAAGAATCTTCACTATTTTCCGAATGTGCGCAGTTTTATTGCCGTTATTACTTGTTTTGTATTCGTCAGAAAGTCGCCGTTCATCATCCAACTATAGTAACTCGGATCTTTACAGAACACGTCGCTAACCAGTTGTCCTTTGTATTTACCAAAATTGAACACTTCCTGTTTTTTCTCGTTATAGATAATTCTTCCCGCAAAATCAACATTATTGGTATGATGAGTGTATTCGCTCAAAAATTCCACATTGTTTTGAATGTCTGGATATTTATCGAGTTGTGCCTGCAAAACCTCGTATGTAGCATACGTATCGGCATCGGCGGCGTGAGCGCCTTCCAAGTCTTTTTTGCAATAAAATTTATATGCTGCCGAAAGTGTGCGAGGTTCTTTTTTCAGATACAACACGTGAACATCGATAAATTTCCGTTTTGACCAGTCAAACTCAACGTTTGCACGAGAAAATTCTTCTGCCAAAAGAGGAACGTCGAACTTGTTGGAATTGTATCCAGCAATGTCGCAATCTTGAAGCATATTTGCTATCTCCTTTGCTATTTGGGCAAACGTAGGTGCGTTAGCCACATCGGCATCGGTAATATGATGAACAGCCGTTGCCGTTTCGGGAATGTGCATTTCGGGATTCACCCGACGAGTTATGGCGTTTTCGTCGCCATTGGGCATAACTTTCAAAATGGAAATTTCCACGATTTTGTCTTTTCCCACGTCAATTCCCGTGGTTTCCAAATCGAAGAAAGCAATTGGTTTTTGTAACTGTAATTTCATAGTGTTATAAAATAAAAAGAGTGACGAAATCTCGTCACTCTTGGGTTTTACTAATATTACGCATTAAATCTGCATTGGCATCAACAACATCAACACGTCTTCGTTCTCATCATCCTTATCAACAGGAATAATCAAACTTGCACGCATCGGGTCGGACATCTCCAAACCAACTTCCTCGCTATTGATGTTATTCAAAATAGTTTCCAAGAATTTTGATTTGAAACCGATTTGCATTTCGTCGCCTTCATAACGGCACGACAATTCTTCTTTTGCTGAACTTGCAAAGTCAATGTTTTGTGCAGAGATCAACAAACGAGAGCCGCTCATTTCCAAACGAGTCAAATTATTTGCAGGGTTTGAGAACAACGAAACACGATGTAGTTTCTTTGCGAACTCATCTTTGTTAATCAACAATTTGCAAGGATTTTCGCTTGGGATTACTGCTGCATAATTCGGATAACGACCTTCAATCAGACGGCAACCCAACACGTATGACGACATTGTCAAAACCAATTGTTTTGAGTCAAATTCAACAAGTACGTCATTTGATTCCTTTGCCAAAATGCCCTTCAACAAACTTGCAGGTTTTTTAGGCAAAATGAACGAAGCATTTTTCTCGCTTTTCACGTCAGTACGAGTGTAGCGTGCCAATTTGTGAGAATCGGTTGCCACCATTCTAAAATGTTCGTTTGTCAACTCGCATAAAATACCAGTCAAGATAGGACGAGTTTCGTCGTCTGCCGTAGCAAACACGACGCTTGCCAAACCTTTTTGCAACACCGAAGGAGAAACCGAGAACGAAACTTTCGGATTGTCTTCTGTATCGGAAAGAGGCATCGTTTTTGGGAAATCTTCGCCCGAAACAGCTGGAATATGACAGCCACCACTTGCCGAAAGAATATCAACCTTGTATGCAGTCAAATCAATCTTAAACGTAAGTGGTTCATCGGAATACGAACTTAAAATCTCAACCAATTTCTTTGCGTCGATAGCAACCACGCCACCACCTTTCACGTTGTCCAACGTCATGCGTGCCTCCAGACGAGTTTCCAAGTCGGTTGCCTCTATTTTCAACGTGTTACCATCCAAGGTAAACAAGAAGTTGTCCAAGATAGCCATTGTATTTTTAGAGCTAATCACCCCTTTAATGGTGTTTAACTGTGCTAACAAATCTGCTGATGATACGATAAATTCCATATTGTTAAGTTTAAATTATTAGTGACTAAATTATGCGTCGATATTTGCAAAAGTCGCATTTTCTTCAATGAATTTTCTCCGAGGAGGAACGTCATCGCCCATCAACATCGCGATAGCGGCATCGGCAGCAGCACTACTTTCGATTGTCACCTGACGAAGCGTACGATTTTCAGGACTCATTGTCGTTTCCCACAACTGTTCCGGATTCATTTCACCAAGACCTTTGTATCGTTGTACTATGATTGACTTTTCAGAAACCTTGCCCGCACTGAATTCCTCAATGGCAGCAATACGTTGTTCTTCCGTCCAACAATAGCGTTTCTGCGTCTTTGACTTTACCATATACAATGGAGGACAAGCGACATACAAATATCCATTTTCTATCACTTCCTTCATGTGACGGAAGAAAAGCGTCATCACCAATGTTTCAATGTGGCTACCGTCAACGTCGGCATCACACATTATAATAATCTTATGGTAACGAATCTTATCAAGATTTACTGCCTTACTATCCTCATCGGTTCCAATGGTGATACCAAGAGCTTTCATAATGTTGCTAATTTCTTCACTTTCGTAAACTCGGTGAAGCATAGCCTTTTCAACATTCAAGATTTTACCACGCAAAGGCAAAATAGCTTGGAAGTGACGGTCACGACCTTGTTTTGCAGATCCACCTGCCGAATCACCCTCAACGAGGAACAATTCGCATTTTTCTGGATTTCTGTCGGAGCAATCTGCCAATTTACCCGGAAGTCCGCCACCTGTCATTGCCGTCTTTCGTTGAACATCGCGTGCCTTACGAGCCGCAATACGAGCACGAGCGGCCAACACAACCTTGTCAACAATCGCTTTTGCTTGTTTCGGGTGTTCCTCCAAATAGTATTTCAACATTTCACTTGTTGCCTGGTCCACAGCACTCGAAACCTCGGAGTTTCCAAGTTTCGTCTTCGTCTGTCCCTCAAACAACGGTTCCATAACTTTTACAGAAACAACTGCTGTCAGACCTTCACGGAAGTCGTCGCCACTAATCTCGATTTTCTGTTTTTCCAAAATACCTTGATCGTCAGCGTATTTCTTCAACGTACGCGTCAAACCACGACGAAAACCTTCCAAGTGAGTACCACCTTCTATGGTATTGATATTATTTACATAGGTATGGACGTTTTCACTAAATTCCGTGTTGTATTTCAAGGCAATCTCAACAGGAATGTCGTTCTTTACCGTGTCAATATAAATAACGTCTTCAATCAGCGCTTCGCGAGAGCCGTCCAAATACATTGCAAACTCCTTCAAACCTTCTTCCGAATAGAAGTTAGAGGTTTTTGGCTTGCCTTCGGCATCAAGCGTACGCTTGTCGGTTAACTGCAATCTTACACCTTTATTAAGGTATGCCAATTCACGCAAACGATTTTCCAATACATAATATTGATATATCGTTGTCATAAAAATGGTATCATCTGGCCAGAAAGAAACCTCCGTTCCTGTAGTATCTGCCGTTCCGATTTCCTCCACACCTGTCTGCGGCTTACCTTTCGCATAAGTTTGCTGATAGATTTTTCCATCACGACGAACGGTTACCACACATTTGTTAGAAAGAGCGTTCACACACGAAACACCCACACCGTGAAGACCACCTGAAACCTTGTACGACGACTTGTCGAACTTACCACCAGCGTGAAGCACGGTCATAACAACCTCCAAAGCCGATTTTTTCTCTTTTGCGTGCCAGTCAACGGGAATACCACGGCCGTTGTCACGGACCGTTATTGAATTGTCTTCATTGATAGTAACCTCAACATGCGTACAATATCCAGCCAATGCCTCGTCAATAGAGTTGTCAACAACTTCATATACCAAGTGGTGAAGACCTTTTTCGCCAATATCACCAATGTACATCGCCGGACGTTTTCTCACGGCTTCCAAGCCTTCAAGTACCTGAATACTGTCGGCGGAATATTCGTGTTTTTCGTTTTCCTCTGCCATTATTTTTTATTTAATCCTATAATTTTCAATTACTTAAATATTTACAATTCCCTTTTATAGGAAATGCAAGCGAAAATACAAAAAACAAGTTTTTGACTTTCGTTTTTTCATAGCAAGAAATGAAAAGTTATTAACAATTTTTATTAACACGTTCGTATGTTTTTTACTTTTGCACTATGATTCGTTTGAGAGAGTTATTTATCATTTTTTTCAAGATAGGGGCATTCACTCTTGGGGGTGGCTATGCAATGCTTTCTATGGTCGAATCTCAGATTGTGACCAAACGGAAATACATTGACAAAGAAGAATTTTGGGACCTGATTTCGTTAGTGCAGGCCCTCCCTGGCGTATTTGCCATAAACACAGCGCTTTACGTCGGCTATAAACTACGTGGAAGACGAGGAGCCATGGTTTCAGTATTGGGTGCGGCACTCCCCTCGTTCATCACTATTTTGCTTATTGCCATATTTTTCACCTCGTTCAAAGAAAATGCGATTGTCGAACGTATTTTCAAGGGGATTCGTCCTTGTGTGATTGCACTGATTCTAGTTCCTGCCGTAAAATTGCTTTTCAACAAAAAGACTTCGTGGAAAACGATTTGGATTCCGTTCGTGGCTGCATTCGCCATTTGGTGGCTCAAAATATCGCCAATCCTCATTATTCTCATTGCTTTTGTATGTGCAATTGCGATAGAAATGTATTCGTTCAACAAACAGAAAAAATCAGAATGACGATATTGCAACTCATATATGTTTTTTTCAAAATCGGTCTGCTCGGATTCGGCGGCGGGTATGCCATGCTTTCAATGATTCAGTTTGAATGTGTGGAACAATTCTCGTGGCTTTCCATGCAAGAAATGTCCGACATCATTGCCATTTCGCAAATGACGCCAGGACCAATTTCAATAAACACGGCTACATTCGTCGGATACAAAGTGTTCGGTTTCTGGGGGGCTGCGGTGGCAACCATTTCGCTTTGTTTGCCGTCAATCATCCTTATGTTTGTAGTTACACGCTTTTTGATGAAAAACAAAGAAAATCACTACGTACAAGCGGTCATCTCACGGATTCGCTCCGTATTGTCAGGACTCATTTTGGCGGCTGCATTATTGTTAGTGACACCCGAATCGTTCTTTGATTTCGGTCTTGGCGAATACAACTTCACGACACTGATTTTCATCGCCTCGTTCGTCGCCCTCTATTTCTTCAAACTGAACCCTATGTGGGTAATTGCGTGCTCAGGCGTATTGGGAGTGGTAATTTTCTAAAACAGTTGGTTTTAAGATTGAAAAATAAGAAAAGGCTGCCACAATGTGACAGCCCTACGATTTTTTATCACGGAATTATGTAAACGTACCGTGTTTCTTC
>JAFZTG010000123.1 GCA_017618935.1 Bacteroidales bacterium | reverse complement strand
TCCATTTGTGATTATAATGATTTTGATTGCATGGATTCTTTTGCAAGTATTGTTCCCATTCAAGTCGAAAGAGGTTGTGCTTGATATTAAGGACAGCGGCCGCAAGACTGACTGGAAGACATACGTAGTTTGGATTACGTTCATCGGCACGATTTTGTTGTGGGCAACCGAAAAACTGACGGGCATCAACTCCAACGTGGTTGCACTTATTCCACTTGCGGTGCTAACCTGCTGTGGCATTTTCACAAAAGACGACATAAAGGAAATCAACTGGACAGTTCTTTGGTTGGTTGCCGGCGGTTTCGCCTTGGGTACCGACTTGCAGGGAACTGGTCTTGCTAAAGTGCTGATTG
Source organism: Bacteroidales bacterium (assembly GCA_017618935.1). The sequence goes on along the minus strand of JAFZTG010000123.1, from coordinate 2,328 downwards.
AAGCCATTCCGTTTGGCACTATGGGTGTTGTGGCAGTGTTCATCATCGCAGGTGTTGTATGTTATTTCTTGTCGAACTTCATCAGCAACTCGGCAACGGCGGCTTTGTTGATTCCAATCTTGATTGTAGTTGCACAGTCAATGGGCGACCCTTCTGCCTCAAGCCACGATTCGTTTGTGGCTCTTGGAGGAACACATTCAATGATTTCGTTCATCGCAGTGTGTGCGTCTATCGCAATGTTGTTCCCAATTTCCACACCACCGAATGCCATCGCGTCATCTACAGGTTTGGTGGAAACAAAGGATATGGCGAAAATAGGTCTTATACTTGGAGCGATAGCGTTCGTTCTCGGTTATTTCTGGCTGACAACGATTTTCCCATTCGAAAGCGTGCAACAGGTGGCTGAAACAGTAACAGCAACATTATAATGAATTACTAACAAAAAGAGGGCGAAAGTCCTCTTTTTTTATTTCTCTCTATATGAAAGGAAAATATTTACTTGCTTCGATTCTTGGTATTTTAGTAGTAAATTGTGCATTGGCACAAGATACTTTATACGGAAAAGTAACAGATTTCAATGGTCAACCTGTAATAGGTGCAGCTGTTCGTGTTTTAGATTCCGAAATGGAAACATACACAGAGATGGATGGCTCTTGGAAAATAGTAACAAATGGCGTATCGGATATAAACAATCGGAATTTACAAATTGAAAATCTAGGAGAAACTAACATTATAAAAATTGGAAAACAAAGAGAGTTCAATATTCGTCTAAAAGAACCCAAAAACTATGTGACGCGTGTTGTTACAGATAAAGTCAAAGATAAGACATCCTCATGCCCACCTACAGTACCAGCACCAGTAGCACAATTGAAATGGTACGGTTTTGTCCGTAATTATTTTACGTTCGACACTCGCGAAAGCAAGGCTGGAACCGACGAATTGTATTACTACGTTCCGCTTGATGAATCTGTGCAAGCTGACGGAACCGACATCAACGCGCATCCGACAATGAAATGGAGTGCCATTACATCGCGTCTTGGGTTAGATGTAAACGAATACAAAATCGGGAACGTTAACGTAGGTGCAAAAATCGAAGCTGATTTTTATTCGGGTTTAACAGGTGTTACAGGAACAGCACAATTCCGTCTGCGTCAAGCATATACTACATTAAATTGGCAATCAGAGAATAAAAATAAATATTCATTGAAAGTTGGTCAGGCGTGGCACCCAATGGCTGCCGACATGGTTCACAGCACCAACCTTGAAATTGGCGTGCCGTTTGCTCCGTTCAGCAGAACGCCGCAAATCACGTTTGACTATGCTCCGGGAAAAGTTTCGCTGACGGCTTCGGCTATCTGGCAAATGCAATACACGTCGGGCGGTCCCGAAGGTGCTTCGGCTAATTACATAAAATACAGCAATATACCAGAATTCTACTTTGGTGTGAACTTTAAAGGCGACAATGGTCTGCTTGCCCGTGTCGGTGTGGATTTGTTGAGCATAAAGCCACGTTACAAGGGAGAGGCATCAATGTTGCAAAATGGTGATACAGTGAAATATACCGCATTGGTTGACGATAGAATCACGACAGTTTCACCGTTTGTGTATATGCAGTATAAAGGCGACAAGTTCCAATTCCGTGCAAAGAGTATTCTTGCTCAAGCGGGCGAACACATGAACCTGAATGGTGGCTACGGCGTTACTGCTAAATCAAACGGACTTGACGAAGACGGTCATTGGGAATACACGCCGGTGCGCTATTCTTCGTCGTGGGTGAGTATGATGTACGGTAAAAAATGGCAAGGAATCTTGTTTGCTGGCTATGCAAAAAATCTTGGCACTGCCGATGCTTTATTGGTTGACTACACCGATGCCGAAGGAAACGAATATGCGAACATTGCAAACAATTATCTGTCGAAAAACACATACGCAAACATCAATTCTATGTGGCGATTGTCACCGGGCGTTGTTCGCAATTGGGGAAAACTTGCTTTGTCGTTGGAATGGCACATCACTTCGGTACAATATGGCGAATTTGTAAAACAAGGCGGTGCGTCGTATGTAAGTGCAAAGAATGGTATGGCAGAGAACAATCTCCATTGGATTACCAACCATCGCTTGCAAATGATGCTGAAATATAGTTTCTAATTTACTGGGAGATAAATTTTCTTTTTAGCTCAATAAATACCCAAAATCCGCCGTTTTTTATTTACTTTTGCCTAAAATTTTGAAATAAAACAATACAACGACCTATGAGTCTCTTTAACAGTATAATACGGACTATATTCGGAGGTACGAAATCCGAAAAAGATATAAAAGAAATTCTTC
>JAFZTG010000122.1 GCA_017618935.1 Bacteroidales bacterium | reverse complement strand
TGTCGCTTGATAGATTCAATCGCGTTGTTGACGGCATTGAACATATCTACGTATATGACTTCTTCAAGAAATTATGGTCGCATGACATAATTTAAAAACAATTGAATTTTCGCAGTACTACTTCATATTTTTATTGAAAATTCGCAGTAGTGTTGCAAATTTTCAAGAAAAATCAAGATTTTTAACCCTCTGCTTTACTATGGCACATCTTTGTTGTTTGTTTGTAAAAAATTAAACAATGGACACAAAATGTAATAGCGGAATGGACTTGACAGGAATGGACAAGCAGCTGAAAAAACTGATCGCCACTTCGTTGGGCGAAAACGATTTTGAAACCATCTCGTGTCCCGAGACGAGATTTGTGGCAAATCAAATCTGGAATGCGTGCGTAAAAACGTCAGTTGCACCTATAGATTTTTATGATGTAAGAAACTTTCTTATTGGGAATCAAAACACGTGCGACAAGGCAGTTTTTGCGTCGGTAGGTCGTGGGAAAACACTTGGAATGGCTATGCAAGATGTTTATACAAAGCCCTTTATCAACGAATTGTCTATCACAAATGTTTCAGAAATTCCGTGCCGCATTATGGTTATTATTACCCTGCAAAATGAAGATTTGGAACCCACTGGCGACGAATTTTCACAAGCGTTTGAGAAAGTCAAAAATGACGAAACAGAGTTCCTCTGGCAAATGCTCGTTGATTCCGAGATGCAGGAAAACGTGCGGGTTAGTTTGGTTGTAAAGAAAAACTAATCATCAGACTTTAAAAGTATGGGAAAATAAAAAAGGGAAAACTACAAAGCAGTTTTCCCTTTTCCTTTCTGATTTGTATTGATTACATCATTCCTCCCATGCCGCCCATTCCTGGAGCGCCCATTGGAGCTGCTGGTTCGTCTTTCTTTTCTTCTGCCAACACGCATTCTGTCGTCAACAACATTCCTGCTACAGAAGCTGCATTCTCAAGAGCAATACGAGTTACTTTCTTCGGATCGATAATACCAGCCTTCTTCAAGTCTTCGTATTGTTCCGTGCGGGCATTGTAACCGAAATCGCCTTTGCCTTCGCGAACTTTGTTCACTACTACTGAACCTTCGCCGCCGGCATTTGCAACAATCTGACGAAGTGGTTCTTCAATGGCACGTTTAATGATTTCAATACCAGTGTTTTCGTCTTCGTTTGCACCTGTCAAACCTTCCAATGCTGATTGAGCACGGATGAATGCCACGCCACCACCAGGAATGATACCTTCTTCAACAGCGGCACGAGTTGCACTCAATGCATCTTCAACACGGTCTTTCTTTTCTTTCATTTCAACTTCGGTAGTTGCACCAACGTACAAAACTGCCACGCCGCCTGCCAATTTTGCCAAACGTTCCTGAAGTTTTTCCTTGTCGTAATCCGACGTGCTTGCAGCGATTTGCGCTTTGATTTGCGTAGCACGTGCGTTGATTGCGTCTTTTGAACCCTTGCCACCTACAATCGTTGTATTTTCCTTGTTAATGGAAATCTTTTCACACTGACCAAGTTGATCGATTGTAGTAGTTTCAAGTTTCAAGCCTGTTTCTTCGCTGATAACAGTACCGTTGGTAAGAATTGCAATATCCTGCAACATTTCTTTTCTTCTGTCACCGAAACCAGGAGCCTTTACAGCAGCGATTTTCAACGAACCACGAAGTTTGTTCAATACCAAACCTGTAAGAGCCTCGCCGTCAACATCTTCAGCAATCAACAAAAGCGGACGGTTTGTCTGCAATGTTGCTTCAAGAATTGGCATAATTTCCTTCATCGAAGAAATTTTCTTGTCATAAATCAAAATATATGGATTGTCAAGAACAGTCTCCATTTTTTCAGTGTTTGTCACGAAATATGGAGAAATGTATCCACGGTCGAATTGCATACCTTCAACAACTTCCACGGTTGTTTGCGTACCTTTTGCTTCTTCAACGGTGATTACACCTTCTTTCTTCACTTTCTTCATTGCTTCGGCAATCAATTTACCGATTTCTTCGTCGTTGTTAGCCGAAATGCGTGCAACTTGTTCAACTTTCTCGCCGTCAACAGTAACTTGTTCAGCTTGAGAATTAAGATTTGAAACTACAGCGGCAACAGCTTTGTCGATACCACGTTTCAAATCCATTGGATTTGCGCCGGCAGCAACGTTTTTCAAACCAACGCCCACAATTGCCTGAGCAAGAACAGTAGCAGTTGTTGTACCGTCACCAGCGTTGTCGTTTGTACGAGAAGCAACTTCCTTAACCATTTGAGCACCCATATTTTCGAATGCGTCAGGAAGTTCAATTTCTTTAGCCACAGTCACACCGTCCTTTGTAATTTGCGGAGCGCCGAATTTCTTTTCAATAACTACATTGCGGCCTTTAGGACCAAGCGTTACTTTTACCGCGTTTGCCAAAGCGTCAACACCCTTTTTCAAAGAGTCGCGGGCATCAATGTTGAATTTTATTTCTTTTGCCATGATTATCTAAATTTTAAATGATTACAATATTAAAAGAATGTCTGATTGCGAAAGAAGAAGATATTTCTCATCGTTGAACGTAAGTTCTGTTCCCGCATATTTTCCGTACAAAACAGTGTCGCCCACTGCAACTTCCATTTCTTCATCTTTTTTAGCCTTACCAATAGCGACTACTTTGCCTTGAAGTGGTTTTTCCTTTGCTGAATCAGGAAGAATGATTCCCGAAACTGTTTTTTCCTCGGCTGTGTCTGGTTTCACAAGAACCTTTCCTGCCAATGGTTTACCTTTGAAATCTGCCATAACTATATAATTTTTAGATTAAACATTTTAATTTTCGTCGTTGACTTGTCATATTTTGTGCCAACTCATTTTTTTTTGAAATATTGGCAGAATTACAGAAAAAACTATATGACAAGACATAAAAAAGGTGTCAATAGTATGACATATTGACACCTCCAACCAAAAAACCTTATGAAAACAAAATTACTCTTTACTCTTGAAAATCTTCTGCTGTTGGCACATCAGAAGGAACGTTCATTTGTACTGATGGAGCGTTGTCCTCGAACATTGAACGAGATTCTTTCACACCGTTTTGTGTTGGCAACAAAGCTGTAAGAACTATACAAAGAACTACCAACGCTCCTGCCAAAGTCCACGTTGCTTTTTCAACAAAGTCGGTTGTACGGGCTACACCCATTTCGTATCGTGACGACATAAGACCGCCGCCTTTTGAATTTTGGATTAATACGATACAAACCAATAATACACTTACAATTATCAACAATACATTAATGACTACCATATTCCTTTACTTTTTTAATTCTTGTACTTCTGAAATTCGGTTCGCAAAGTAAACACTTTTTTCTGGATATTTCAAACGCAATTTTTCGTAGATTTCAATTGCTTTGTTAAAAAGTTGCTGTTTTAT
>JAFZTG010000121.1 GCA_017618935.1 Bacteroidales bacterium | reverse complement strand
CTGAACAAACAGCGTGATTGTATATGTGCCATTTTCCTTGTAGGTATGCGACGGCGATTCGTCGGTAGAGGTTGTGCCATCACCAAAATCCCATTTATAGGTTACGTGAGGATTGTTGTAATGAATTTTTGTCGTGTTGTTGAAGGTGAGTTCCTTGCTCAAACAACCAACTTCAGGTATGTCGAAATCAGCTTCAATAAGACCGAAATCTATCACAAAACGGAACACGGCCGAGTTACAATTGCTTGAATTATTGCGTGTTGACCACGCCCCCGGATTGGGTGCAATGGGGAAACCGTTACAACCACCGCAACTTGCACATACGCTCTGATACACATAACCATTGGCATCGAAACGGCTTGTACCGCCATCCACGTGGTCACGGCCACTCGTTGCACAGCCATTATACGTGTATGTTCCAGCATACGGATTATATAAGATATAAGCGTCACTTAATTCTCCAAAATAACTCGCATAATCCAAATTATTGGCCTCATCGTCAATCACCATAATGTAGAAATCTTTCCCATCAGTTACATTCTGATAGGCATCAGGAGTAATGTCCATCCCTTTGGTACCGTTAATTGAGAGCCAACCGTAATCGTAAATATACATATTCCCGTTTATGTACCATTGTCCCAAATAATCGGGCCATTCGCGACCAACACCGGCAAGATAGATTCTATTGCAAATATCAACTTCAAAAGCCGTAGGCGAGATATTTGGCACTCCTGAACCACTTCCAAAAACCGTTGACCAACGCAAATCCGACAAATCATTGGTAAACGACGCCAAGAACTGACCGCTATTAGGATTGTTGTAGTTCGCATTATAAATCAACGTGTTGCCTGATGCCGTTGTTTGCCCGAAAATAAACACGTCGTTGTTTGAATTGACACGGACAAAATGTGCCTGGTCATATTGTTCGGAACCGAAATACGTTGCACCTTGCAGAGAACCTGTGTTTTTGTCAAGTTTCAAGACAAACGCATCAACCGTACCGCCAATTCGTTCGGTTTGATAACCGCCACTTGGCATATTTAATGTTGAAGAACACGTTCCTCCCGTCACGTAAACCCCATCTTCGTGGTCAACATCAATAGAATATGCCGCATCCTTGCTATCGCCACCAATATAGGTGCTCCATTCCAGATTTGCCAAGTCTGGCGAAAACTTACACACTACGCCGTCCTGTGAGCCACCCGAAGCACCTTGAAATCCGTTCACGATAGGAAAATCTGCAGAAAATGTAGTTGAGGCGATATACACATTATCGTTATCATCAACCATATTTTCCCCACGGGCTCCGTCGCCATAATTGTAATACAACGAATCGTAACCATAATACAAATCGCCTTCTTCCCAACTAAAATTGATACCGTCGTTCTTGCTACCTCCCAAAAACGTTGACGATAGGATTGACGAACCATCTTCGGCTATTTTCGCAACAAAAATATCAACGCCGTGTTCAAACAAAATCAAATTGTCGTAGAGAACGGAATCTCCACCTTGAAACGTCGTCAAGTATCCATTATATGCAGGGAAATCGGCTGAGCCAGTCGTTCCTAACATAAGCAATTCGTCGTTGCTGTTCACAATCAGACTATGAGGCATTTCGCAACTGCTACCGCCTATGTACGTGGCATACAAGCGTTTCTTGCCCGTTTCGTCAAGCTTTATAAGTCCAATGTCCCAATTCCCACCTGCATAAGTAAGCTGAATAGCACCCATACTTACGGGGAAACCAAATCCTTCGACGATTCCCGCCAAATAAGCGTTGTTCTTGGAATCGTACGTAGCCGTAAAGCCCCAGTTGTCGGCAGTGGAACCAGTGTAGGTTGAAAAAACAAGATTCGGGTCGATGTACAACGTATATTCCGGACTATACGTTCCTAAATCATAAGTTACCTTAAAGTTCTCCAAATGATAGGCACAAGGAATTTCAACCGTATCGTTGTCGATGATTTGATATGCAAACGGCTTTTGCTCGTACACTTCGTTGACCGAGGTTGTAATCACAAGGACTCCGTCGTGACGAACTTTCATTGATGGAATATTGGTATATTCCAAAACAATTTTATGCGGATTTCCACCCGGAGATACCACAAAATCATATTTCAAGTCGGCACTATTGCCATACAAATGAAGATCGATGTTTTTATAGAGATTTTTATACATCACATCGTTGAAACTGCGCACATCCGACGACCATTTTTTCGGATTCGGACCAGTCAAATAGTTCTCGGTATAGGCATTCTGATTAAAGCCATAGGGTTTGACTTTTGTATTTGCATTAAGAAAATTTACCCTATATGCGTGCGCCTTCATCTCATGGCTGTGCGCTTTTTCTGCCAATGGAAGTTGCTTGCCTGTTTGTTCAAAAAAATGCCTACTTGAATCTAAAAAATCCTCCGTAATCTCCGCCGTAGCATGACGGTGTTTCAAACTTTCAGAATCACGAAAATAGTAGGTAAGCGAGTTTTTTTCAAGAAAGACGTAGCCGCCATATAACTGACTGCGAAACAACACGTTATCGGCCCATTGATGCTTGTTTTCGGTAAAATAGATTTCCGAATTTTGGGCAAAAATGGCAAAAGACGCAACAATCCCTATGACCAATAACGCAAATTTTCTCATCTACAATAAGATAGAAAAAATAAAGGTAAAGTTACAATTTAAATTGAAAATTGAAAATTGGCGGGAGAGAAATGGAAAAAAAAGAGTCACTTAGTTGTGACTCTTTTTTGTTTTTTACAAGAATGTGTCGCTTTTTATTGACGCATTTCCTATCGAATACTTTCTATCAATTCTGGCAAGGCAAGTTCGAATTTTACGCCATACCAGTGATTTTTGTCGTTAATTGTTTTTGCAATGGCGTTCACCGTGAAATCTACGGCAATTTTTGCCGCCTGTTCTATTGTCTTTCCCAAGATCATTGCTCCGGCAAAACTACTTGCAAACACGTCACCAGTGCCGTGGAACATTCCAGGATACAAGTCACGGAAATAATAACTTACTTTCCCTGTAGCACCGTCGATAGCGGCAACGCCCAATTTGCCTTCTTCAAGACTTACGCCTGTAAGCAACGCATTCTTACATCCAAGTCCCAACAATTTCTTCAAAATACGTTCTATATATTCTTTCGTGTGACCTGATTCTATGTATTCCTCGTCAAGCATAAATGCTGCTTCGGTAAGGTTTGGCACGATAACGTCGGCTTTTTTACAAAGTTTCGCCATTTCTTTTGCAAAACTTGGCTCAAAACCAGGATATAATTTACCTTTGTCACCCATAACTGGGTCAACAATGATTTTGCTGTCGGGTTTACGAAGTTCGTCCATAATGTCGGAAATGTATTCCAATTGTTTCACGCTTCCCACATAACCCGTATAGAATGCGTCGAACTTGATGTTTTCTTTCTTCCAATGTTCTTTGATGGCAGGAAGGTCCTCGGTTAAGTCGTGAAACGTGTAACCTGTGAAACCACCTGTATGTGTTGATAAAATTGCCGATGGCAAAATTGCCGTTTCAATTCCCATTGCCGAAATAACTGGCAGGGCAACCGTCAAGGAACATTGTCCCACGCACGAGATGTCCTGAATCGTAAGTATTTTTTTCTCGTTCATTTTTTTATTTTTTTCAAGTTAAACCTTAAAATCTTGTCAACGCTTTATCTGTTTTGACGGTGCAAATATACATAAAATTTAATAACCTACCAAAAGCATAGGTTATTCTTTTCTAAAAAATATATCAAAAATATACTAACTAACTTGAAAAAACGTATTTTTGCGATTAAATGAGATGGAAATGAAAAAACTTATTGTCATATTACTTTGTGCCTTTGCCGCGTTTCAAGTTGAGGCACAGACAAAACCGCCAACTCCCAAATCGAAGGCGACGGCAGCAAAAACTGCTCGTGATGCGCAGCCACCAAGAAAAACATACGCTGAACGTGTAGCCGATACGATTGCAGGGAAATATGGTCCCGACAATGTGCTTATCACAAACGTCGTTACGGTGGAATCTTCGGTACAGAATGTCACTGCAACCGATATTACTATTGAACAAACGGTTATCACCAATGTTTTGATTGAAAATGTGATTTGTGAATATCTTACGTTGACAAACGCAACATTGTCGGATCTTGTTATTCGAAATTGTAAGATTGAAGACTTCTTGATTGAAAATTCCTCTATCGGAAGTTTGACAATAGAGGATTCGCAGGTCAATGCTTTTGAATCGGACGAAAGTACTATTCGTCGTCAGACATTTATGGCAAAAGAACCCGAACCTGTTGAAGAAGAGGTAAAGAAGAGCCCGTATAAGTCAACGACAACGCGTCCAAGTACAACGGCGCAGAAAACACCTACTTCAACTTCAGCGGCAAATAATGCCAAGAAGAAAAAAGGACAAAAAAGATAGTTTAGAATTTTTCCGTGTGAATTTTATCTAACTGCAAACGGTTGAGGTCGAACGGTTTACGTTCTTCCGATTTGTAACCCATTGCTATCACCGACAACACCTCGTAGTTTTCAGGAATGTTGAATGCCTTTTTCAGCACTTCCGAGGCACTTTCGCCTGATTCCTGTGCACGTTTGCGGATTTGTACCCAGCAACTTCCCAAGCCCAAATCTTCTGCCGCAAGATGCAGATATGCCGAGGCAATGGAACAATCTTCAACCCACACGTCGGTTTTTTGCGTGTCGGCAATTACGATTACGGCAAGAGCGGCATCCTTTACGAATGCGGCGCCGGCTTGCTTACAAGTGGAAATTGTCTCCAACGACTGCTTGTCTTCCACGAAAATGAATTCCCATGGATTTGCACGATGTCCCGACGGGCTCATCAAAACAATCTGTTTCAGTTTTTCCTGTATTTCCTGCGGAACTTGCTTGTCAGCAAACGTTCTCGTACTTCTTCTTTTTTGTGCTAAGTCGAAAAATGATTCCATAATTATTTTTTATGTAAAACTCGGTAAAACAAATATATCATAACTGCCGTAACCGACAATTGCACTGTGAGCATAAGTATTAAAGCAGCCGTTGACATTATTCTATTGTTATTTCTTCAAAATTATGTTGACGTGCGAATCGGATGAACACGCACAATACTATCAAAAACAAAAGTAATCCAATTCGGCAAATATCGACGTAAAAAACGTTATTTATGACATCGGCCTTGTAAATTGGCGAGCCAAAGGTGACCACATCGTCGGGCGAAACAAGCACTTCGGCGTCAGACGGAAGCACGTAGGTTTTTTCTTCTATCACCAATTCCGTATCGGAAATCTTTTTTACCACACCTTCGTTTTCGGCATAAAACTCGTCGGCAAACCACGTTTTGTTCGGACCAATATTTTGATGACGCAATTCACCAATAATACTTGAATCATCAAGTTCCCACCCTTTGAAACTCAGCAGCGACCAATCGTCATTTTTGGGTTTTATGAGTGCCGCTACAAAAATGATAATCAACATTGTGGGGGTGATATATTTAAGTATTGCTTTATATATCTTCGGAAGACGAATTTCCGCATCGTCGGTAATCATTTTCCAACCTTTGTCAACGCCAAGCACCCACGAAAATGCGATTGCTTCCAACAAGGCGAAGAAAAACAGCGAAACAGTTCCGCCCCAGAAATCATACTGGTCGAACACGCCTTTGTCGAAGAACAGCACGCACGGAAGCGCCAAAATGAACAATAACACGCCAAAACGATACGAACTTTTCCGTTGTGTCCAGTTGTAATTTCGCGCCAAGAATGCGATGAATGGCTGACTTATGGAAATTGACGACGTGATTGAAGCGATGAACAATATTCCGAAAAACGCAAAGCCCGCAAGGCACGAAAGCACGTCGCCCCACTGCTCGAACAAATACGGCATGGTACGGAATCCAAGGCCGAAACCGCCCATTCCCGTCAGTTCCACAACCTTGTCAACGCCAAGATAGCCAATGGAAATAGGAATGATAATGGCACTTCCCAGCACGATTTCGGCAAATTCGTTGGTAAATGCCGAGGTCATTGAGTTCAAGGCAATGTCATCGTGCTTCTTCATATACGAAGCGTAGGTTTGTATCGCACCCATTCCCAGCGACATGGTAAAGAACACCTGACCGGCAGCCGAGAGCCACACTTTGGGGTTTGCCAGCGAATCAACGTCGATAGTCCACAAGAAATCGAGCGCCACCACGCTGTCGAACTTTGCTCCCGCAACGCCCGCTTTCATCGTGTAGGCCTTATACACCAAGAAGAAACCGAAAATGAGCAAGAGCGGCATACTGATTTTTGACGCACGTTCAATTCCTTTGGAAATGCCGTTGCTCAAAATAAATATGTTGATGAGCAAGCAGCAGATGAACATTATCAGCGTGTCAGACGGGAATCCGAGCGTTGACGTAGTCAAGTCTATGTATTTATCGAAGAAAGCGGATACCTCGTATTCGGTCATTCCGTCGAACGTACCGATAACCGAGTGGATGGTGTATGACAAAATCCAACTTTCTATATAGCAATAATATGAGCAAATTACGAAACTCGAAAAGAGACAAAGCGCACCCGAATATCGCCAAAAGTGGCTTTTGTTCAACGCCTGCATAATCGTTGGTGGCGAGTGGCGACCAAGTTGACCGCCAAACTTTCCCGTTGACCATTCAATCATAGCCAAGGGCAATCCAAGCAAGAGGAACGACACCAGATACGGGATAATAAACGCTCCGCCGCCATTCTGAACGGCTTGCACGGGGAAACGGAGAAAGTTTCCCAATCCGACGGCACTTCCTGCCATCGCCAAAATCAGTCCCAATCGGGACCCCCACGCTTGTTCTGTCTGAGCCATACAATTATTGTTTGGCAAAAGTAATGATTTATACAAAAAAACACAAAATGTTTTTATTTGCCTTGGTTATGTTGAGAAAATGATATTATAAGTTATATTTGTAAGGAATTGCACCGTATTCCGTTTATCAGATGGTGCGTGTTTGGTGAAAAGAAAAAATAAAATTTCAAATACATGTAATTATGAAAGTGTTTCGTGAAATTGTAGGGTACGTGTTGGGCGGAGTTCTTTTTGTGGGACTGATACCAGCCATTATGTGGTTTGCCTCGGGCAGACCAGAATTAGAGCATATCGGAGCGTTAAGAGCTTCGGTTACTGGTCTATTGATAATTGGCGGACTGTCGTTGAGCGTGTGGACAATCATTTATATGAAACGACGGGGCAAGGGAAACCCTATGGACGCGTTCGGTCACGAAGTTGCGCCACGTACACAACACCTAATGACCGACGGTCCATATCGCATTAACCGTAATCCTATGCTCACGGGTACGCTTACGTATCTTGCAGGTGCGGCGGTCTGGCTGTGGACTTGGCAAGCGGTTCTTGTGTGGGTGTTGTTTTTCTGTATCATGTTTGTGCAGGTTGTGAGTGAGGAACGGCGGTTGCTGCGTGATTTTGGCACAGAATACGAAGACTATTGTAAACATTCAAGAAGATTTTAAAAGAAAATTTATGATTGCATTTTGTGGTTTGGATTGTGAAAAATGCGACGCATATATTGCGACAAAGAACAATGATCAAGCGTTGCGTGAAAAAACGGCAAAACTGTGGGCTAAATTGAATAATGTACCTATTTCGCCTGAACATATTAATTGTGACGGTTGTCGTGCGGATGGGAAAAAGACTGTTTTCTGCGAAAGTTTGTGCGAAGTTCGGCAGTGTGCGTTGAAAAAAGGTGTATCTACGTGTAGCGATTGTTCGGAGATGGATTGTTGTCCAATTGTCGGGGCAATTTTTGCCAATAATTCAGAAGCAAGAAAAAATTTGACGGAAAAAAGAAATGAAAACTGAAATCAATCCAGCAGAAACCTCTCGTGCCTATGCTTTTGAAATGTGGATGAAGGCACCGAATCCCATGGTTACGTTTTTCAAGACACTCGACGTGTCTCGTCTTGTGAAAATAAGCCGTCGCACGGGAATGAAATTCAATATGCTGATGTGCTACTGCATTGGCAAGGCGGCAAGTGGCATCCCGGAATTTTATCTGTTGCCAGTGGACAACAAGTTAATGAAATATGACGACATTGCCGTAAACACCATTGTAGCGAACTGCAAAGGTGGCGTAAGTTCGTGCGATATTCCTTACTCTGATGATTTATTGTTGTTCAACCAACAATACCTGCTACTTACGAAACAAGTTGCCGAAAGTTGTACAAACCACGATCTGACTGAGGCCATGGTCATTGGCACTTCGGCATTGGCACAGTACGAAATTGACGGTGCGGTTGGCATGTACAGCGGTATTTTCAATAATCCTTTTATGATTTGGGGGCGATACAAACGCCGTTTGCTCAAAACAATGCTGACCGTTTCTTTCCAGTTTCACCACACGCAAATGGACGGTGCTCACGCAGCAAAGTTCTTGGATGCGGTGCAGAAAGAGATTAAGGAGTTTAGGGTAAACCATATCAACGACCATTTTGCTGACGTCGGCAAAATGATCACTATCACAAAATAAGAAAATAAATAAGCAACCATCACTATCAATAAACAACGATTAATATCTTGATAATCAACGCATTCCAATGAAAATAAATTTGGAAATAAGGTGTGCTATGTGTATATTTGTGGAGGAAATGTTTGGAACATAACTAAAACAAAGACAATATGAAAAAAGAAGAAATTCAAGACCTTTTCAAAAACTTTGAAGAGGCAGTTTGTAAGGTTGACGAAACCGAATGTTGGAGTGCACGAGAAATAAGCATTTTGCTTGGTTATACGCAATGGCGTAATTTTATCAATGTGATTGACAAAGCTAAAGAAGCTTGTGGGAATGTGGGACAATCAATAACGGATCATTTTGCTGACGTCAGCAAAATGATACCATTGGCTAAAGGTGCGCAACGGAAGGTTGATGACATTATGCTCACCCGATATGCTTGTTATTTGGTGGCACAGAACGGTGATCCTCGCAAACCAGAGATTGCATTTGCACAAACGTATTTTGCCGTTCAGACACGTCGTGCCGAGTTGATAGAGCAACGGCTGATGGAAATTGAACGTGTGCAGGCACGTGCAAAATTGCAGGAAACAGAGAAAAAGCTATCGGGCATACTGTACGAACGTGGTGTAAACGACCAAACATTTGCCGTTATTCGTTCGAAAGGCGACCAGGCACTTTTCCGACTTAGCACGAATATGATGAAACAACGGTTGGGTGTGCCACAAACTCGTCCGCTTGCCGATTTTCTGCCAACCATAAGCATTAAGGCAAAGGATTTTGCCGCCGAAATGACGAGTGTGAACGTGCAGACTAAAGACCTTCAAGGCGAAGCCCCCATTACCAAAGAACATATCGACAACAACACTGCCGTTCGAACAATGCTCGTTGAACGTGGCATTGTTTCCGAAACACTTCCTCTGCCGAAGATGTGAAGAAAGTGGAACGTCGCTTGGCTAACGAAGAGAAGAAAATGTTGAAGAACGAAGGGAAATAAGAGAGTAACGATGATATTGCACCAAAGCTATGTTGAACTTTTTTTATCATTTTATTGACGTCAATAAAATGATAAATTCGACAAAAGCAGCACGACGAGAGAAGATGAAAGTTTCAGACCATTTTATTGATGCCAATAAAATGGTTTTCTCACTTATTTGTTGATTCTCATCAAAGTAAAGAAGGTTGGTCTTTATTTCTCGAAAACCTTGTCGCATAATGAAGAAAAAATGTAATTTTACGGAGTGAATATGAAAGATTATGCCAAAGAAAAAACATACATTCATTCATACACTTCTTTTCTGGCATTGATGGCGTTCTGATGTTATTGTACAACACAGACGTTGAAAAATGAAATAATTAATATGAAGAACTGTTTATAAATTAATAATATATGGTTAGATTATTGATGAATAGTAGCAATCCAATGGATACATTGAAATACTTTCAAACCATAAACGATAAGATTGATGCGGTTAAATACATTGTAGATGTTTCAAATGCTACGATAGCAAATGAAATCAGCGCAATAAATACAATGCTTGTTGCATTTACTATCGTCTTTGGAATAGTTGGTGTTTTTATCGGTGTTTACATTTCATGTTTACAGAGAAAAGTATCGAAAATGAGTGACAATATTGAAAACAAGGAACATACAATCGTAAAATTAGCGCAAATCGTTGAAGATACGGATAATAAAATACAAAGTGACATTGAGGGTTTATATGCAAAACTACGCAAAGAAGAAACTAAAGCATTGTTGTGTCGATTAGAGGAAGAACCTTTGGATATAGGAAACATATCAGAATTGTTATTAGCTCGTCAATTAGATGATGATGGTTTCCCTATATTAAAAAGAGCATATTTAAAATTAATTGAGAATGAATATTCTGAAAACAAAAATTCTGCAAATAAACATCGCTATTTACTTCTCTTTTTCCAGCATTATCTTTATTTTGCTATTAAAGATGATGATATGAGAAAAGATATTATAAGTGACTTCGAATATTGTATGAAGTGTGCATTTAAACGAGATATTATTAAATCAACAAAAGATTTTTGTATGGTTTTGTCGGAGAGTGATGTCCCTTTCGAAAGAGAACAAGTACTCGTCGATTATTTGAAAGCAATAAATAGATCAGAATTTAAAGGACAAATAGAGTTAAAAAACATATTTCAAGACGAGATAAAAAACAACTCTTTGTTGGCGAATGCCATAGAAAAATGCACTTCAGATAAGATATATTTAGAGATGTTTGGCGTTAAAGATCCGAATAGTAACATTGTAAATACCTTCCAAGGTATACGAGACTAATTATAACATGAATAATTTATATTTTGTTTGTGTTCAAAATGAAAACGAAATTTCGAATAACAATTAATGACGATTCCGCAATTGTCACGCATTACCTTCAAAACCAAAACAGCAAATTTGGTTCTCCATTCGAAAACGATGCTCTTCTGCTATTGAAAGGGGGAAAGAAAGAGAATGATAAAAGCGTAGTGGCAGAACCTGGTGTTTCTTATGGTTTATTCCCAGAATTATTTTCTGTTCCATTCCCTGCACCAGAAAATCCCAAATTTACATTCATTGATCTGTTCGCAGGAATTGGCGGATTTAGAATTGCCATGCAAAATCTTGGTGGAAAATGTGTATATTCTTCCGAATGGGATATACAAGCTCAAAAAACCTATTTGGAAAATTATGGAGAAGTTCCGTTTGGAGATATTACAAAAGAGTCAACCAAGCAGTATATTCCCGATGATTTTGATGTACTTTGTGCTGGATTTCCTTGCCAAGCATTTTCTATTGCAGGTTATCAAAAAGGGTTTGAAGATACAAGAGGAACATTGTTTTTTGATGTGGCAGAAATAGTAAAAAGGAAACGCCCCAAGGCAGTTTTTCTTGAAAATGTAAAAAACTTATACACTCATGACAATGGGAATACATTTTCTACAATAAAAAACACTCTAGAAGGATTAGGCTATGTTGTATTTCACAAAGTGATGAATGCAATGGAATATGCTAACGTCCCCCAAAATAGAGAGCGTATCTTTATTGTTTGTTTTAACAAAGAAAAGATTTCCAATTACAATAAATTTACATTCCCAGAAAAAGAAACTTTGAAAAAAAGCATACATGATTGCATTGATTATAGCAACATGGACAAAAAACTATTCTATGGGGATAGCATGGGACATATTGCTGATTTACGAGCAGGAGTCGTGTCCAAAGATACAGTGTATCAATGGAGACGGCAATATGTTCGGGAAAACAAAAGTAAGGTTTGCCCAACATTAACTGCTAACATGGGGACAGGAGGGCACAATGTCCCAATAATTCTAACTGATGATGGTATACGCAAATTGTCACCGCAAGAATGTTTGAACTTTCAAGGATATCCAAAAGAGTTTATATTCCCTACAACAATTGCAGATTCCGCAAAATATAAACAAGCAGGAAATTCAGTAGTCGTACCACTTATTCAAAAAGTATGCAAACAAATAATATCAGTAATCTTGAAGAATTCTTAAACAACTGGACTTCATACAATAAATATTTTGACATGTTGAAGCTAATGGCTCAACTAAGTAGATTATTTTCTGAAAGTGACATACCTTATCTGGATTATCGTTTAACGGAAAATTTGTTTTGTCGGTATTACAAAGCGTACAACGATGCACGTTCATGTACTGCATATGATGCTAGATTCTCGAACGTAGGAATCGGAATAAAAACGTTCATCTTAAAAAACAATCAGTCAGTAGAAAAGATAGCAGAGTTTAATAAACTTAAGAAAACATTAAATGGGCTACATGGTATTGATTTAGCAAAACAAATCGGACAATATCGTAACGATAGAATGCAATTCGCAAATGATCAGTATGGTGTGAATGAAACTCAATACCACATTGTTGGCAGAACTGATGGTTTGCTAAGAATCTTCAACACTCCATATGAAGAGGTTGATTTGGAACACATTCATCTTATTTCAGATGATGAAACCTCATGTAAATTCGAAGATGAAAAAAATGAATTTTCTTTCAATAAGAGCAAAAGTGTTCTTATGAAACGATTCTATGTTCCACAAGTTTGTAAAGACGTAAGAGTTGACATTATTGAAGACCCACTTGCTTTGCTCGAATCCTTTTTCATGACAAAAAAAGAAATAATTGAAGAAGCAAAGACAAGAATTAAGGGTGTTGACTATGTTATATTACCACTTTATGCTCTCAAAGGTGGAATAAAATACGTTCCAGAGAAATCTGGTCTTAATCAATTTAATGCAGGTGGACGAAAACGAAATCCCTTGGAAGTCTATGTCCCAGTTCCAATTGCCATACATAAAAGTTATCCAGACTTCTTCCCTGACAGGAATACTCCTTTTGCTCTGGAAATGCCAGATAAAACCATTATTAGTGCAAAAATTTGTCAAGATAACGGTAAAGCCCTAATGTCCAATCCAAATAAAGATTTAGGGGAATGGTTACTAAGAAAATTATTACATAAAAAAGAATTCGAATTGGTAACTATTGACGATTTGAACCGTCTTGGCTTTGATAGTATTTGTATAGAAAATCTTCATCAAAACACAGAAGAAGGTGAAGCTCTTTATCGCATATCTTTTTCTAATACAGATGTAAGTTACGAAGATTTCTTTGATGATCAAACGCAATTGTAGAGAGAGAAAATGAAAAAGTCTAACTACCATGAAAAAAAATCAAAACCTTTTCGACCCGCAAGAACTTCAATCCCCGTTCGACGCCATCAAACAGACCGACAAAGACGGCAAAGAATGGTGGAATTCACGAAAACTGGCCCGAGTGCTTGGTTACCAGAAATATTGGAACTTTGAACGTTTGATAGAAAAAATCACTCTTTTTTTGCAAAAAGAGAAGGGCTTGGATTTGAAGGAACATATTGTGGAAATTGAGGAGATGGCTCAGTTAGGATTAGGAACTGTGCGTCAAGTTAGTTCTGTTATGCTATCACGTACTGCCTGTCTTGCCATTGTAATGAATGCTGATCAAAGAAAACCGTTGGTTAAAGTTGCAAAGGAGTACTTCGCAGATAAACTAACATCAGAAGAATTGGCTGTAAGTACGGAAGGCAATGTGTTGATGTACCGTTCCTCTACAGGCAAAGTTAACGTTACTGTTGTATTCAATAACGAAACATTTTGGCTTTCACAAAAACGAATGTCGGAGCTTTTTAATGTTTCTGTCTCAACCATCAGTTATCATCTTTCAGAAATAGATAAAAGCGGGGAAGTCCATTTGTCCGATGCTATTCGAAAAATTCGAATTCCGTCGGACAAATGGGGGGAAGATACTGTTTTGATGTATAATTTGGATGCCGTCATTGCCGTTGGCTATCGTGTAAATAGTTATGAGGCAACACAGTTCCGTCGTTGGGCGACCGAGGTGCTGAAACAATATATTGTCAAGGGTTTTGTGATGGACGATGAGAGGTTGAAGGGCAAGGATGTCTTTGGAGCAGATTATTTTGAAGAATTATTGGAGCGTATTCGGGAAATACGAACTTCCGAACGACGTTATTATCAGAAAATCACCGATATATATGCAGAATGTAGTTACGATTATGATTCGCAGGCGGAAACGACAAGAATGTTTTATCAAACGGTTCAAAATATGATGCATTATGCCGTGACTCACCAAACTGCTGCAGAAATCATATACGACCGCGCGAATGCGGAAAAACCATATATGGGGCTGATGACGTGGAAGAATGCGCCCGACGGACGTGTAGTTAAAAGCGATGTGACAATTGCCAAAAATTATTTGTCGGAAAAAGAGGTTGAAAGTTTGAATCGGCTTACCTCGGCATTTCTTGATATGGCGGAAGACCGTGCACAGAGAAAGATTCTGATGAAGATGACGGATTGGAAGCAACTTTTGGAAAAGTATCTGAAAATTGGTGACTACGAAATTCTCAAAGATAGCGGAAATATTTCTCACGAAGAGGCAGAAGCAAAGGCCGTCGGCGAATATGAGAAATTTCGTAGAATTCAAGACCGAACATTTATGTCAGATTTTGATAAACAAATAGAAGGTTTGTTAGGCAAGGATTAATTTATTCGTTTTGCTAACACCCCACCAAAGACGGCAAGAAATGGCGAATTGCAATTGTCCGCAGCTATTAAAAAAATTTTAATTCCGTCGGACAATTGTAAAGACTTTACTCCCCCACCACCGTCGCCACAAGTTTTCGTGGTCCGCCGTAGTTGCGGAATTCACAGAGATAGACGCCTTGCCACGTGCCGAGGTTTAGGCGGCCGTTGGTTATAGGAATGGTCAGGCTTACGCCGAACAAGCTGCTTTTGGCGTGGGCGGGCATGTCGTCGGCACCTTCGAGCGTGTGGTCGTAATACGGTTCGTTCTCCTTCACAAGACGGTTCAGAATCTGTTCCATATCGCGACGGACGTCGGGGTCGGCGTTTTCGTTGATGGAAAGGGCGCACGACGTGTGTTTCACAAACAAGTTCAAAAGTCCCGTTTGCGGCAGTTTTTCCGACAGATGTTCCATCACCTCGTGGGTAATCAGATGACAGCCGCGGCGCTTTTCCGATAATGTGAATTCAATTTGTTGAGTCATTATTATATTTCTTTTGCAAACAAGGCATCAAGGACGTTTTGCGGAAACGGACACGGTTCGTGACGTTCCTTGGCAAGTTGGAACTGTTTGCACGCATTCCGCACCGAATCTTCCTCAAAACAGCGAAACAGCGTGTCTTTCAGATTGTCGAGATGCGGCACGTCGGTTTCGGCGAACTTGCCATAGTGGCCGTAACTGGTTGTCTTGTCGGGCAAAATGCCGTGGTAATAGTACGACCAGACAAGAAACTGCATACACACATCGGGAGTCATTACGATTTCGTCCATGGAATTTTGATTTTTGTGCAAGATAGGAGATTTCTTCAATAAAAGAAGAAATTTGTTGTCATTGTCTGACCTTATTTTGTAGCAAACTGAAAATTTTTCTAAAAAAAATCTCCCTGAATGTTGCACGTCACAAAATTACGAGACGAAGAGGGGGATTTCTTGTATAAATTACACGGCAAGTTATTCCGTTTCAAAGACTTTTTTCCCCGTTTTAATCTAAAAAAAAGAGTATGAATCTTTTTTTCTTGAAAATTTTTTTTTCTTTGTAGAAATTATCAAAAATAAAATTTCGTTTTGAAATCTTGTGTTAAGTACATATTTCTGATTGGATTCTTGTCTGTTCTCTTGTGTCAAAGCGCTTTGGCTCAATGGTCGTTTACTCCTACTATACACCAATCCGGTTGTACGGGGATTGATTTAAGCCAAACTAATGCAGCGTTAGAATCAGGTTTTCGAACTGTAGGTTTTCCTACACTGGCAGAATGTGAAGCAGCAAGAAATTCGATTTTGTCTAACAAAGTTTCAGGACAAAACTACGCAAAAGACGGTCCGTGCACATACACAATCTATTGGACGTGTACGCCTTGTTCCGGTCACGATATGAGTTCTTCGGCGCTCACCCCTACCGACGCATTTTCACAGTTGAAGGAACTTGGTCCTGAAGAAGGTATGGCATTCTCTGCTCCCAATACCGTAGAATCTATTACGGCATGGTTCGAGGACTACGAGCGAAAATACAATTCCATGGAAGCAGTTGACGTTACCAATCTGCTTACAGGCGATGCCGAATACGACGAGGCATACACGCAAGGACTTGATTATGCAGGTGCCACCGTTCGTGAAAATTCTTCCGATTATGTGTGGGGAACCATCGACCCTGCGTTCCTAAAACAAAGCGACCCCGAAATTCCTTCCTCAACCACTGGTCAAGGTAGAGGTGTCAATTTGGTTGACAGAGAATATCTTATGTCAACCGACACGTTTTCATTGAAAGATAGTTATGTTCCCAAACCCGTAGCGACAATCGACGACGGAGAAATTGAGCATCCTCTCATCGATATGGTTACCGAAGACTTGGTTGCCGCCACTGATTTTATTCCTGGTAAACCAGCCCAAGCACTTGCGGTAGCGAATGTGTATCTTTACTCGGAATTGGCAAAAGCCGGCTACGAAGGTTATCATGATTTAGCATATAAAAGCACATCCGACATCTTGGTAAATGCGTTGAACAAAACCACAGACTATTTGGTAGAACAATATTCTGGTCCACAATATGCTGAATCGCAGCTTACCGAGGCAATAACGGATCGTATTACGGAGAAAGGCGTTACCAAAGCCCTCACAGTAACTGGACGTCCAATTACCGAAGATGTGATGTGGGGTGGAGAAGTCGCAAAAAAAGGTTCCGTTTCAACAGGATCAAGCATCGTTTCAAATGCAGTCAATGGATTCAATCTTATAAATACTATCAAGGACAATTACGAGATATACAAAGAAAAAACACGTGCTCATTAATATGAAGAAATTTGCAGCTTACATATTGTCATTCTTACTTTTGAGCGTTGCCGGATTGGCACAAGACAACAAGCCGCTGGCATCTCAAAAAGCCGACATATTCCTGTCAAAAGACATGTTGAAGAGCAATCCCAAGGTTTCGTTTGTAAAATCGTTCGACTACACGCCCGACGGATTCGTGTTCCTTTCCACGGGGAAGAACTTCGTGTTTTTGGGCAACGGCGGATTTCTCCCTTATTTTACTTCAAATGTGACAGTGTCTTGTTTCGCCTTGAACAACAAAAACGTCCTGACGGCTGTTTCGGGCAAACAATATGGCATTTTCAACGAAAAGGGTACATTCGTGAAAATATGCGATTTACCACGAACAAATATGCGAATAGCACACGGTTCAGAAGCCGTGTATGTATATGACAGTCAGAAAAATGCAACGAACACTTATTGCGTGTATGGCATTTTCGACGATGCCACCTACTCCGTTTTAGCACGAATGAAGAAACCAATTTCTTCGGTGTACGAAACACGAAACGGCACCTTATTCATTGCCACGAGCAATGAATTGTATTTTGCTGATTTTCAGAAGAAAAACATTACAAAAATCACGACGCTTTCGAACAACGAAGACATTCTTTCCATTGCTGTAAATCCAATAGATGGAATGATATATTTTTCAACGGCAAAACAGACCTTCCGTTTGAACGGCAATATAATCGAACCAGTAATTGAACTTGGCGGATTACTGAAATTTACCAAAGACGGATTGTTGATATTCCAAGCGGAAAATAAATTTATGTGTCGCTTGCGAAACAACTTAATAATTACAGAAAATCAGTTTTGATGAAAATGACACGAGGTACATATAGAAAAGCATTACGGAACTTTCTTGTTTCGCTGCTCCTTATTGTGCCAAGCGTTGTGATTGCAGGCAACGACCCTTTGCCTATAAAATCCATTCGTGAATTTGTGATACAAGAAAAGTTCAGTGCAGCCGTTTCGGAATATGCAGTGCTTATTGACGATAAAATTGAGTCTATCGGTCGCCACAAAGGTGCAGAATACGACCTACTTGCCGAATATGCCTATGCGCTTGCCCTCAACGGCATTTACGACGGTGCGTTGATGAATCTTGACCGAGCTCTTGCCTTGGGGCGAAACGAGATGAAAACTCAAGAGGAGCTGACAAAAAACGAGAGTTTGCTTCGCTTTTATATTTGTCAAGTATATCTGTTGATGGATTATCCTAACATAGCTGCCGTTTTTGGTTCCAAGGAAGTAACGCAACCTGAATGGATTACCAAAGAAAAAAGCGACGGATTTATCCAAAAACACAAAGCAATGCCCGTCATCAACCAAGAAGGTATGACGGCAGCATTAAAACGTGCTAATGTGCTGTTAGCCAAGAAGATGTATTTTCAATCGCTGACGATTTTCCAAGAATTGATTGACAATTTCCCTCACGAAGCAATGCCGTATATGGGGCAAAGCAAAGTTTGGGAGGCGTTGGGATATTACGACAAAGCAGCGGAACTGCTTGAAAAAGGTGTGAAGCATTATAAGGCGAGCGAAGAGGCAAAGCAGCCGTTTACACGTCACCAGTCAACGTTACGGGCAAAACAAAACGAGCAAACTATGCCACCGTTCGGTTCTGCATTGAAAAATGCAGTAATGCTTTATGCGGGAGGAACATTTTCCAGCGGATACAGTTCGTTTGATGCAAGAATAGGCAGCACAGATTACAAAACGTCGCTGTCGGCAGACCTTTCTTTAGCGTACACCGACGCATTGTCCTGCTCCTTAGGTATTTCAAGTTACACCCGTCAGAAAATACTCGTATATGGTTGTGGAATAGGGGCAAACTTAAGCTCAAGTTCGAGTTTCACCCTAAAAGGCGCCGCTGGATTCAGTTTGTTGACGAGCAACGGCTCACAATCATTCGACGTGATGGTTTCCATACTAAACTATATGTTTCCCAAGAACGACTCCAGCAACAAGTTTCAGTCGGCTATTTGTGTGTCGGTTGGTAAATCTATTTATTTTGGCAAAAGGAAGAAAGAATGAAAAGGATTATCAAACATAGTATGTTTCTTGTACTGATGCTTTTCAGCACCGTTAGTTTCGCACAAGTGGAACAAACGAATGCCGATACCTATTTCTACTATTCCAAGGTGGAAAATGCCAAATTGATACTCTATGCATCATCCGAAACGTTTGCCAACCTTTCCCAAGAACAAAAAACATATATTCTCGCTGACAAATTACAAAACACCAACTACGACGAAATCGTAATTTACACCAACTATGGTCGTGAGCTTTGGTTCCGCAAAAACGGAACGCTTACGTTAGCCGATTCGTGGGATATGAATAGCATTAATATTGAGAAATACGCGCCACCCGTTTGGCGAGGTAATACACAAAAGAATTTCTTCGTGTCCGGGAACCTTGGATTCAACATTCAGGTACCAGGAGGCGATTTTACGGCACTCTTAGGTTTGCGGACGGGAACATATCTTTTCAAAGAAATGTTCGATGTTGCCGCATTTTGGTCATTTCAAGGTTCTGCCGCCGCAACCTCAGCCGATGTGGGACTATCGGCACGAGCATATTGGCCAATACAAAAAATACACTTGAAACCATTTGTCGGATTAGGAGTTTCACGACATTCAACGAATACAACTGAAAAAACAGCCACTTCCGACGTGCCATTTTATTTAGGCACATCGTGGTTTGTGGGAGGAGGAAGTTTTGAATTTTGTTTCCAAACCTCGAAAAACACCAACAATTCAGTTACGATAGGATACACGTTTTGCCCGCAATTGAAAAGGAACTAAGGGCTTTCCACCTATTTTTTATCATCATTCTGAGAAAAAAATAAAAATTTTTCCCTCCAGATGTTGCACGTCACAAAAAAAGTGTACATTTGCAGCGGAGAAGTGGTAGAGTGGTCGATTGCACCGGTCTTGAAAACCGGCGTACCGCAAGGTACCGGGGGTTCGAATCCCTCCTTCTCCGCTCTGAGAGTGGGAAAACGCTTATGATAATTTTTCATAAGCGTTTTTTTTGTAATATTACCCAGACAAATTTTCGATATGGACAATGTGATATCAAACATAATAACGCAGGCGAAACCGTTCATCAAAGAACAGGAACGCGACATTCCGCTG
>JAFZTG010000120.1 GCA_017618935.1 Bacteroidales bacterium | reverse complement strand
GTCACAAAAATTAGTTGGTCGAGGACAGATTGTTACGGGATTTAATCCATATTGCTTTATTAAAGGATTATATTTTTCATTTATCACCTTAAGCTGACTTGGGTTAAGTCTTGTTTCGGGTAACAAATCACATAACCATGCGTCTGCTCTTTTATATCCCAAAGGGGAAAGAATATGTTCATCTAAAACCTTCGCCGATGGACCATTAAGATTCCTTCCTGCTGGTTCAAGCGTACCAAGTTCTTTTGGAATAGATATTCTACTAATAATCTCTTTTGCTTCTGTCGTATTTCCATCCCAGAATATTTTCGGTTCACTAGCCACGGCAAGAGCTTGACAAATGACATTTTTCCCTTGTTTCCATCTTGCATGCACTGCACTGGCATACACACCAAGAACGAAAACTTTTTTGGGTGTTCTATCCTGTTGTACCACAGGATGAAGTATCTGACCAAAAGGATATTGATGTTCCATTATTATTTATTTTAAAGTTTAACCTAAAAATCTATCAAATATAACATTTTATTGTCTTCTCCAACTCATCTTTTATTCTTTTTTTGAGTGATTCCGGTGCCAAAACTTTCACTTGGCTGCCACGGCTCATAATTTCGTGAACGAGGTCTGGAGTAATGCAAAGCATATATTCAAATTCGGAATAATCGTCGGTTTTTTCCACCTCTTTCTGCGAATGATGAATGGGCAGCGCTCGGTAATAATTCACCAAATGTTTGTCAACTCGCAGACGGATTTTTACAGCTGGCAAATCACTGTTAACATAAATGCCAACGCTATGGTAATAATACGATTCGGGCGAAAAATCATCGGGATATTCAAACGACTCGTTGGTCACCTGAAGGTTTTTCATTCTGTTTACGGCAAAATGTCGCAACGCCCCGTGTGTTTCGGAAAATCCCAACACGTACCAATGCTGACGATACAGCCGCATACAATACGGATGAACGATATACGTAGTTGGTGTATCCAATTCGTACGGCAAATAGGTGATTTCAAGTTTATGGTTCTGTTTCATAGCATCGACAAGAAACGACAGGTATTCGCATTTTTCAGGAATCTCCTCATACACAATACGTTCCTTTATCGTTTCCCCCTGCTTAATCAAATTCGACGCGCAAAACGTGTTCAGCAACCACTGACGGCTTCGGTCAGTCTTGAAGTTCTCTATGTTTGAAATATAGTATTGGTAACCATTGCTGGTATCGCAGTCAATAGTCACCTCGAACATTTCCTGAACAGCCATCTTGTATTGATGAAATGTCCGTTTTGGCAACGAGCAGCACCAGTCGCGTTCCCAACGGGCATTGATTTCCTCAAACGTAATCCGCTTTGCCTGAAGCAATGTGTTCATCAACCACACGTAGCGGTTGTAATTATCACCTTTTGTCATCTATTTCAATATATTACAACTATTTCTTTTCGTATTCGTCAAGTGCTTCCGCCATAAGTTTCCTGCCTATTTCGGAAATTTCCTTTCCTTTGGCGTATGCATTATTATAAGGAAGTGCGTCAAGGGGCATCTGCACCAGCACGTCAGGAGGACAATTTTCAATCATCATTTTTGCCACAATATGGTTAGTAATTGAAAAACAGCGAGTTATGATGGAATAATAATTATCGTCCGCTTCAATGAAAACCCGTTGTTTTTCACCTTCTTCTTTAAGCATTTTCTGACGGGAATTCATTTGCTTGCTATATTTCAGATAGTCTTCGCCGAGACTGCCTGCTTCTTTTATTTTTTCGAGAAGCGTCTTATTTTTGTTTTGAGCAACTTTCTCCATGTTCAGCAAAGAATCTTGGCTATATTCGTTCATATCCTTGTTTAACACGAACATTTCCTTTAGAAACTTGTTGATTCCCGTCGCATCGATTTCGTTCACATTGAAACCGACAAGAATGTCGCCTTCGGTACGGGCAACGCGGTTGAGCGGAATCGTGTTCACGAGCCCACCGTCAACCAACGTTCTGTGACCATATTTAACGGGACGGAATGTTGTCGGAATCGAAATTGAAGCCCGTATGGCATCGAACAATTTCCCCTTTGTAAACACAATTTCCTCGCCAGTATATAAATCCGTAGCAACCGCCGTGTACGGGATGGGCAAATCTTCAATATTCACATCGGGGACGACTTCCATAATGGATTCCATAAGTCTGTCACCCTTAACAAGATAACTCTTGCT
>JAFZTG010000119.1 GCA_017618935.1 Bacteroidales bacterium | reverse complement strand
TATTCGACCTGTAGATGGTGTTCACATTCAGAAAATTTATAGTTTTCTATTGGAAATGGTGGGCTATAACAATAAGTTGTCGCCATACTACATGCCCAGAACGAGTGTTGAGGAAGTGGATGGAAAACAGATTTTGGTGATATGGTGTCCTGCTGGCATCAATAGACCATACTCCGTACCTGAAAATGTGAAATCAAAAAGTGGCAGCAAGGAGTACTTCTACATTCGCAGTGGTACAAGTAGCATCATCGCCAAGGGTGAGGTTCTGGACGAACTTCGAGAATTAGCCAGTCGTGTTCCGTTTGACGAGAGAGGTAATAGTGACATTACGTTAGAGGATATTTCACTTGTGCTGCTTCGCGACTATCTTGTTAAAGTGGGAAGTAGATTAGCCGACCAAGTGACCGCAACGCCTCTTCCAAAAATTCTTGACCAGATGGAACTCTATACGGGACCGAAGGAGAACCGTTTGATTCGCAACGTGGCTGCCATGATGTTCTGTGAAAATCCAAACAAGTTTTTCCCTTACACTCAGATTGACGTAGTGACATTTCCAAGCGGAAAACTGAACGACCCGAACAATTTCACAGAAGTGACATTCAAGGGAAGCGTTGTGCAAATGATAAAACAAACAATGGATTATATCAGGAGCAACATACTCAAAGAGTATGTGCGCAAAATTTCAGGAAAACAAGAGGCTGACCGTTTCTGGAACTATCCCTACGATGCGATAGAAGAAGCTGTCGTAAATTCGGTATATCATAGGGATTTCCAGCAACATGAGTCTATTGAAATAACAATAGAGCCATCGGGAATCTCTATTCTTAACTGCCCAGGACCAGACCGAAGTATTCTAAAGGAAGACATCGAAAAAGGTGACATACTAAAGAGCCGTCGTTATCGAAACCGTCGCTTGGGAGATTTCTTGAAAGAACTTGACCTTACGGAAGGACGTTCAACGGGTGTTCCTACTATTCGAGCTAAACTTGCCGAAAATGGTTCTCCCCGTGCTGTCTTTGAAACAACTGATGACCGTTTGACTTTCTTGGTGACGATTCCCATCCATGATGGATGCAACGAAAGTTCGGAGAAAGATGTTCTTGATTCGGAGAAAAGTTCGGAGAAAACCACAACTGGTTCGGAGAAAGCGGTAAATAGTTCGGAGAAAATCCTTGAACTAATAAAACAAAAACCTACAATGTCGGCTGCCGAAATAGCAATGGAAATCGATATGACTTCTCGGGGAGTCGAGAAACAAATTCGCAAACTTCGTGAGGCTGGCGTCATCAAACGTATTGGTGCTGATCGTGGCGGTTATTGGGAAATACATTTGTAAAATAACGAAGAAAGGAACCCGATGAGGAAGTTTTTACCTTTTGACCGTGCTTTGACGGTGCAACGAGAAAAATAGACGGTGAACTGACCAAAATCCGACAATTTTAGACCGTGACCCGACAAAAAACTGACGAGGAATTGACGGTGATTTGACCCCATACGTCAAATCACAATCAAATCACGGTCAAATCACAGTCCAATCACCGTCATTTCACGGTCAAATCACGGTCTAAATTGGTCAAATCACAATCAATGCACGGTCAGAGCACAGTCAAAATGCTTTTTCCACGAAATTTCCGAAAAATGTGGGATTCTAATGGGGAATTTTCAGCGACTTATGGCTGAATTTCAACAAATTTTGCGAGAAAGTTCCAAGACATTTGCAAAAATTTTCGCAAATGTCTCGGAAACACGTGGAAATGTCGCCCAAACACGCCGAAACACACCCAAATGTCGTGCAAACACGTCCAAATGTCTCGGAAATGTTCGGGAAATGTTTCGGAAAAAATCAGTATTTTTTGCTTAACGTTTCTTCTTGTCATCCTATTAAAAAAAAGAGATAGGATAACCATATAACGTCAAAATTATTATCTTTGCAATATCACGTTTGAAGCGTTCGAAGAATATCGGTCTATATCGACTGAAATCGGAGAAAAGTAAGTGTGAAGATTTTTCAGGCAAAAAGAGGGCAAAAATAAAATTGAGCCTTTATAATTTATTCTAAATCAAAGCGTTATAAATCCCTCTAAGCGCCTTCTAAGCTGTGGGTCATGCGTTCGAATCGCATCCGAATCACAAAAAAAGCACTTGCAGATTTTTGCAAGTGCTTTTTTTGTTGTTAGAAGTATGATACGCCTACGCTGCCTGCGGGTAGGTAAATAGTTTACTAAGTTTTTCCAAAGCTCGGTCTTTGGTCTGGCGGACAGCCTCACGAGTTATGCCAAATGAGTTTCCAATGGATTCCAACGTTTCTGACTCATTGTTGAATAAGCCAAAATAACGAACAAGGACTTCGTATTCGCGGTCGGTCAACACATGACGGCAATTCATAACCACATCAAAGTCAAGAGATTGGCAAACATCATCTTCAAAATTCCTGCTATTTTCATCTGGAATTACATCGTATAAGCACCCCTCTTCATCGAATTTGAAAAGCGCATCCAATGAGCTGTGTCTGAAATAATTGCCAGCAATATCACGGGTGTTTGTACAATTTCTTTCTTGTTCCAACAATTCCATAATGTACTTGAACATCCATCCATTGGCAAATGTAAGGAAACGGTTTCCGTACGACACATTGAATCGTTTTGCGGCTACAATCAATCCAAAATTTGCAGCTTCTACAATATCTTCAAACGGCACTGTTCCATAAGCGTACTTATGGGCATATTCGAACGCATAGCGGGTATTGGCCTCGACCAATTCAGCAACAGCAGATTCATCGCCAGCGGCGATTCTACGACCAATTTCACGTTCCTGTTCCACAGAAAGTGGCTTACGTGTTTTCAACTCGTTTTTGTAGATGTCGATTGTTGATTTGTGAGAAACTGTTTTTGTCATATTACCTCCTATTTTAGTGAATACTTCATTTAATTCAGGGCAAACATACCACATCAGTGTGCGAAGTCTCCGCACATTGTGTTTTTCTGTCAAAAAAATGACAAAATTTTTACAAGACGATATGTAAGTTATTGAAACTTACACAGATATTAAATTGTTTGAGAGTGGATTTAGCGGACTTAATTTTGATTAGGTTTTGTTTTCTCATTCTTTTTTGTTTTTGGGTGGCGCAAATATATATTCCTAAAAAGCCGTTGTCAAGTCTTTTTACAAAAAATTTTTTTCATCGCATTTTTTTATCCATTTTCTTGACTTTGGCATTTTCGCACATATATTTTTGCAGCACGTTTTGGTTGAGACGTACTTCACACATATTGGCGATTCCATTTGTAATTAAACCAAGTAGCCAATATGTCTTGCTTCGGCAACCTGGACCTAACGATTCTCTGTAGTTAGGTCGTCATTCTTCAGAGAAACAGCTTCTGCATACAGAGTTCCTTCTGATTGAGAAGGACGCCAACCGAGCAGAAAAGCAACGGTGGTCTCATGCGAGGGAGTCCTCACCTACCACGGTGAACGATGAACTAAACAAAATCTCAATCAAAAAATTTTTAATTAACGGAGTGTTTGATTTAAATTATTGAATATGAAGAAGATATAACAGACATAAAACATTTTGCAAAGAAAACGCATCAGATGCCTTTTCTTTTATTTCAAGCACCGTATATTTTACGGAATGTCTAACCTTTTTAATTGTTCAATTATGAAAAAGATTGTTACATACACACTTATCCTGATGTACTTGATTGTGGGAAACAGTTTGTTTGCCAACAACGAGAGAGAATATCCAGCTGTGTTCAAAACCACAAGTGCGCTGAATGTTCGTCAGCATCCGTATAGAAACAGTGAAAAGGTTGGACTGCTGAAAAAAGACACCGAAATTGTAGTTGATTCGTTGCACAACGCACGATGGGCGTGCATAACGCACAATGGCAAAGTTGCCTATGTTGCAACCGCATTTATAGAACACAAACATCCTGTTTTGGAAACTTCCATTTTTAAAACAATAGAAAATGTTCGATTAGCCAATGTCATTCCGGTAAAAGGAATGGCAAGAATTGCTATTCTCTGTTTACTTGTGTTCGTGGCAGGGTGTTATATGTACTGCCTTTCGGGTAGCTGCCGTACTATCTATGCCGCCCTCCTATTCGTTGGCGGTGTAGGATATTATTTTGGAGACTTGAAGTGGGGTTTGTGGGCAACGGGAATAGGTATAGGATTCTTGTTTTTTGTATGCCTGATCAACCATAAACTACGGTCTTTCTGGGAAATAATGACGGAGCCCTTTGTTGCGCTCAATCAATTGCAATATATACTACAAAAGCCATGGAGACTTTTTATGAAAGACAAGGATGGTAGGTTATGTAAGATTCTCAAAATGCCGTCGGAAATAGTTCCGTCCATGCCTGCCATGCAACGGTTCTGCTATAAACTTTGGAAGATATGGCACCTCATAATTTCGTTTGTCTTCTTTCTTGTGCAACTGGCATTGTACATTATCTGCACGCCGTTACGTCTGTTCAACGCAGTTTTATACAACTTAATCGTCCACATTCCGTGTGCGTTGCACGACTACATTGCCGAAGTTTTCAATCCCAAGGGCGATGGAATGCGGTATTTAGGAAGATGGGAATATTGGACACAATATTTCTTGAAACTGCCGTACCGTTTCTACAAATTTCTGCTCAAGAGAAGCATCCTTACCACGCTGGAAAGCATTATCTACACGATTGTTGACACCGTGATACCAACACTCACAATGTACCATGGAACCAGCAACGACGCAGGGTATAAAATTACCGGCGACGACGATGTGACTTTCAAAGTTGGGAATGGAAACTTTGCAGGAAGCGGTATTTACTTTGCCATAGCAAAGAATACAGCCATGCACTACGCCAAAGGAGCTATTATCATTACCAGAGTTTCGCTTGGCCGCGTCTTCAATGTGAATATTGCACCTGACATCATTCGCAAATACGTGGCACACAACGGCAGAAAACTTACCGACTGGGGCTTGCAACAAAAAATCACAACCATTGAATGGTGGAGAAACGATTCCAGCTGGTGGGAATATTGCATGCTGCATCC
>JAFZTG010000118.1 GCA_017618935.1 Bacteroidales bacterium | reverse complement strand
TGTCTGATGTGGCAAAGGGTATAATGGCAAATGCGACTGATTGGGGTCAAAGTATCATAACATACTGGCGAGGGCGTCCCGCAAGATGCTTGCCATCACTTTGGGCGACCGGTCGAAATCACGGATTATCCACTCGCACAGGATGCCATAGAGCGAAAAAGCAAATATTGCGGTGTGATAGGCACGGATGGGGTCGGCGATATAATGGTCATGTAGTGTGGCGGTGAACGAGTCGGCAAGTTCTTTCATTAGACCGCGATGCTGGAGTAGCCGTAGGGTGTCGCGTATCTCATAGTTGTATTGAAACCATGCCTCGGCGTTGTTGATAACCCAGTCGTTATATCCATCCAAACCGTGCTGTTCGCAGTAGAGCTGCCATAGGCGCACCATGTGATAAGTAACGGCCTCACTCTTTGAATGGAATGCACGAAACCACGAGGCACGGTGGTATCCGCTGGCGTCGCATATTTGCTTAACTTGGATCTTATCAAGAGGCCACTGTTCCAGCAATTTCATCACCGCACCAGCCATACAGTCTCGCAAAAACACCGAAGTCGCATCATTTTTTATCATAGTTTACATTATTCAATTGGTTGATAATTGAAATCCTTGAATGTAACGGAACCCTCGCCAATAGAAACAAGGGCGATTCGGACCGCTAAGAATTCGCCTAAAACATTGTGGTGATACCCAGAAATGTCGAACGAATTGGTCGTTTTCGTCCAATTTTTCCCATCTAAACTATAATACATATCCACCACATCTTCGTAATTTTTCAATTTGAGAAATACGTGACGTTTGTGTACGTTGGTTTCCGTGGGGAACTGCCATCCACGCAGGTTTGAAAGCACGTCCGACTTATCAGCCAAAATGCCCGAATATGCTTTTTCGTTGTAAAATAGTAACAATCCCGCAATGGCGTCTCCGTCAATTTCCACTTCCACCGAACATTCATAGGAATGATTTGATGGAGTAAGTAGCAAAGGACAGCTCGAAACAACGTCGGTTCCTTTGCCATTTACAATGAATTTGTTGCCAATTTCAGTAAATCGGGAAATGTCGTATTCTTTCCAAAAATGAAATAATTTGGGACGAATGCTGTTCTCTTGCGGTATTCTAACGCCATATTGTTTGATGTTCATGTCGAAAGACTTTTCCACAGCATAACCGTCGGGAAGTTTCCACCAACCGTCTTGTGTCCATTCTATAGGAGCAAGGCAAGTTTGCCGCCCCATATTGTAATGTCCGTTTTCGTAGCCATGAAACACCATCCACCAATCGCCGTTTTTATCGGCAAAAGGTGTAGCATGTCCTATAGAACACCAATTTTCGTGAGATGATTTTGCACGAAGAATCGGGTTGTACGGCGAATTTTCCCATGGTCCGAGCGGCGACTTGGAACGTGCTGAAATCACCATGTGTCCTGTTGCAGGACCAGCCGTTCCACCTTCGGCAACCGTCAAATAATAATAATCGTCGTGTTTTGTCAGTTTTGGTCCTTCCATACAAAAACATTCAATTGACCATTCGCGGGGAATTTCCCAACCATCGTACACGTGTTTGTATTCTCCTTTTGTGGCAAGACCGTCTTTTGTCAGCTGAATATATCCACCGTTGCTGAAATACAAATACCGCCGACCTTTCCCGTCGGTTATGTGACCTGGATCGATGCCGCCAATGTGCAAATCAATCGGTTCGGACCATTTCCCCTTTATGGAATCAGCCCAAATCACGTAGTTCGTTGTACCAGCAGGGAAATAAATATAATACTTTCCATCGTATTTCACAAAATCAGGAGCCCATACGGAGCCAACATATTTTGTGAGCGGACTTTGCACGGGAATCCAGTCTTTTAAATTGTGCGACGACCAAATTGTCAGTCCTGGATAGTATTCAAACGACGAATGAACAATATAATACGTGTCGCCGTCAACCAAAATGCTCGGATCGGGATAATCACCTGCAAACAGAGGATTGTTAAAGGTTTCGCTGTTTCCTAACGCACGTTCTATATCTAATACCAGTCCGCCGTCTTTTTCCTGAGAATACGACAAGCAACTGATAAACAATGCCAAAAAACCAAAAAGTTTCTTCATTTGTGAATTTTTTCAAAAGTAAAAAAAATGCAATAAAAGCCAACGTTTACAAAACGAAAAAAGCAATGCGAAAAAGTTTACAACCGAAATTCTTAATACCAGAATTTTGATATTTTCGCAAGGTATTTTTAATCACAAGAATGCAGTTGTTCATTTCTCAATCTTAAACCCAACAGGTTTCCGTTCGGCAAATTCTTTTCGTATGGTATTTTCTGCTTGTAATTCTGCAAGGGTTTGGTTTATCAGTTCCAATTGTGCTGCTGTGTCATCGTTTATGTCGTTTTGGGTTTGCAGAACGTTTTCTATGTAATCGTTCAGTTTATCTACGCGAAGCGAAAGGTTTTCATAGCGCAAATCCTTGTCTGCAACTATTCCAATTGAGTGCCGTAATGTTACAAATGCACGCATAATGTTGATATTCACATCAATAGCAATATCACTTTTAAGAGTCCCGATAACATAGCTAATCCTTGTTCTGTAAAGGCGTAAGGTAGTTTTCGGACACCTCCCCAATTTGAAGTCACAATTTGTGACTTCAAGATTTCAAACTCATCTTGATTTAATTGAAACATAAAATCTGTTGGAAACCGTTTTATGTTTCGTTTTACCGCTTGGTTAAGTACTTTTGTTTCAACGTGGTATAATTCTGCCAAATCTCTGTCAAGCATAACTTTTTGCCCACGAAATTCGTAAATTTTTGTCTTAAGGTTGTCAACCGAAATAGGTTGAACAGGTTGCAGTTTATTCATTATGTTAATGTTTAATAATGCGGCAAAGATAGGAAAATAATGTACAACTCACAATGCAAAGAGTGTGGTAAGTAATTTGATAAATTTTATATTATTAAATGTTTATAAATCAAATAATTATATCTTTTTTGAACTTTTAACAATTTTTAACATTTATAACTTTTTTTCTTTCAAGGTATGGTTTACCTTTGCTTTTGGAATCAAAAAAATAAGATTATGGAAATTTCAAAGGATTATTTGAAGGAGTTGTTATTGCTATCAAAACTTAATGAAGCTTCAATTCACGACGAGAAAAAATGAACAGATAAATGCCTGCAACCACCATTACAGGGTGAATGAGCAATTGCACTGGATTAAACTCCGTAATGAGTTCCGATG
>JAFZTG010000117.1 GCA_017618935.1 Bacteroidales bacterium | reverse complement strand
GCGAACTACCGCTGGCAAATTTTATGTTTCCGTTTTGAATCAAACCAATAACCGAGTCCTGAATCACTTCGGTGTACATTTCAAAAGCAGGAATGTCCTTGCTTTCGCCAATGCCGTGAAGCACAGCGTTTGCGATATTTCCCACACCCGACTGAATCGGAAGGAATGTCTTTGGAATTCTTCCAACTTTGATTTCGTTTGCAAGGAAATTAGCCACATTTTCGCCGATTTTCATCGTTGTTTCGTCCAATTCGGTGAAACCCTTGATTTCGTCGTCGAAGAACGTTTCAATCACACCGATGATTTTACTTGGGTCAACCTTCAAAATCGGGTCGCCGATACGGTCGCTTGGTTTATATACAGGAATTTCGCGACGATATGGAGGATCGGCTGGCATATAAATATCGTGAACGCCACGAAGTTCCTTAGGACGGTTCGTGTTGTGTTCCAAAATGATTTTGTCAGCCAATTTCACGTATGTAGGAGCATTTCCCACAGCAGTGGTCAATACCAAATTACCTTGTTCATCGTAATCGCACACTTCGATTACAGCCACGTTGATTTTGCCGAAATAACCGTAACGAACATCTTGTGCCAATTGCGACAAGTGATAGTCGCAATAGTGAATGCGTTGCTCGTTGATTGCCGCACGCGAATCCTTGTTGGTCTGATACGGAGCGCGGATATTAATCGCATCGGCACGTGCAAGCACGCCGTCAAGCGATTCGCCGGTGGAAGCACCAGTGAAAAGGTTTATTTTGAATTCTCTTCCGGCAGCATGTTCTGCCTCTGCTTTCTTTGCAATGGCTGTACCAATTGCTTTTGGCACACCTACGGCGGTAAAACCGCTCACGCCAATACTAAATCCATTCTGAATGTACGATGCCGCCTCGTCGGCAGTGATTACTGGAATGCTCATTTCTGTTGTTTATTTTTTAATTGCGTGCAAAGTTATTCTTTTTGTGGAAAAAATCAATTAGTTACGTAGCTACAATGTTAAATTTGTCCAAACAAAAAAAGAACGAGAAAAATGCATGCATTTTTCTCGTTCTTTTGTATTGAATAATATTGTACTATTCTGCTTTTGCTTCGGTAGCAGGAGCTTCTTCAACAACCTCGGCATCCTTTGCTGTTTCTTTTGCAGCAGCTTTTGCCGTAGATTTTTTGCTACTTCTACGTACCGTTTTCTTCTTTTCTGTTGCAGGAGCAGCTTTCTTCGTGTAAACATCGTTGAAATCAACCAACTCAATCAAGCACATTTCAGCAGCATCACCAAGACGCGTTCCAAGTTTAATGATTCTTGTATATCCACCTGGACGGTCGGCAACTTTTGCAGAAACCTCACGGAACAATTCTGTAACCGCATATTTGTTTTGCAAATCGCGGAACACAATACGACGTGAGTGAGTAGTATCGTCTTTTGAACGAGTGATAATTGGATCGATATATTTCTGTAACGCTTTTGCCTTAGCAACAGTTGTTTTTATTCTTTTGTGCATGATTAAAGACGTTGCCATGTTCGACAACATTGCCAATCTATGCTCATGCGTTCTACCTAAATGGTTTACTTTTCTTCCGTGTCTCATCTCTTTCTATTCTTTATCCAATTTGTACTTTGAAATATCCATACCAAACGTTAGATTCAAACTTTCAAGCAATTCGTCTAACTCTGTCAAAGATTTCTTACCAAAATTTCTAAATTTAAGCAAATCGTTTTTGTTGAATTTAACCAACTCACCCAATGTAACGACTTCAGCTGCTTTCAAACAATTCAATGCACGTACTGACAAATCCATGTCAACAAGCTTTTGTTTCAAAAGCTGACGCATTCTCAACACTTCTTCATCGAATTCTTCGTTATCAGATTGTTTTTCGTCATCAACAACAATCTTTTCGTCTGTAAATAGCATGAAATGTTGAATCAAAACGCGAGCTGCTTCCTTCAATGCTTCTTTTGGATGAATTGATCCATCAGTCTTAATTTCCAAAACAAGTTTCTCGTAGTCTGTCTTTTGCTCAACACGATAGTTTTCAGTGAAGAATTTCACATTAACTATAGGTGTAAAGATTGAGTCAACCTGAATGATTCCGAAATCAGCTTCCATTGGAGTATTTTCTTCTCCTGGAACATAACCACGACCTTTTCCAACCCAGAAATCAA
Source organism: Bacteroidales bacterium (assembly GCA_017618935.1). The sequence continues at coordinate 482 of JAFZTG010000117.1, read as the reverse complement.
TCGTCAATTTGATTGAAGGATCCATATTACAAAGAACTTGTTCAGGATTCAAAACTTGGAAATTAGTCATAAAAGCATTCAAATCGCCTGCTGTCAAGACATTCTTGCCAGAAACAGTAACAGAAAATTTCTCTCCTTGTACCTGTTCAGTCATCAATCTTTTGAAACGAATTTTCTTGATGTTCAAGATGATTTCTGTCACATCTTCCACAACACCCTTGATTGTTGTGAATTCGTGGTCAACACCTTCGATTTTTACATTTGTTACTGCATAGCCTTCCAATGCAGAGAGCAAAACTCGGCGGATTGCGTTTCCTACTGTGGTACCATATCCTGGTTCCAAAGGACGGAATTCAAACACTCCGAATTTGTCGTCCGACTCAAGCATTATAACTTTGTCGGGTTTTATAAATGAAATTGCCATAAACAAGTACTCTTTACTGTTATTTAGAATAAAGTTCAACGATTAATTGTTCCTTGAT
>JAFZTG010000116.1 GCA_017618935.1 Bacteroidales bacterium | reverse complement strand
GGAAACATAAAGGACTTTTGCTTTTTTCATCGCACAAAATTTTCGTATGCAAAATTAACAATTTTTTTTTGAGAAAACCGAAGATTTTTCTCAAAATCTACTTTTTCACGTATCGTTTCTCCTTCAAAACACTATAAGAAATAGTGTCGCAAAATGTTCTTTATTGAGGTTGCACCGACGTTTTCAAGAAGTTTCTCGGTAACGGTGTAAAACTCGCAGTGAGTAACATCGTCTTTTGCCTGCATTCCTTCAAACGTCTCCACTGTGCATTCAAAGACCAAATCGCAGGTGAAGTAAACCACGTCGCCGTATAGGTAGGTATTGGGAAACGAACCTAAATATTTTTTTTCGGTGATGGTCAAATTTAATTCTTCCTTGATTTCTCTGTCAATTGCGTGTTCTGCCGACTCTAACGGGTCAACAAAGCCGCCGGGCAAGTCCAACGTTCCTTTGCCGGGATTGAACGCCCTCGTGGTCAAAAGCACTCTGTTTTCAGCATCTTTTAAAATGACGGCGACAGCTGTTGCGGCATTAAAATAAAAGATGAAACCGCATGTATCGCATTTGTTAGCTTTATCGTTGTACGGAACAAAATGACCTTTCCCACATCGTGGACAGAATTTGAGTACTTGCTGCGGATATGATTCGACGCACATACTATTTTTTCTTCTTGTCCATTTCTATTTCACGATTCAGCACTTCTACAACTGTTTCGGGTGGAAGTCGTTTTGCAATGATTTTCCGTTCCTTGTTAAGCACGTAAACCACAGGTGTGCTATAAATATCGTACGTCGTTCGGAAATTCGTGTTTTGATATGGGTCAAACACGTTGATGAAATCGAACATATCCTGTTCGGTTATGAATTTCTTCCACTTTTCCATATCGGTCTGCGTATAGACCATAAAAGACTCCACGCCTTTTTTCTTGAACTCGTTTTCACGATACAATTTGTGCCATTCTGGGATAATTTTCTTGCAATGACCACAATCAGTATCCCAGAAATAAATAACCACATACGGCGATTTTACCTGGCTCAGACGATACCAGCCCATATTTTCGTCAAGCGTATCGTTCCCCATTTTGTACACCAACAAGTCGGTTGCCTGTACGCCAATCTGGTTGTGTACCATCTTGGTGTAACGGTCTTGGATTTTGTTCATATATGCCGTATCCTTCACAACACGCGCAGGAACGTGACCATTGAGGTAATAGTTCTTCATAATATGGACAAAGATATTGTCAAGTCCCATATATTTCGGGTTCTGATATTTCATGAACAAGTGGTGCAATGTGTTGTAATACATTTTACCCTCGTATCCCTTCTTTTCTTGTTCCAAAATTCTGTTCATCACAAAATCTACTTGCGGAATGATAGAGTCTGGGATTTGGAAAATTTGTTTGTCGAAATAATCATCAATCTTTGACTCATATACCGGAGTACGCAACAGACGCTCGTCACCGAGATTTATTCTGTCGAAATAATGATTTTTCATATACGTGTATTTGAAAAGCGAGTCGGTTATATTGCCGTCAGCGTCGCGAGGATAGTCGGGAATTTCGATTTCGTGCGTACAATTAAGAATTGACGAAAGCAGATAGTCGGGATGTTGTGCTATGATATCGTTTTCGTAAGCAACCATAATATTTCGTACTGAATCGACTCTTTTTCGATACATCTCAATGGAATCGCGTCGTGCTTCAAGTTTTTTCTTGTTGAATTTCGATGTGTCTTGTGCATAAAGGTCTTTCAGTTTGTCAAGAGCTGGTTTTCGAATTTTGTACAATTCAGAACTTTTCCGTTGATATTGCAGGAAAACGGAATTTGACTCGCTTCCCTCAATTTTTAGATGTCCCACCAAATCGGTCGTGTCGGTTTCTATTTTGAAGGTTTGGTCGGGATTGTCAATCATGATTTCAAAATAACGATAATCGGGAGTCAGGATAAGATATAATCCACCGTCCAACAATGAATCGCCGACAAAAGCTCCACGACCTTTGGAGTCAACGTGGATAGTGTCGGACACCAGTTTTTTCTCGCCATAATGATAGCCAAGCAAGAGCGTCGTGTCTTTTACTCCTTGAATTTGAACTTCAATTTTATGAGGTTTCTTTTGTGCAAATACACCAACCGTAACCGAAAATAACAGAATGAAACAGACAATTTTTTTCATATCTATCAATTTTTATCGAATTCTATCTATGGAACGAACCAATGCTTCGTCTTTTCTAATAGCTTTGACTGCCAACCAGTCGAAAACCATTGAAATGACAATCAACAAAGAACCTATCTGTGGTCGCGTTGAAAGCACGTCGTCTCCTTGTAAAATACATATAAAATAAACAATAACAGCAACTATCGCTATTTTGAGTATAAACGTATAATGCGTTATTTTTATTTGCAATTTTCTCTTATTAAAAACAAAAATCGTACCTATATTTGCTATAGCGGCAATAATAACGGCTATTCCCAACGAATAGATATTGTAAACTGTCTGCCAGTCATTGTCGTTGCCATATTTCCATGCAAAAGACGAAAGACGTCCGATAACGCCTTCGGCAAACGATTCACTCAAAGTAAAATCAACAAGGGGAAATATCGTTGCCAAGCCCACCAGAACGCCAGCAAGAAGCAGATATATGGATTGAATTCTTTGTATCATTGTTCTCTTTTTACTATCAAGTGCAAATGTACAATTTTGCATAGAAAAAAGAATAGATGACAAGGTTTTTGTAAATTTTAGCGTTTGATGTTATGTATTTCAAAGAAAAAGTTTACTTTTGAACATTGATTAAGTTTCATAATTCAAAATTTACATTTATGAAAAAATTAGGTATTGTTTTGGTTGTTGCTGCTGCTCTTGCGGCACTTGTTTCTGCATGTAAAACTGTTGACCCTTGTCCAGCATATCCAGGTGAATCAAGTGTTGAGCAAATCGACAATTCAAGAATATAAGTCTCGGTTACTTATAGAAATTCCAATGAAAGTAATACAGAGTATTTTCATGCTCTGTATTTTTTCATTGCCTGTATTCAGCCAAGGCGAACTCGACAATCAGAATAAAATTTTGTTCTCCGACGATTATTCTTTCTCGTTAGGAATGAACACAAACGGTTTTGGCATTGGCTATCGCTACGGCAAATATGTGGATTATCTGCACAAAACCTCGTATCGTATTCAATTTGTTAATCTTCGTAGTCCCAAGGAAGTGCGTTTGGCGTCATCGACGGGAATGACAATTTATGGGAAAAAGAATAATGTAGGTGCGTTACACGCTACCATTGGTCGAAAAAACGAACAATTCAGCAAATCCGACAAAAATTCCGTAGCCATTTACTGGAACTACGATGCGGGGCTGGCGTGTGCGATAGAAAAGCCTACCTACTACCACGTAATGTATCCCGACGGACAAGACGTGATAGAAAAATTTGATGATTCAAAATACACCAAATTTGGGAAAGCATCGTTTGGGTATGGGATAAACGAAATCAAACTTGTTCCAGGTTTGGTGGCAATGTCAAGTTTTGAGTTTAACTTTTCGGGACGGAACACGTATGCGTCGGCTGTGGAAATAGGCACAAGCATACAAACCTATTTGCGCAAAATAGAAATTATGTGTAATGACGAAAATTCTTGGTGTTTTGTAACACTTTTTGTAAATTTACGTTTTGGAAAAATTCGGAATGAATTTTGATACATTATAATATAGGTTGAATTATGTAAAGACGTTGTGCACATCGTCTCTACAAATAAAAAAGGATGAATATGAAAAAGGTTATTGTTTCTTTGGTATGTGCAGTGTTCGCCGTAGGTGCGTTCGCACAAGATTTTACGGAAATGAATGGTCGTATGTTGAAAGATTCTGCGGAATATGCGGAAGTTCAGCCATACGTGGTGAATTGTTGCGAATTTCTCTTGAATTCGTCAGTGAAAAATGATGAGAAAAATCTTATCGCTTTTGATTTCTTGGTAGAGTGGATGAACAACAATCCGTACTATACGTTCCAAACGCATAAAAAGTTCTTTAAGATTATTAGCGACGATGCCCCATTGGCAGCTCGGTACTTTGCCTCAATGTGCAAGGTTGCAATTGACAATAATTTCTCGATAAAAGAGGAAGACCTTCAATATCAGGCAATTGACAAGTTTGTTCGCTATTGTATGTACAAAAAATATCACGTAGAGCCTGACAAACGCTTGCAAAAATACATTGACGCCAAAAAAGACGGCAAGTTGCAAGAAATGCTGTAATCACTTGCTATGGAGTTAAGTAAGAACAAACTGAAATATTTTGCTTCGTTTGGAAAAAAGAAAGTTCGTGACGAGGAACAGAAATTTGTTGTTGAAGGGAATAAATCAGTTGAAGAGTTGTTGCAGTCTTCGTTTCGTGTAGAAGCGATTGTCGCTACGCGAGAATGGCTTGATACTCATACGATTTCATGTGAAAGTTACGAAGCAAGCCACGAAGAAATCGAAAAAATATCGTTGCTTCAACATCCGCAAGACGTGTGGGCTTTGGCTTCTTGTAAAGACTATGGTTCCCAAACGACGTTACACGGTTTGGTACTCGCTCTTGACGGCGTACAAGACCCCGGAAATCTGGGGACGATTATTCGTCTGGCTGACTGGTTTGGCGTTTCACAGATAATTTGTTCCACCGATTGTGTTGACGTGTATAATCCCAAAGTAGTACAAGCAACTATGGGTGCTATTTTTCGGATGCCTGTCCGTTACGTTGATTTGCCAGAATTTTTGAGAAACACGAAAGAGTGCGTCACGTTTGTCGCCGATATGGCTGGTGAAAACGTGTATGAAGCAGAATTGCCCCAAAACGCCGTACTGGTTATGGGAAACGAAGGAAACGGCATAAGCGACGAAGTTGCTCAACTCGTGAATCGCACGATTCATATTCCGTCGTTCAACACGACGGGAAAAACGTCGGAATCATTGAATGTCGCTGTGGCAACGGCAATTCTTTGTTCAGAATTTAAAAGACGGACGATTTGTCCATAAAAACAATTTCTTGAAATAATAATACGTTTCCTGCCGAGCCCCGAATCCTTCGTAAAATCGGCGAACTCCCTCAATCTCGGAACCTTCAAAATCAAGAGTGAATGCTGTTTCGGCATATGTACGAATTACCGAGTCAAGCAGTAAAAACATTGCCGATAGTTGTTTCCCGTCGGTGGTGCTTGCAGGGAAAAGATAGTACAATCGTTTTTGTGTTTTTAAGAATACAGCCACAGCCAAGGTTTCCGACTCATTTTTCACTTCGTATGCCTCCGAGTCGCAACAGGAAACCAATGCACGGATTTTATCCTTGTACGGTGAATAATAATTTTTGGTATCAGCAGCAAGAAAATCTTGCAATGCCTGTTCTACATTGTCAGTTTTCGCGCAAATCAAGCCCGATTTCTGTGTTTTCTGAATGTTACGTCTCGTATTCTCAGAATAGTGCTGGGCAATGTCGGCGTAGGATTTTGACAGGTCAAGCGAGAAATTATATCGTGGAATTGCAGTGTCAAATAACGACAACGATAAGCAAATACGAACAAATCTATATTTCAATATTTCTTTTCGGAATAAATCCACTTCCTCAATGGAAATATCTCGTTGTGAGTAGATTCTATATTGCTGAGAAAAAACGGGTTGAACGATATAGGAAAAGAAGAAACGTTTTTTTACTGGCAATGGCATAACTGCTTCATAATCACCAAGAATCAGTCCGTGCCAATGAGGACAAACTACATCAAGATATGCCGACAAGGCATATACATCGGCACATTGTGAGTCTTGCACCAACGCATCCCAACGGGCTTTGTCAATATCTTTATTGTGTAGTTTGCGAATCATCGTTTTCTTTCACGTTTTTTTGCCGCTCTTCGACTTTTGAGCGGAGGTTTATGCTGATTATACGCTTCAGATTTTTTCTTGCTTTTCTTCATTTTTTTCAGCGTCGCCTTATCCTGAATTTCTTTGTGGTGGCGTTTGTATTCTTTCTCTTTTCGTTTTTCGCGATGACGGATCATTCGTTGTTGTTCCTTCTCCGACGCACCTTGCTGAATTGCGGCTTCCATCTTCACCTCTTCCTCAATTTCAGTATCGTATTCATCGGAATCATCATTGGGGACGTATGCTTTCTTCCCACGTCCTTGCGCATCGACAGCCGACCAAGAAAGAACGACGATGCTCAACATAAAAAGTAACTTTCTCATATTTCTATACATTTTTCAAAACAAAAATACACATTTATTCAATACGATAGCGAAATAAGAATACTGCAACTTTTGTATATTTGCCGAGTTTTTAACGGAGATGAAGGAATTTCTTGACAATCCAGTATTTTCGGTCATTTCGAAGATTGCCGATAGCGAAAACACCCAAGTTTTCGTCATTGGGGGGTTTGTTCGCGATATTTTTCTTCGTCGTCCAAATCACGACATCGACATTGTTACCTTAGGTAACGGTATTGATTTGGCGGAAAAAACGGCACGGGCAATTTCGCCCAAATTGACGGTTTCCGTGTTCAAAAACTTTGGAACGGCAATGTTCCACTACAAAGAGTTCGATTACGAGTTTGTCGGTGCACGCAAGGAATCATATTCTCATGATTCTCGCAAACCGCATGTTGAGGCAGGCACGCTGGAAGAAGACCAGAATCGACGAGATTTCACCATCAATTCTCTTGCTCTCTCGCTCAACAGTGACACGTTTGGCGTGCTTCTTGACCCGTTCAACGGGATTCAGGATATGAACGATAAAATTATTCGTACGCCACTTGATCCTGCTCTCACGTTTTCCGACGACCCGTTACGAATGATGCGCGCAGTACGGTTTGCGGCCCAATTGGATTTTACGATTGAAGAAAACACTTTCGAAGGGATTCGTCAGATGAGAGAGCGCATTTCTATTGTTTCAATGGAACGTATTATTGACGAGTTCAATAAGATAATGATGACGAAAAAGCCGTCACGGGGAATTCTTTTGCTTGACCAGGCGGGACTGTTAGAACTCATTTTCCCGGAACTCTCAAAACTCAAAGGCGTAGATGTCATCAACGGTTGCGGTCACAAGGATAATTTCCTCCACACGTTGCAGGTGCTTGACAACGTGGCTGAAAAAAGCGACAATCTTTGGTTACGATGGACGGCTCTTCTTCATGATATTGGAAAACCTCGGACAAAGAAATTCTCAGAAACAATCGGGTGGACGTTTTACGGTCACGAAATTGTTGGCTCAAGAATGGTTCCCGATATATTTCGTCGCCTGAAGTTGCCAATGAACGACAAACTCAAATATGTGCAAAAACTCGTGCTTCTTCATTTACGACCAATAGCGTTGGTTGACGAGGAAGTGAGCGATTCCGCAGTTCGTCGTCTTCTGTTTGATGCAAGCGACGACATCGACGACCTTATGCTGTTGTGCGAAGCCGACATTACTTCAAAAAATGAAATCAAGGTAAAAACCTTCTTACAAAATTTCCAGTTGGTTCGCGAGAAACTCAAAATTGTTGAAGAAAAAGACGCCATACGCAATTGGCAACCACCAATTACAGGAGAAGAAATCATTGAAACCTTCCATATTCAACCTTCTAAAGAGGTGGGTATCATAAAATTAGCGATTCGCGAAGCAATTCTTGACGGCATTATCGATAACAATCACGATGCCGCATACGCATATATGTTGGAAAAAGGGAAAGAACTGGGGTTGAAGTAAGTACATTTTTAAGATGTATTATTAGTCTAAACTTTGATTTCTCGGATAACTTTTAACCAAAAATTTTGCGTTTGTTATTTTATTGTTCTACTTTTACCCCACTTTAAAAAGTATGTTTAACTAAATTTAATTTTTTATGAAAAAGATATTTTTATTCTTAGTTAGTGCGTTGTTGTCACTTGTTGTTGGTGCAGCAGAGTACAATGTTGTTATTAGTGATGCAAATATTTATCCAAAAGTTGACGGAGGAGGTGATGTTGTTATTTCATCTGCGTTAAATGGAAATTTGTTGAAAGAAGATGACGTTGTAAATGTAACAGTAAAAGGTTACTTTAATGTCGCCGTACAAAATATATCGTATGTTGGCATTGTTGACAATAGTGAAGCTGCAGGTTATTGGACTCCGTTGTCGGCCATGAATTATGGCGGAACACCATTGGATGTCGCAGTTGCAGAAGGAAGTGAATGCAATGTTTCATTTACTGTTCCGATAACTGCCGATGCCGTTACATCGGAGAAGGTGATTGTTCGTTTGGTGTTGGAAATATCATCTAGCGTGAAAAGAAAATTAGGTGATGATCCTGTGAAATTGCGTGCAACATTGTCGGAAATAACTGCTGTTGCTGCTCAATATGATGTTGAAATGCCTACAGGTGAGTTTCAACTAGATAGTAAAAAAGAAGATGGTGAAACCCAATTTAAGATGGAAGTGGATTTTGAGGTACCAGAAGTGATAAAAAAGGATGATATTATAAATTTAAAAATAAGTGGAACTTTCAGTGAGAGTATATATCATTCTACTATAATGGTGTTTGAAGAAGCTGTAGAAGTGTTGCAGTGGACACCAGTAACATTTACAGCTACGAAAGATAATGAAGTTACGGATGTTGTTATTCAAATTACTATGCCAAATTCGTTCTCGGGAAAGACTGGTAAGGTAATGCTTTTTGCTATTTATCAATCTGGAGAAGAAGCTCCTGAGGGCATATCATTCTTAAAAGCTGGTGAAGAAGTTCACGAAGGTATAGAGTTGGGTCCAAAAAGCTACGAAACAGTTTCTTTAGACTACAACCAATATGCAACACCTCACAACTATCAATTCATTGATGC
>JAFZTG010000115.1 GCA_017618935.1 Bacteroidales bacterium | reverse complement strand
GTTTTGCCGCACAATAAGCAGAACGTTGCGGAAATCCGAAACAACCCGAAATACTGCTTGTTACGGCAATATGACCAAAACCGTTTTGTATCATTTGTGGCAGAACGGTTTTGGTAATGATAATGGAACTGAAATAATCGATTTCCATTATTTTTCTGTCGTTTTCTATAGGTGTTTCAATCGTGAGTGAACGTTGGCTTATACCACCGTTGTTTATCAGAACGTCTATCTTGCCATAAATGGCGATGGCTTCCTGTGCTTTTTCATCCAAAGTATCGGTTTGTTCCAAATCGAGAGGGAATACGGTGCATTTTGCCCCATTTTTCTCGCATTGTTGTGCAATTTCGGTCAGTTTTTCAATCCGTCGTGCCGACAAAATGAGCGAAACGCCCGAAATTTCGGAGAAGGCGAGGGCGAGATGTTTCCCAATGCCGCTTGAAGCACCTGTAATCCAAATGATTTTGTCAGCAAAATATGTACGAGGATTCGCCATTAGTAATTGTTATAAATCATTTCAAGCATTTTGGCTTCTTTTTCCTTCATTTCATAATCGGTATCGAAGCAACCGTTGAACATCAGACAGAAAGCAACCATTTTTCCTGATTTTGTTTCCATATAACCGGCAAGGTTTCGTATGCCCGACATTGAACCTGTTTTTGCATGAATTTTGTCAACCAAGGTAGGAGGGAACGGGAACGAACGAAGTGTTCCACTTCGTCCTGATGTAGGAAGACTCTTGTAGAATGAGGATTCCTTTCCACCAACTTTATTGTATTCTTTTACAAGAAATTCCGACATGTGGTTTGCATTTGAGATGTCGGTACGTGAAAGTCCACTTCCGTCAAATAACGATAGACCAGAGGTTTCCACGCCTAATGTTTTCATATATGACATAACGCACAAGGCTCCGTTTAGGAATGTTCCTGAACCTTTTTGGGAATAGGCGAGATATTTAACCAAATGTTCCGCATAGTTGTTGCTGCTATAATAGTTCATTATGGCTACAATGTACTGTAACTGAGGTGAATAAATCTCTTTCAAGACTTTGATTGACGAAATACTCTTTTTGGAAATCTTGTATTCGTGCGTGTATTGTACCAAACCTTTTCTGAAAAATGCCATATGAAGTTCCATTCCCAACACGTCGGGTGGCGAAGGCATTGCGCTTCTCACAACATATTCGTTTCTGTTGGGTGGAATATAGCCCGTAATTTTCACCAACTGGTCATCGGCGTTAGAATGAAGCAAAAGTGTGGAATCTCCCGTCGTACCGTCTATCGTCACGTTTTGATTCGTGTCGTTCACTTCGGCTATTTCGCCTTTTTCACCTGTCTTAATGCTAATTTGAAAGATATTGTCCTGATAAGAAACAGGGAACACGCCTGCCGCATAGTCTTTACCGAAGTCGTCAAATAGCCATGTGGAAGGAATTGATTCCTTGTCATCTTTATAAATAGAACAATCAATGATGACGTGACCTTTGATTTTTGTGATACCGGCGTCAAGTACGGCTTTTGTTATAGTGTCGATAAACGATTTCGTTGAGGGGAAGAATTTCGAGCCCATTGTTGGGTCGCCACCACCCACAACAACAATGTCACCGTTCAGCGTTCCGTTCTTTTCAATCGTTCCTGTATAGCCAAGCACCGTCTTAAAACGGAAATCGTCACCCAAATAGGCGAGAGCCGCAGCCGAAGTGTATAGTTTTACAATGGATGCAGGTGTCATTGATTTTTCACCATTGACGCTTGCCAAAATATTGCTTGATTCCAAATCTCTCACGCATACGCTCACTTGCGCATGTTGAAAATTCTTGTCGGAACAGTAGTTGTCAAGTTCTTTTTGTAGTGCCTTTTGGGCATACAAGCTGGGGCTTTGCAGAAGCAACAGAATACAAACCAACCGTATTATCCATTGTTTTTTCATAAGCTAAAAGGTATATGATAAACTATATTCTAAATAATCAGCTTGCAAACCGTTTGACTTGATATAGATTCCCAATGCTAATTTCTGTTTGTCAAATGAGTTCCAAATCGGATAGAACTTGAATCCGATTTTTGGAGCAAGATATGCCTTGTGCCACAATGAGTTGTCCTTATTCAAGAAATAAGAACGATGGAACGGATTGAAGACTTTTATGCCCAAATCCGTGTCGAAACCGAATCGATTGATTAAAAATTCGTGACCTATGTGCAACATAACCACTGACGACATAAGGTGCTGGAAATGTTTGTAATAGTCGGTCAGGTGTATAAATTCGTAATACCCTTCGTAGTAAGAAACCGATGCACCGAATTGAATCTCATTGATGTTTGTCAATCGTTTCGAAACATATCCTGAGAGTTTATATACATTATATGAAGGACCGTCGGTCGGGTAGGTTGTGTTTGCCAATTTGTGGCGACCTAACGATACCATGATTGTTTTCTTCCATGCAGAATCCATTGCAGGAAGATGGCGAACTCTCGTTGTCTTGTCTTTCAATGTTCCTGGTTCATACACAACGCCAACTTTTGCGGTTAGGTCGTTTATGCCGATATTTGGAATTTTTGTGTGGCAGTTTGAAAAATGCAAGAACGATGTCCCTGCCTCGATTTTCCATTGAGGATGGAAACGAAACCACGCATTGAGCCCGATTTCCGTCCCGTTGTTCAAATGCGAACCGATTAACGTATTTCCGCTATTGTCAAATTTGTCGTAAGGATTTGTAAACCAAGCCAATCCAGTACCTAATTTAATGCTCAAACCGATGTCTGATGTTTCAAAAAAGGAATATTTCCACGTAGGGTAAAGGGCAAACACGGAACCCAAAACGTCATAATTACCCAGCAATCCGCACATAAACGTAAGTCCTATTTCTGGTTTTTTGTACCAGTTGAAATAACTGCCAGGTTGCGTTCCCGTGCTTAATGTAGCCGATAGTTGGAAATAATTTGAGCCGATGGTGTTAGGAATGTCTTTCGCCTTGAAAAGTTTTCCGTGCAAATAATCGCACGAAAAATGAGGCGTAATAGTTCCTCCAGTTGCTATGTCGTTGCTGGGTTGGCTTTGCTCAACTATTGGGGTTGCTTGAGGTTGTTCAACAATCTGCGTTTCTTCTATTCGTTCGGTATTTTCTTCCGCTTCTTGAGAAAAAACGGGGAGGGCCAATACTAATGCGATTGCTATATGTAAGATTCTTTCCACTTCACAAAAATTTTTGCTAATATAATGAAAAAAATCTTATCTACGATAGAATTTTCTACGTGTTTTTCACAAGATTTAAAATCTTTCGGGAAATCTCTTTTTTATGTATGCCAAAATGAACTCTAACGTCTGTGTTTCTCCTAATTTAGAGATGTCGATAGACAGGTTGTAGGTTTTTGCGTCACCCCAAATTTTGTTTGAATAAAAATTATAGTATGCCGCACGTTTCTTGTCTTCTTCGTGCATACGGACAATTGCTTCTTCTTCGGTGATTTGCATTCTCTCGCAAATGCGTTTTGCCCGTTCTTCTTCGGTAGAATGAAGGAAAATGCTGATACAGTTTGGATTGTCACGGAGAATGTAGTCGGAACAGCGACCTAAAATGACGAAAGATTTTTCTTCGGCAAGTTTTTTTATTGTGTCGGATTGCATCTTGAATAATGCATCATTCGATAATACGCTGGAACTGAATGGGTTATTGATTCCTAAGTTCTCAAACCAATGTGACGCTTGTTCCAATAGAGGAAAGGATTTTTCGTCGGAATGTTCAAAAAATTCTGGCGAAATGCCATTCTCTTTTGCCGCCAAGGTCAATAATTCCTTGTCGTAATAATCAAAATTGAGTTTTTGGGCAAGTGCCTTGCCAATGACTCTTCCGCCACTTCCAAATTGCCGTCCGATGCTGATGATGATATTTTCCATGACTTTTTATTTTTGTTTTTCTTCAAGAGAAAATGGTTTGTCCTGCAATGTCCTAAATTTTTTCATCTCTTTCGTCAATAGGAATGTGGATAATATGGTTGCCAATCCATCGGAAATTGGCATGGAAACCCACACTCCAAGTGTCCCCAAATAATTTGGTAATATGGTCAAAAGAGGTATCAAAATCAATAATTGTCGCGAAGCCGACAGCAAAACGGCTGTGGAGGCTTTTCCTATAGATTGGAAAAAGTTCGATGCAACCATTTGGAAACCGACAACGGGGAAGAGGAGTACGGTCATACGTAATCCTATGATTGACTGACTGATAAGTTCTTCGTCGTCGGTAAAAATTTGCACCAATAAACGTGGAATTCCTTCGCCGATGGCAAATGCGAATCCCATGACGATTGTGGCATATATTATGGTAAGTTTCAGCACTTTTCTCACACGGGAATAGATTTGTGCTCCGTAGTTGAAACCCGCAATCGGTTGCATACCTTGGTTGAGTCCCATTACTATTGTGGCAAACAGCATGACTAATCGATTCACAATTCCGTATGCACCAACTGACATATCGCCGCCATGCTTTGCTAACTGGTTGTTAATGAGTATGATAATGATGCACGAACACGAGTGTAATGTGAATGGAGCCATTCCAATCGAAAGTATGCCACCCGTGATTCGTTTGATAATGCGGAACGATCCACGTTTGAAATGAAGGAAATTTTCCTTGTTAGCCAAGTGAACCAACACAATAATCAATGCTACGGTTTGTGCCAATACGGTTGCCAATGCGGCTCCACGGATTCCCCAGTTGAATACGAAAATGAAGATTGGCGCCAATGCAGCGTTAATCACGACAGTTAACAGTGTGATTCTCATCGCTTTTTGAGGATAGCCAGAGGCACGGATTTCGTTGTTCAGTCCAAGATACAAATGTGTAATGGGGTTACCCAATAAAATGATTTGCATAAAGTCTCGTGCATAGGGAATAGTGTCTTCGCTTGCTCCGAACAAGTAGAGTAGTTCGTCAATGAAATAAAGCCCAAGAAACATCAGCACAAAACCAAGTATCAGGTTGAGTGACACCACGTTACCCAACACTTTTGTCGCATCGTCGTAGTCTTGTTGGCCCATCTTGATTGAGGTGAGCGTCGCTCCGCCAGCACCGACCATAGCGCCGAACGCCGCCGATAGGTTCATGATGGGCATGGTGATTGCCAAACCTGAAAGTGCCAACGCACCTACGCCTCGTCCTATGAAAATGCTGTCGATTATATTGTAAACCGACATGGCCATCATAGCCAATATTGCCGGTCCTGAATAAGCCAATAAAAGTTTTTGTAGGTTTCCTCGTCCTAAAACCGCTGGTGATGCCATACGTGGTTAATTATTTGGATTATAAGCAGTTGTGTAACGGTTGAACGTTGCCTTGTCGTATTCCACGATGAACGATGCAGTATTGACCGTGGCTCCGTCTTTTCTGAAGAATTTGAAGTCGTTGTATAACCCGTCAATCGTGCTGTCTTGTACTAAATCGTTGATGAAATCGGCTGTCGTTGCATATTGGTTTACAATGTACAACATTTGGTCATATCCTTGGAAACTGAATTTCGTCGGCTCCGTGCCGTATTTTTCTCTATATCGTTTGATGAACTGATTTGCAAGGGGAGACGTGTAGTCAACCTCGCCACTTGTGACAAGTTTGAATTTTAGGTCATACAAGAAATCCAATTCCAGATTTTCGTAGGTTTCCCATTGTGGTAATCCCCATAACTCGATTTTATGCGATTTTGATGCTTGATATAGTTTTGTCACGATATTGTTGGCAAATGCTTGTTGTTTCGACAAAACGACAACGATTGCATTTTCTTTCTTGCTCAATGCTCTGTCTAAGCCCGCAGTTCCTGCCGACGGGAAATAGATTTCCTCAAATGAGATATGTTTTGATTCCAAGTCGCTTTTCCGTTCGTTGAATGCAGCCTTGCATAAATTCATGCTTTTTTTCTCCAACGATTCGTTGTTGTATACTATACACACGTGCGTATGATCGTTGTGTTGAATTATATAATCGACCATTGCCTTGAAGCGGAACTTTTGTGGCGTGTTCATTTGAACGACAAACGGATTCGTGGCATTGGTCTCTTCGGTAGAAAGGGGAGAAATGATAGGAATGGAATGTCGTTTCGCAAAACCGGCTACGGCAGGAAAT
Source organism: Bacteroidales bacterium (assembly GCA_017618935.1). Next base: position 1,135 of record JAFZTG010000115.1, on the reverse strand, counting down.
GTCTTCGGGAAAACAGGCCCGATAATCAGATTCGTGTTCGTTTTTATCTTGCTGATATTGATTGATGTAGAGTCGTTGTTTGATTCAATCACATCTAACGTGATGTTCATTCCGCGGCTTTTCAGTGTGTCAATCGCCATAAGCACGCCTTCGTAGTATTCAAGGAATTGATATGTGTGGGTATAAATTTCCTTTGGTTTGTTAATGATGCCTTCGTCGCTCTGTTGTGTATTTTTGTCAAGGAAGAAGGGCAACATAAGACTTATGTACACATCGTTTTTTTTCACAATTGTTGTTGTGTCATTTTGTGCTATTTGTTGATTTGTCGTGTCATAAGGATTATCGTTGACAGTGGTGGTAGCATTTTGTGGAGCAATATTGTGTGGAGGGACAACCGTGCCGGAGAATGGTATGAACAATTGTTGGCCGATGGCAATTTGTCCGTTGTTGATAGCAGGATTTGCCGCAAGGATTTGTCCTGCCGACGTCTGGTAATGGCGAGCCAAGGCATAAATCGTCTCGCCTTGCTGTACGTTGTGAACGACGAACGACTGCCCGTTCTTAACGATGAGTTCGCCGTCCTTATATTGTGATTCTGCGGCAGTTTCAGCCACTACGGGAATTTTTATCTGTTGACCAATGGAAAGCGAGCGAAGGTTGTCGTTGCTCATTTGAATGTCATCGATGGAAACGCCGTAGAGTTTGCTCAAACCGTAAAAGGTTTCTTTTGCCTGTACGGTGTGAATATAGTATTGTACCGAGTTAATTGTCTGTATTTCTGTACTTTTTGTCTGTGCCGAAACGGACAAGATTCCTATGAAGAGTATCGATATGAAAGTAAAAAAACAATTACGAACCATAATTCAACATTTAACACGCAAATATATAAATTTGAATTAGTAAAACGTTTGTTTCTGTATTTGTATTATCACCAAGTTATTCACTAATTTTTTTGATAAATGTGAGTCGGCATAATATGGCGTCTCTACAAATTCCGTGATGCTGTTGGTAGAAACGATGTGTACATCCTCTCAATATTTTTTCAATGGCAACATTTCTATTTTCCGTTTTTTTTTGTGTTCTTTGTATAAAATTTAAAGAATATGATTCAATCAATGACGGGTTATGGCCGATT
>JAFZTG010000114.1 GCA_017618935.1 Bacteroidales bacterium | reverse complement strand
CTTTTTTCCGAGCAAGTGCTTCTTTGGTACGTTGGCTAATCAGATTACGTTCAATTTCCGCACTCAAACCAAATGCAAACGCCAACACTTTGCTTTGAATATCGTCGCCAAGACGGAAATGGTCTTTTATCGTCCAAACCTTACATTCTTTGTTCATACAGATATTTAGTATTTCCATAATCATAAATAAATTCCTGCCAAGTCGTGAAAGTTCGGCACAAATAATCAAATCATTTTTTTTCACTTTTTTAAGCAAAACACCTAACTGCCGTTTGTTGTAATTCTTTGTTCCCGAAATAGTTTCTTCAATCCAACCATCTATTTGCAAATTCTCTCGTTTGCAAAAGTTGTTAATCTCAAAACGTTGATTTTCAACCGTCTGTTTGTCAGACGAAACTCTAATGTAACCGTAAATCATAATGTTTTCTGCAAAAATGAAAAAAACAACTCAAGATTGGATTTTATTTATCATTGTTTATGGTTATTTGTTGATATTTGGTTTTGTTTATAGTTGTTTGTATATCAATAATTTACAGGTAAAAATTTGTCGTTTTTTCTTGTGAGAATCAAGACAAGATTCTATCTTTGCAACGCAATAAAGAAAAGGAGCGGTTGCTTCTTTCATTCTGATGGCGTTAAATCTACACGCTTTTTGGTTATATATTTCTTATTGGTTATGTGGTGTTATTTGCCGTTCCTTTTTCTTTTTTGCTTTTTTTATGCTTGACCGTGCTTTGACGGTGAATTGATAAAATTAGACCGAAAATTGACCAAAATCCCATATTTTTAGACCGTTCCACGATAAAAACTTGACGGAGAATTGACGGTGATTTGACCCAATACGTCAAATCCCAATCAAATCACGGTCAAATCACAATCAAATCACCGTCTATTCACGGTCAAATCACGGTCTAAATTGGTCATTCCCCAATCATATCACGGTCAAATCACCGTCAAACTATTGTGCCTGTACGTAATCAATTACTTTTCGGTTTGCTTCGTCGGTGCGTTTCCAATCATACGAGATATAGTGCCGTCCTGCAACGCTTTGGTCAGTATGTCCCAAAGATTTTGAAATAACCTTTTCATCAATGCCAAGTTGGTCGGCATAGGTAGCCCACGAATATCGTGCGTAGTACATAGTGAGTTTAGGGAAACCTGCCTTTTCGCCAATCTTGCCAATACGGTGCTTCATATAGCCATAGAGGTTATCGTAGTTGTTGTTGTATTTTTCTGCCAAGTTGAGCAAATTCTTATCTCCCTTGTACTTTTGTAAAATTGCTTTTGCTTCGGGTTGCAGGGCTATCTTTATCTCATCGGGTTCGTGGAAAGCAATTTTCTTACGCACAAACACGATTTTATTTTTATGAAGCACCTCGTTTCCCCACGAAAAAATATCGTTGAAATTCACGCCACACAGGTAAAATGACAATAGAAACATATCCCTTGTCAGTTCATTAAGGTATTCTGTTTCGGGAAATTCAAGTTCCATAAGTTTTTTCATACAATCCACAGGCATATAATCCTTTTCTTTGTGCGAAACTTTGATTTTGAACTTACGGAATGGGTAGTTATCGGTTACTTCATCGTCGATGGCACGGTTAAAAATTGTGCGAATGTTTCGGAAATTGATACTACGAGCCGAAACGCCCATAGTTTTACCCCATTCTGCTTCCAAATCACGAAGAACGCCAACGGTAATGTCTTTGAAGAATATCACATTTCCGTTGAAATGTTGGTCGAGCAAACGCAGAGTGTACTCGTAAGTACGTCGGGTATTTCCCGAATACTTTTCAAGGTGTCGTTTGGCATAGTCGGTAAAACTCGTCTTGTCGTTGAGTTCATCGTCGGCAGTAAGTATGTAACGCTTGATTTCGGAAGCAGTCATATTAGCAACCTTGTTTTCCTGCTCAAGCGAAGCCAATTTGTCTTGGTAATCACG
>JAFZTG010000113.1 GCA_017618935.1 Bacteroidales bacterium | reverse complement strand
TCTGTAAAAAATTCTTTTGTAATACATCTTGCAATTCTTTAATCTCGTTGCGTAACCCTCTCACTTCTTGCGCAAGTGCCTCTATATTAACCTCATTCATTCTGGTATAAATATTTCTATTATTATCGTTTAATATCATTTTTTTCCTCGACAAAGATGCATAAAAAATTTAAGTTGTCTATACCCAATAGCCCTCTAAGTGCTGATTTTACTCACTTTTTAGGTGTTTAGTTACTTTTTATTTAGTTTTGTTTTGTAAAATAGGCTAAATTTTTTCTGAAATTCTCTTGACAAACGAGTAAAATCACCACTAAAATGACCCAGTTTGCCCATTTTAAAAGCCTATTTTCGGCATGAAATGTCAGAAAACGGAGTATTTTGAGAAAAAGATGATGAAAATGAATGCTACATTCTGATGTTACTACTGAAAACTTTCGCAGTTTTTAAAAAAAGTTTTCAGTATAGTGAAAACTTTTACGTGACTCTATGAAAAAAATCGGCGGAACTGCACCAGCCCCGCCTTTGGAAAAAGGTTTTTAACGCTCCAATAAATATTAAGCAAATCTTTGTTCAAATTCGCGTACCTCTTTACGTTCTATTTCTACCGCTGCACGGAGTTCATTCCAAATATTTCTTCCATTACGAATTGCAGCAACAAATAGCTCAGGACGAGTTTTATCAGTAGAATATACCATCAAATTTGATAATCCAAGAATACGTAAAAGAAATGGTTCAAATAATTTTGTATCCGTTACTCTTTTCAAAAGAATTTCATCAGTACGTTTGGAAAACAATCCGCGCTCTACAATTATACGTTTAGTACTGATGGTTGTTCTTGTACATTTTGTCTCAAAATAATAGTATAAAGCTATGAAAATCGGTATGATTAGCCAACAAAATAATCCGCAAAGGAAAAAAATCTTAAAGTTTGTCCATTGCGATGGAGAACCCTCATAAATTATTTTTTCTTCCATTTTTATAATTTTACATTGATTCAACCATTAATTCTTACAACTCATTATAATCCCCAACGCTCAGTTCTTCGGCTGTTTTTTGCATTTTTACTGAATTTCCAACCATTGAATTTGTAATGTTCACATTTAACAACACACTGTTAGTTTGAATGATAGAATTTGAAACAACGGAATTTAAAATTTCCGTCCCCTCTCCTACCGAAACATACGGACCAACTACAGAATTGACTATTTTAGCCCCTTTTGCTATGAAACACGGCTCAATTATCTGCGAACTGACTATTTCTGCCTCTTTTGAAATTTCGCTTCCACAATTCACTAAAACGCGTTGATTTGTTTGCACCGTTGCATTTTTGTTTCCGCAATCAAGCCATTCGTTTACTTCGCCAGTATAGAACGCAAGACCCTTATTTTTCATATTTTCCAATGCATCGGTTAACTGGTATTCAGTACCTTTAATTACATTATTATCAATCAAATACTGTAATTCTGCACGAAGATTTTTGCCATCTTTGAAATAGTAGATTCCAATGATTGCCAGGTCGGAAACAAATTCCTTCGGTTTTTCAACAAAATCGGTAATCATACCTTCATTATTGAGTTTTACCACACCAAACGCCGACGGATCAGCAACTTTTTGCACCCAAATAATGGAATCTTTTGTTGTATCAAGATTAAAATCAGCAATAAATAACGTGTCGGCAAACGCCACAACCACATTGTTACGCAAAGAATCGCCAGCACATAAAATCGCGTGTGCAGTTCCTTTCGGTTCTTCCTGATAACAAATTTTACCCGTTGCACCCAACGATTTCGCTATGTTCAACAGCATTTGTTCAACATCGTTACCAAAACTTGGATGAATAATGAACGCTATTTCGTCGATATGCTGTTTACATACGCGCGAAATGTCTTCAACCAAACGTTGTACAATCGGTTTTCCCGCTACAGGAATCAACGGTTTAGGAATCGAAAGCGTATGAGGACGCATTCGTTTTCCCATACCGGCCATTGGAATAATCAGATTCATTTTTTTTTATTTTTTACTGTAGAAACGAATTAATTCATCTCTACTAAATCATAACTCATAATTAATAATTATTTCACCCCTGTGTGCCCAAATCCACCTTCGCCTCTTACCGTTTCCGATAATTCTTCAACTTCAATAATTTCGGCTTTGGCATATTGTGCAATCACCATTTGACAAATTCTTTCGCCGTCGTTAATAGTAAACGGCTCAGTGGAAAGATTCGCCAAAATAGCTTTTATTTCGCCACGATAGTCGGCATCAATCGTTCCTGGAGAATTGAGCACCGTAATGCCAAATTTTGCAGCTAAACCACTTCTTGGCCGAATTTGTGCTTCGTAGCCTTCAGGCAGTTCTATAAATAATCCCGTAGGGATTATAGCACGTTGCATTGGAGCAAGCACCACTGGTTCGTCAATATTCGCACGTAAATCCATTCCTGCCGAATATTCTGTAGAATATGCTGGCAACTGATGTTTTGATTTGTTTACAATCTTAAGTTTCATCACAACTAAAATTTTTGTGAAATGTATTACAAATTTCGGAAACGACCAACCATTTTTCCGCATCAGTTTTCAAAACCATTTCCACACAATTAAAATATTATATTATTTTTTATTTATTTAAAACTATATGGTTGTTATTATAGGGCGGTGAATTGGTTTTAATTTTTTTTCGATTTTACTTGTTTTGAACATAAAAAGAAAGTTAGGAACAAATATAAACAGGTTATGAAATTCTTAATTTTCTGAAAATCAATCTTTATTTTGAATTATTAACAAACTGCCGTAAAATCGGATAAACAGAGAATTGTTTATTATTTTTTCGTGTTCATCTGTTCCTTTTTATGTTTATAATTTCTCAATCAAACGTGCTTATTTTTTTGCATAATTCAAAATCTTGTTTACCGCAATAGATTTTATTTATTCCAAAAATTTTAGTACAATTTTATTGGAAAATTTATTCACTAAATTTTTCTGGTTGTAAACAGAAATGAACAGGGGAGTGAACAAATCATTACAGCAAAACTGTCCGAATCCAGTACAATATACATCTGTTTTCTATTATTATTTTTTCAAATTATGCAAATCACATTATTCGATTTGTATAATTATAATGCAGAAACAAATGCAATTAGCGGAAATAAAAAAAAAGAGCTGCCAATTAATTTGACAGCTCTTTGTGTGCGAGTTAACAAGTACGCTATTCAACCAATACAATTACTTTGTTTTGCACTTGTTCCACCACACCGCCAGTAATTGCGAATGTCTGCTCTTGATTTTGTTCGTCAACTATCACCACATTTCCTGCGGCAAGAGTTGAAACAATGGGAGCGTGGTTTTCGAGAATTTCGAAGGAACCTTTGCTTCCGGGCAGGTTGATTCTTTTGGCTGTGCCAGAGAACAATTTTTCTGTCGGTGTAATTATATCAATTGTCATAGTTACAATTATTTAGTGTTTTTCAACATTTCTTCACCTTTCGCAATAGCTTCCTCGATTGTACCAACAAGGTTGAATGCTGCTTCAGGATATTGGTCAACTTCACCGTCGATAATCATATTGAAGCCCTTGATAGTGTCTTCTATCGAAACCAATTTACCCTGCATACCTGTAAACTGTTCTGCAACGTGGAATGGTTGCGACAAGAAACGTTGTACACGACGTGCGCGGTGAACCACCAACTTGTCTTCTTCCGAAAGTTCGTCCATACCAAGAATCGCGATAATATCTTGTAATTCCTTATTTTTCTGAAGAATGTTGATGACTCTTTGTGCCGTATTGTAGTGAGCGTCGCCCACGATTTCAGGCGTAAGAATACGTGAAGTCGATTCCAATGGATCAACGGCAGGGTAGATACCCAACTCAACAATCTTACGGCTCAACACAGTCGTCGCATCCAAGTGGGCGAACGTTGTTGCCGGAGCAGGGTCTGTCAAGTCATCGGCAGGCACATAGATTGCTTGTACCGAAGTGATTGATCCACGTTTCGTTGATGTAATACGTTCCTGCAAAAGACCCATTTCTGTTGCCAACGTAGGTTGATAACCTACGGCCGATGGCATACGGCCAAGCAAAGCCGAAACTTCGGAACCAGCCTGAGTGAAACGGAAGATATTGTCGATGAACAACAGGATATCACGACCGCCAGATTTTTCGTCACCGTCACGGAAGTTTTCAGCGATAGTCAAACCCGACAAAGCCACACGTGAACGTGCCCCAGGTGGTTCGTTCATCTGTCCGAACACCATCGCCAACGAAGAATCTTTCAAACCTTCCTTGTCGATTTTGTCAATATCCCAACCGCCTTTTTCAAGACTTTCTTTGAATTCATCACCATATTTAACAATGCCTGCTTCAATCATTTCACGAAGCAAGTCGTTACCTTCACGAGTACGTTCACCCACGCCAGCGAACACCGACAAACCATTGTGCGCCTTCGCGATGTTGTTGATCAACTCTTGGATAAGCACGGTTTTACCTACACCGGCACCACCGAACAAACCAATCTTACCACCTTTTGAGTATGGCTCAATCAAGTCGATAACCTTGATACCTGTGTAAAGCACTTCGGTACTCGTTGAAAGTTTCTCATATTCAGGTGGGTTAGCGTGAATTTGATAACCGCCTTCTTTCGAAACTACACCAATACCATCAATTGCGTCACCAGTCACGTTGAACAAACGTCCACGAACTTTGTCGCCCACAGGCATTGTGATTTGCGCACCTTTAGCAACCACATCCATTCCGCGCGACATACCGTCGGTGGAATCCATTGCAATAGTACGAACAGTGTTTTCTCCAATGTGTTGTTGGCATTCCAACACAACTACTTGACCATCAGGTCTTGTAATTTCAAGTGCATCATTAATACTTGGGAGAGAGCTGCCTTCTTGTTCAAAACTAACATCAACCACAGGGCCAACGATTTGAACTATTTTTCCAATATTTTCAGCCATACAATCTTTTATTTATATTTATTTTAATTTGTACGTTACCACAAAATTACAATTTTTTTGATTTCAGCAAAAAGAAATGAGCAAAAATTTTATTGGATAACTGAAAAATGATGGTTGTTGAACGAAAACTCAGGTGGTGGGAATTTTGTTTCTACCAATATTTTGTGCCTAACGGCACATTTGTTTTGGGAAAACGATTGTTGCCAATTGCGATGAATCATTTGCCACTTGTTTGTGATTCTTCTATCTGCTTGCGGTCATTTTTCTTAAACGAAACAATTATTGGCAAATGGTCGCTGATACCGCCTTTGTAATAGGGCCCGAGATATGTTCGGTACGGACTGCTTTCACCTGTTTTTTCGCTTTTTTTCAGCAAAAATTCGTTTTGAAGAACTTGATACTGAATCGTATATTCAAATGGCCAATGCCAGCTCACCATTGCCTGGTCCAAAAATTCCCATTCTCCCTGAAATTTGTGCGTGCCTTCGGCATTCATGTCATCAAGCCCATAAAGGCAATTGCTGATAATTGGGAGTTTCGCAGCTGCAAGACCTATCACTTTAATGCCTTCCAGTATGCTTTTGTCTGTTGGCGAGTCGTTAAAATCGCCAGAAACAAGAATGTATGGGCGAAAATATTTCGAATAAATACTGTCAATTTTGTTACGGACAACATGTGCCGCCGCCATGCGATACGGTTCACTTTCGATTTTTCCACCACGGCGCGACGGAAAATGACATTCAAAAATGTGGATTGTATCGTTCGTGGCAGTTATTATTCCCGTAACATACAGAATATCACGAGTTTTACGGCTTGTGTCGTCGTCGAAAACAACCCGCAGCGGCTGATGAAAAATCGGCTTGAATGTTTGTTCATTATATAATAATGCGACGTCAATTCCACGTGCGTCTTCGGAATCGTAATGGATATAGTTATAATGAAGATTTGACAGTATAGTCTTGTGAATCAAATCTTTCAAACACGTGTCATTCTCAACTTCGCACAGACCAATCACGTCGGGATTGTGCCAGTCTTGTCCAGCGGCTACAATCACTTTTGCTATGTCACGCAACTTTTTATGGTAACGATATGAATTCCATTTTTTCTCGCCTGTTGGCAAAAATTCGTCATCGTTTTTGTGAGGATTGTCTATCGTATCAAACAGATTTTCAACATTATACGACATAAATAGAAAATCAGGCTGTTGTGCGAAACAGCATAGATTCAAAAAACAAAATATCAGAAATAGTTTACTCTTTCTTTTCTTCATAATAATATTCTATGGCTCCAGCGTCAGGGTTGCCGTCGGCGGTACGGGAATGTGTCAGCAAATCGGTGGGGTGGGAGTTTGCGAACTCCAGCTTTCCAATGTTGATTGCCTGCGAAAGCGAATCAAGCGTATAAACTCCCGGTTGCGTAAAGAGTGTTTTTTCACGGTCGTAGAACACGTTGTCAATATAATATGTACTGTCGGCTTTTGTATATGTGTCGCGGAGCAGACAGTTTTGGAACACGCACGGCATGGAATTGTCGCCGTTTTCCGCGGTAATGGTGATTTCATTCGACATTGAGCCTACAATAATTGTATTGTAGAATTCAGCTTTTTTAGTGAGCGTGGTGGTTGAGTCGGTTTTGTAGTCGCTGATAGAAACCGACGAAAAATATTTCCGTCCCTGTGGAGTCCCTTCATTATAAATAGTGTTATGCACCGAGTGGAATGAGCCACCTTGCACGTTCACAATGGAATATTCGCAATTCGCGAGTACGCTGTTGTAGCATTCGATGGAGGCATT
>JAFZTG010000112.1 GCA_017618935.1 Bacteroidales bacterium | reverse complement strand
CAAAATCGTGACATTCTTGGGACGTATCACATATCAAAAAGGTCCTGAATACTTCCTTGAAGCTGCAGCAAAGGTGTTGCAACGCAAGAAGAACGTCAAGTTTGTGATGGCGGGAAGCGGCGATATGTTGGAGAAGATGATGTGGCGTGCGGCAGAATTGGGGATTTCGAAGAATTTCTTTTTCACAGGTTTCTTGCGTGGCGACGATGTGATTCACATGCTTTCAATCAGCGACGTGTATGTAATGCCGTCGGTTTCGGAACCATTCGGAATCTCGCCGTTGGAAGCTATGCGTTCCAATGTTCCTGTGATTATCTCAAAACAGTCGGGTGTGGCAGAAGTGTTGAAACACGCCATCAAGGTTGATTTTTGGGACATTGACTCTATGGCCGACGCCATTTACGGTATCATTACCTACGAGGCGTTAGGACAGATGTTTAGAGAGTATGGTAAGAAAGAAGTTGACAGTATTAAATGGGATAATGCTGCAAAGAGAATCAAAGAGGTTTATAAAAAATTGTCAGAAAAATAAAAGGTTATGAAGAACATTTGTTTGCATTTTTCGGTTCACCAACCATTCAAGTTGAGAAATTACAGATTCTTCGATATTGGAGTGGATCATTACTATTATGATGACTTTTACAATAAATCGAATGCGTTGGCAATTGCAAAGCGTTGTTACGTGCCAATGAACAAGTTGTTGTTGTCCTTAATCAAGGAGAACAAGAAGGCGTTGAAGGTAAGTTTTTCTATCACGGGTAGTGCCTTGGAACAATTTGAGATGTACACTCCCGAAGTGTTGGACGGCTTCAAGGCATTGGCAAAAACGGGCTGTGTGGAATTTGTGACCGAAGTTGATACTCATTCGTTGGTGTCGGTGACTAACAATTTTGACGAGATGAAACGTCAGATTCAGGAGAATGCTGACAAAATCAAGTCGTTGTTCGGTCAAGAACCAAAAGTGTTCAAAAACACTGGTTTGGTTTTTTCTGACGAAATTGGCGAACAATTGGTGGAATTGGGCTTCAAAGGCGTGTTGGCCGAAGGTTCTGACCAAATTTTGGGTTGGAAGAGCCCGAATTTCGTATATTGCTGCGACAGAAACCCTCGTTTGAAAATACTTCTTCGTAACTATAAGTTGAGCGATGACATTTCATTGCGTTTCTCTAACCAACGTTGGAGCGAATGGCCTTTGACGGCTGACAAATATGCTGCGTGGATTTGTTCATCGTTGGAGAAAGAGGAAGTTGTCAACGTGTTTATGAATTACAAGACGTTTGGCGAGTATAACAAGCAAGAGTCTGGCATATTCGATTTCTTCAAGGCGTTTGTGTCTATCATTGTCAACAATAAATATGTGGAATTTGCCACTCCTTCGGAAATCGTTAAGAACTTGCAACCAATTTCGGTATTGAGCGTACCTCAATATTCGTCGAATGCTGATGAGGAACGCGATTTGTCGGCTTGGTTGGGTAACAATTTGCAACGTCAGGCATTCAATGCAATCAACGCTTTGCAAAAAATGGTTCGTTCTGTTGATGACGCAGCATTGACAAGAGATTGGGACAGATTGCAGGCGTGCGAGAACTTGGATTATATGAGTACCAAGTATTTCAACCACGAACAGGTATCAAGTCCGTATCAAACGCCATACGAAGCGTTTATCAATTATATGAATATCGTTTCGGATTTTGAGGAACGTTTGAACCAATATCCGGTTAGTTCACGTTTCAGCTTGTTGTCTAAGGAAGAATTGGAGAACGAGTACAAGAAACAAAAGGAACTTTTGGAAGAATTGAGTGGCGTTCTTAAAAAATCTTCAGAAACGAAAAAGAAAGCACCTGCAAAATCGGCTCCTAAAAAAGAGGTTGCAAAGAAGACAACTGCCAAGAAAACGGTAGCAAAGAAAGCGACAGAAAAAGTTGAGACGAAGAAAACTGTTGCCAAGAAAACCACCGCTTCGAAAACGGCAGAAAAGAAGGTTGCAAAAAAAGCAAGTGCAAAGACAACCAAGAAAACAACTAAAAAATAATAAATAACATAAATATAAAACTGTAAATGGCAGCTAATTTAAATCAAAACAGACATAACGATCCACAATGGAGAAGTGTGATCGTGCAGTCAACTTTCCCGAAAAATTTGGAAGATTTAAGCGTTTTGGCTAATAATCTTTGGTGGACGTGGAACTATGAAGCAATGGAATTGTTTCAGGAAATAGATGAAAAACTATGGGCAAAAACGCAAAATCCTATCGCCGTACTGAAAGGTATTCGTGCCGATAGATTGAAACAATTGGAGCAAGACCCTGGTTTCATTTCTCGTTACAATGCGGTATTGAAAAAATACAACGAATATATGGCTGTTCAGCCAGATGCAAAAACTCCTCGTATTGCATATTTCAGTATGGAATACGGTCTTGACGATT
>JAFZTG010000111.1 GCA_017618935.1 Bacteroidales bacterium | reverse complement strand
ATGTATTGTGGCATAGGAAATCTTGTAACGTGTTGTGGAGACTATTATTTGTTTTGGAATGAGAATGATTTCTTTTTGGAAACGGCATTTGGAAACAACCTAAAAGCAGTACCAACAAAAAACAACAAAACACCATTTCCATATGGTCAATTTGAGTATTTGTCGGAGTTTAGTGTGCCTTATTTTGTGAGTTCCAAACAAACTAAAATGCTACCGTTCCAAGCGCAAAACATATATGAGGTATCGCAATTCATCAATCAATGCGAGTGGAATGCTACCGACCTTTCCGATGTAATTGCCCAATCACCATTTTTGTACGATTTTCGTGGTGTTTTTCAAAATGTGATAGCCTACAGCATACAAGACAAAGCATTCCTCATTGTTGATAGACATTGCAAAACAATAGTAGTTCCTACACAAGATATTCGTTTTGAGTTTAACGAGGACTGCGTATGCTTTGACGTGGAGAGGATATTTTAGAAAAAGAAGATGTCTATTCAAAAAGACGCTCGAAACTCTTTGTATTATCAGCAAATTAGTTATTGATTTTTTGTAAAAAAGAAGGTTTATAAAATGTTGGCAAAAAGTTTGTGAAATTTTTATAAAAATACTTGTAATAAATTGATAAACAAAACATTGTGGATTTCTTTTAGGCAATTCATAAGGATAAGGTTATAAAAATAACAAAGAACGATTCAACCATAAATTTAACCGAACGAACTAATCTTTCTGAGGTATCAAAATTCTTCAGATTGTCATCTATGTTTTTGCACGATGAAATGATTGACGACTTTCGTTATGGAAAAGAAATGTGTCTGATAGTAAAAAAAGACGAAGACTATGTTTATTGCTATTTAGTATTTGATGACAAAGACAAATTTTATGCGATGCATTTATATGCTCCCAATTTGATAACATATTAGTTATGAGAATTTTCCTTTGAAGAAATAAAGCCTTTTCTAAAGCCAGAGTTTTTAAGAAGCTTGAGCGGAGAATAATTGATGACAGACCTTAATGCTGAATTCGATTAGATTCTTTTTTCTTGAAAGAAAAAAATAAAGAAATCTTCTTATTTTTGAATTCCAAACAATTTTGATTTTGAAACTTTTACGTTCCTTATTGCCCTTTCTGTTGCTATCCTTTGTAGCCCAAGCCCAATCGCCTGTAAAGGATGGAGCAATTCTTGCCGAATTTTCGGTGAGCGACAGCACCAAGGTCTATTTCTCGCAAGGAAATCTGCAATATCAGGCAAGCACGAACACGTGGCGGTTTGCGGAACACCAATGGGATTGTGTGGAGGCGGATTATAGAAATAGTTATTTAAAAAATGACTTTTGGATTGATTTATTTGGTTGGGGAAAGAGCGGCTACAAAAAGATAAAGGATGACAGATACGCTTATTTTTCCAAACATAATGATATAGCAGGGACAAATTATGATTGGGGTGTTTATAATGCCATCTTAAATGGTGGTAATAAAAGTGAAATGTGGAGAACACTTACCGAAAGAGAATGGTTTTATTTAGTTTGTAAAAGAACAAATGCCGAGATGTTGCGAAATGTTGCTCATGTAAATGGAACAATGGGATTGATACTCTTACCTGATAATTGGGCAAAGATAGATACCGTACACTTTGCCTCTACTACCGACGAATCTAAAAATAAACATTACACGTTAGACGAATGGACAGAAATGGAATCCATGGGGGCTGTTTTTTTACCAAATATTTCCAACGGAGATGGTTCTTATTGGGCTGCAACGTGTTACAAAATATTAAAAAAATATTATCCTGCCTTTCCCAAATACTATTGGGAAACAGCAGGGGGAGATAACACAGCATATTGCTTGATTTTTAACGAAGAGAAAATAAGTACGGTTGCAAAACCACGTGACAATAAGTGTTTCGTCCGTCTTGTGCGGGATGTGAAGAAATAATTATTACTGTTCTCTTGAAAGAAAAGTAATACAAAAGTTCAAGACGGACTTGCTCCGCTAAAAATCAACTGCGTTACGCTAAAAGAGTTAAAGTGCCGCATCATTGTTTTATAAACTTTCACGTATTAAGGCACCAACTCTTTTCACGCTACACTCCGTTGATTTTCTTGACGCTCCGCAACTCAGTCGGAAGGTCGTGACACGAAACAATATGGTAATCAATAATTATCCCTATATTATAGTCTTTTAACGTTCGATGATGGTTCGACTCCACAGATGAGCGTTAAAAAAAACAGAGAATGGAGCGTAAAGAACTCTCGGCTTGGCGGCGTGGTTTGTGTGTCGGCGCCATTTCGAGAGTTTAGCGGAATGAACTGTTTTTTAGCGAAGATGTGGCGTCGACGGCGGTTTTTGTTACTTTTTGTCGCTGAAGACAAAAAGTAAAGAAAATCTTTTTATCTTTGAACTCCAAACATTTTTGATTTTGAAACTTTTTCGTTCCATAGTGCCCATTGTTCTTATGCTCTTTGCTATAAAGGGTATGGCACAGCCAATTGCCGATAAGGAATATAGGCAACGGCTTGCCGATTCGCTGAAAAAAGAGCTATCGCAGTATTATCCAAATGCAAAAATATGGGAATCCTATTGGGGTATGTACGTGAATATTCAATTAGAAAAAGAGAATGGATGTTCCGAGAACTGGAAATATGGCTATGATTACCGCAGTAAAAAGTATAATGTAAGTTCTTTTGAGGTGAAAACAGATTCCGTTTCTGTTGAATATTCTTATGGTAAATTGCTTGTGCGTAAACAGTCGGAACCCTATAAAGTTGAATATACAAGCAAAAAGATTGATACTACCATAAGCATAATGAAGGATGGTTGTGATTGTTACATTAGTAAAGTATATCATATAAACAAAGACTATGTATGGATGCTTTCCAGCACAACAGAAAGGTGTAGGAGTGAAGAGAGGAGTGACGAATTGTGTTGGTCATACCATGAGGATGAAAATTACGAAGCGATATGGTATTTTGATAGGCTTACAAACAATAAAATTGCATATACACGTTTTTGTAATGATTCTTCAAAATGGCAGTTAAGTCAATATAGAACGTATTTTCGCGATAAAAAAGGAACAAATTGGAAAGCAGTATTTCAAGGTAGAAATATTCTCATTGAAAAAAATGAATACACTCGTAACGGAGAAGAAAAACCATTGATTTGGGTGACTTGGTCAAAGGAGAAAGGGTTTGAACCTGTTCGTAGTAGTAAGGAAACAGAATATGAATTTTATGATGGTTCGTATTACACCTTACGCAAAAATTATCTTTGGGATAGACAGGATTCTTTGTATCATTTTGTGGATAGCACAATTACCTATGAAGGAAGAAAAATAGATTCAGAACAGTTAGAACAGTTAAAAAAACGCCAAAAGGAGGAGGCTGACCGTGCTCGTGCCATTTCCGACCGCTTGTCAACATTTATTAAAGTTGACCAAGCGTTTTACGAGGAGGCGTTCGGACCGCTCAAAGGACATGAGGTTGTTCTTTGTCTTGTGAGTCCTGAATTTTATAAACGAATTAAAGGTGGCTTGCCAGCCGAATACAAGCGTTGGCTAAGGAATGTTTTTGACGAGGAAATGGTTATGCCATATCTTCCCGAATATAGTTTTGATTCCGAAGGAAACATTTTAAAATACAACTACGAAGCCGACGGCTTCAATTCGTTGAGAGAGTGGTAATGGTTTTCATTAAAAACAAAAAGTAAAAGAAATCTTTTTATTTTTGAACTTTAAACAATATTTTTGTGTAACGAATAAAAAAACAAAATATGAGAATACAGAATCTTAAAAACGAAATGAATCCTTCGAAAGTGTTGCTTTGTTTCTGCTTAGCGGCAGTTTTTATGTTTGCCTTCACGCCGAATAATCCGAAAGAGGATACAAAAATTGCAACCCTGCAGGCTCTTTTGGATTCTAATATGGTGAGTGCAAGTGGAGTAGGATTAGGTGATTTTCAAGAATATTGCGTCGAACTTTCTTTGAAAAATAATACGTCTAATACTCTATCCTTTTATATTGAACCTGGACGAAAACTGATTTGTTCTGACAGTTCAATGCAAGATATTTTAATTGTAAAAAGGCTGGAA
Source organism: Bacteroidales bacterium (assembly GCA_017618935.1). The sequence continues at coordinate 9,344 of JAFZTG010000111.1, read as the reverse complement.
GTGCAGTTATCTCCTTCGCAATCGGTCAAAAAACAAGTATATGGTTTTTGTTGCAGGGCTCATAGAAGTTCACCGAAAAAGGGCATACCGTTTTTAATAGGTAAAATGGCAGAAAAAGAATTAGTGGCGGTGGCGGAATATATAAGTAAAGTCGATAGTTTGCCAATCCAAAAAATGCAAGATGTTATATGGTCAATATCGGATAATCGCACATTGACTATCAACCCCAAAGAAGAAAATGCAGATGTAAGAGGGTTGGTATTACTTGCCGCACATGAGAAAAAGATTGAATATCCTTGGTATACCATAGAATATGGCAATAATAGAGATACAACTTTGTTATATGCAGATAATTATTCGAAGTTGGTGGGTGAAATTACCTATCGGGTGCGGACAAATGGTCCTTGTCAGGTATTTCTCCGAAATGATAAAGGTCAGGTCGTGAAAATATTGGCAAAAGATATGTGGAGAAATTCGGGTATATATGCGTTTGATGTCAATCTTGTTGTGAAAGACTGGCCCAAAGGTGAATATCACGTAATAGGACGCCAAGAAGGAAATATCATATTGTTCGATAAGAAATTCGAATTACAATAGTTTTGATTTGTGTCTTCGTATGATACGACGAGGTTGATGGGGAGATGCGAATAATTTTGCATTTCTGCAATTATAATTCTTTTCGAATATTTTGTTCTCTATGCACAACGACAACCTGAACGGGAAATGTTTCTTTGACGTATTTTGCCAATTGTTCTGCAAAATACACCGAACGGTGTTGTCCGCCTGTACAGCCAAAGTTTATCATTAAATGCGTGAAATCTCGCTCGATATATTTCTTGATACTTTGCGAAGTGAGAGAATAAACACCAGTAAGAAATTCTTCGCATTCAGTTGGGTAATTTGCAAAGAACTCAATTACAGATTGTTGCGTGCCGTTTACGGTTGCGTATTCTTTGTATCGTCCAGGATTTGGCAATGCGCGGCAATCGAACACAAAACCGCCGCCATTTCCGCTCGTGTCCTCGGGATATCCTTTCTTAAATGAAAAACTTGTGATTTCTACGGTAAGCATTTTTATGAATTTTATTCAATCGTTAATACATCTAATTGATTTATGAGAGTAGAAAGATACGGAATGGAAATAAGTTTCTGAATCACGGGCAGTTGCTCCTTCAAATTAGCCAATGCCTGTGGAATACTTTGAATGAAATGTTCCTTTCGTTGTATGTATCCTCTAAATCCGTACGCGCCAAGGGTTTGTAAGATTCTGATAAAGATAAATCCTTGAAATTGCTCACGAAATTCTTTCTCGTCTATTGCAATGTGTTTCTTGAGTTCCTGAACGTAATATGAAAGCAGTTTTTCACGCGTTTCGTTCGACAGGTTTGCCTTTGCCTGATACAAAAGCGACACCACGTCGTATTGCAACGGCCCTTTCATTCCGCCTTGAAAATCAATGTAACCTAATTCATTGTCATTCAGTAAGATATTTCGTGCCTGAAAATCTCGGTACATAAAAAAGTCTCGTTTTGCCCGTTCGAGAAAATCAAGGATTGTTTCAAAATCTTCCTCTAACTTTTGGTCGTTACATTCTATTCCGCTGATTTTCAGGTAATAGTATTTGAAATAATACAAATCCCAGCGCATTGCCGTTCTGTCAAACTCCTGACGGACAAAACAACGGGAGAAATCAATGTGTTTTCCGCCTTGTATTTGTATCTGTATTAAATCTTTAAGTATTCGTTGGTATAACGTTTCGGTTTCTTCGGTGGAAAGTTGCTGTTTTGCCGTCAACACGTCGGTATTGCCCAGGTCTGAGATAAGATATATCGTGTTTTCGTCGTTTATGGCAAACACTTCGGGAACGTTTATGCCAGATTCTTGGAGTTTCTTACTGAAATACACGAACGTCTCATTTTCGTCGGGATTTGAGCCGTAGCAGGCAAGAATGGACGTTTCGCCTTTTCTGAATATTCTATAATAACAGCGTGACGAACCGGCGCCAGGTAGCAACTCTATTTTCTCGATAGGGGTGGAAGAGCTTGTGTTGTAAAGTTGAATGACGTGTTCTTGTATCGTAATATTCATTTTTCCTTAATGATATCTTTATTATAATGCTTTCATACTCAATATTTTGTGTTGTAGAGCAATGAAAATATCTTCTATTAATTGATTGTGTAAAAATAAAAAAAAACAAGAAATCAATGATTGTTTCTGACGCTCTAATTCAACGAATTTTTTAATTCTGGATACATGTCGGTAAATTTCTCGTATTGCCAGCAGATAGTCATAATAATTTGAAAGTCAGATGTTTGTAGTAAAAAATCGTCGCTAAAATTGCAGAAAGCAATGAATCTGTCAAAATATTCGTCGGGAATGTGCGTCATTTCAACAACCATCGCCTTGTTGAATTTCTTGTTTATAATCAAGATATTTTCCTTGTGCGAGAGCAGTTCCGCTGCTTTTATCGCGTTTCGTGCGTGACGGTTGGTTGCGTTGTATAATTCGGTGATAGCCCCTGTATAAGTGTAACTTAGTTGGCCGGGTTGATGATTGTTGACGGGCAAGAATGGCTCGTGTTCCAGGTTGAGTTGCAACGAGTCTTCGGTCGGTTTCATAGCCAACACTTTTTGTGTCAATTCTTCGTAGGAATAGGGGAAATATTTGGTAATGGCACCGATTTCGTAAATTTGAGGAATGAGGAAAATGTTTGCGTGATTGTCAATCGTCACAATGTGTTTTGCCCAATAATAGCCAATAAATGAGAAGATAAGCGTATCGCCAGGAAAAGAATATATTTCAAAAGTTCCCGACGAATTCGACTCGGTGACGGTGTGCCGAGTGATGTTTTCCACATAGACGTGGGGCAATACGAGTTTCGTGTCGTTGTCGAACACTTTCCCCGAAAATATTTTCTGAGCAAATCCAACCGAAGTCAGACAGATGAGAATTACTATGGTACAGAATCTTTTCATTGAAAATATTGTCGTGCAAATATACAATTATTTGTCTTTGTTGATAACTAATGAAAAACTCCCCGTTGTTGGTGGTGTAGTATCTACGATTGATTTATACCTTTGTTTGAATAATCAAAGTAAGTGATTAAATGGTTAAAATTGATTTTAAAACGATATTAGCCAAGATTTGGCACGTTGTGAAATCGGTTTTTCGTTGGTTTTGGGCTAAGGGAAAACCCGTGTATGTAAAAGCGTATCGTTGGCTTTTGTTCCTTATTTTGCTTTTGTTTTTGTATGTGACGGCGGTAGAAATCAACTTCTGCAACTTGTTTGGCTATTCTCCGTCTATTTCGGAGTTGCGAAATCCGAAACAGAATGTCGCGTCGGAGGTCTATTCGGCTGACGGTAAGTTACTTGGACGATTTTTCTACGAAAATCGCACGCCTGTGGAATATGACGACTTGTCGCCATTGTTGATAAAAACATTGATAGCAACCGAGGACGCTCGTTTTTACCAGCATCACGGCATAGATTTCAAGGCGTTGTTGCCCGTGATGAAGGATATGTTGCGTGGAAATCCTCGTGGTGGTAGCACTATTACGCAACAGTTGGTGAAGAATCTTTTCAAGACTCGCCACCAAGACCACGGTTTGTTGGGGAAAATTCCAGGTGTGAAAATGATAGTGGTCAAGTCGAAAGAATGGATTTCGGCGGTGCGAATCGAGATGCACTTTACCAAGGAGGAATTGCTTACCTTGTATTTCAATACGGTTGATTTTGGTAGTAATTCTTATGGTATAAAGGCGGCTTCCAAAACATTTTTCAATAAGTCGCCCAAAGATCTGGATGCCAATGAATGTGCCGTTTTGATTGGTATGTTGAAAGCTCCCACGGCGTATAGTCCCGTGTTGAATCCCGACCGCTCGTTAGACAGAAGGAATGTGGTGCTTGGCATTATGAAACGTGACAAGGTGATTTCAACTGACGAATACGTTCAGTTGGTGAAGGAGCCGATTCGTTTGCAATATAAGGTTGAAAGTCCTATCGAAGGTATTGCGAATTACTTCCGACAAGCCGTGTATGCGTATTTGAAACCATGGTTGAAGGAAAACGACCTTGATATTTATTCCGATGGTTTACGAATTTACACCACGCTTGATTATACAATGCAGATGTATGCCGAGGAGGCGATGGCAAAGAACATGAAGCGTGTACAGAAACAGTTCGACGCTCATTGGAAAAATCAGAATCCGTGGATTGATGCCAACAAGAAAGAATTGCCGAATTTTATAGAAAACGTGGTGCGCAAGTCGTGGTATTACAGCCGTCTTGACGCAAAATATAAGGGCAACAAGGATTCTATCGAATATTATATCAATTTGAAAAAGCCACAAAAACTATTCTCATGGCACGGCGACATTGATACGGTGTGCAGTTTTGTGGAAGCTACAAATTATCTGAAACGATTCCTTCATTCTGGTTTGGTTGCCATCGACCCTGAAACAGGCGCCGTGAAAGCATATGTGGGTGGTTTGGATTTCAATCATTTCAAATATGACAATGTGAAATCTATGCGTCAGCCTGGCTCTTCGTTCAAGACCTTTGTCTATACTGCCGCAATGGCAAATGGCTGGTCGCCGTGCGACAGTTTGGTCGATGCGCCTATAACGATTCGCTATGAGGAAAAAGGCGAGAAAAAGACGTGGGTGCCTCGAAATGCTGACAGAACGTATGTTGGTGGAAACGTGGGCTTGAAATACGCATTTGCTCATTCCTTGAATACCATCAGCGTTCAACTGACGCAAAAAATCGGAGTGGAGACGGTCATAAACCAGGCGCACGAAATGGGTATAAAATCTCCGTTGGATACCGTTCCGTCCATTTGTCTTGGCTCAAGCGACGTTTCGTTGCTGGAACTTACCGATGCCTATTGTCCTTTGCTGAACAATGGCTATCGCGTTGAACCAATGTTTGTTACACGCATAGAAGACCGTGAGGGAAATGTGTTGAAAGTTTTTGAGCCCGAAAAGGAGAAAATTCTTGATTCGGTGACGGTTTTCCTGATGCAACAGATGTTTATCGCTTCGTTACGCGAGCCGTATGGTACGACGCAGAATTTGTTCAGTTACAAATTGTTTAACTACGAAACCGATTTTGGAGGAAAAACGGGTACGTCATCGAATTACTCCGATGGCTGGTTTGTGGGCGTTACTCCTCATTTGGTCGTAGGTTCGTGGGTAGGTGCCGAAGAACGATGCGTGCATTTCCGTACGTCGTCGTTGGGCGAAGGTGGAAAAACGGCTTTGCCAATGTACGGTTTATTTATGGAAAAAGTCATTGCTGATACAAGTTTTGCACAATATAGAGGTCGATTCCCGCGTACATTGCGCGGTTTGAAAAATCGTCCATATTCTTGTCACACGCTGTTTGTGCCAAAAGATTCTGTATCAGTCGATTCTGTTGGTCATACCGATGGCGTCGATGAAGAAATTACTATAAAAAAATAACAGGTATGAAAAGATTGTTAAGTGTTTTAGTTGTTGTTTGCTGTACCTCGCTTGTAATGGCACAAGATGCGTATTTTGATATGTATAAGGCGAAAGATTGGGATAAATTAGAGAAGAAAATCGTTCCTGCATTGCAAAAACAACCCAAAAACATTGTGGTCAATTACGTTGCGGGATTGATGTATGCTCACGAGGAATATCCAAAGGTAGATTACGATAAATCGTATAATTGTTTGGTGACGTCGAAATTGGAATTGGCTCGTTTGTCGGCTGAAGAACGAAATAAGTATTCAAAATATGTGACGCAGAAAAAGATTCAAACGGCGTTGGATACAACGTGTAATCGCTTGTATGACAAAACAATACATTCAAATTCCATTGGTGCATGCAACGCATTCTTGAATAATTACAAAAAAGCGAAACAAGATTTGATTGATGGCGTGATAGCGTATAGAAATACTTTGGCGTTTGTGGATGCACAGAAGCAAAACACGGCGGAGGCATATCAGTCCTATGTGGTGAATTATCCTAATGCAGCCGAGGTGTCCGTGGCAATGAAGCGACGTGATAAATTGGCATACGAGGATGTTCTCAAAAAGAATACGTGCGAGGCGTTTATGGCGTACATAAAAAATTATCCAAATAGCGAATACACGCCGCAAGTACAACAATTGTACGTTGACAAAATTTTTTCGGAAAAAACTGGTGGCGGAACATATTCAGAATATGAACAATTTGTGAAGGCAAATCCTAAAAACAAGATGGCTGTTCCTGCAATTCGTAAAATGATGGAACTTGCTAAAAGTCAGAATGATATGGCTCTTATGATGAAGACGGTGGAATATAGTCGTGATATTGATTTTGAGCATACATTGTATGATTTTTATAAGGAATTTACCCGTGATGGTGAATCGCTTACCTTGTATTATTTTTGTGATTTATACCCACGCACTTTTTTGGACACCTTGGTTGCAAAAGATGTGAAAATAGCGGCGAAAGGTGATGCATTGGAACTTATTGAACCTTACGATTCCGCAAAATCTTATCGGTTGTTCACGGAATACATAAAAATGGCGGCACCAAAGGATAAGGCATTTGTCGTTCTACAAAAGTTGATTTCTGCTGATGTGGCTGCAAAAAATTGGAAGAAAGCATTGAAGACGGTGAATACCTATAAGCCATATTTTGGCAATAACAGTAAGGAAATCAACAATTTAATTCAAATCTTGTCGGCTACCGATGATAAAACCGTCACGCTTCAGGAATTTCCTTCTACTATCAATACGAAAGAGGGAGGCGAATATTCACCCATAATCACTGCCGATAATAAGTATCTTTATTTCTGCGGGAAAAATCGTCCTGATAATATTGGTGGCGAAGACATTTTCGTTTCGGAATGGCAAAATGGAGATTGGGCGAAGCCCTCACTCGTGAGGGAATTGTCAACGCCAATGACGAACGAGGCGGTCATTAGTGCAAGTACCGACGGAACGAAACTTATTTATTTCAAGGAAGGGGTCATTTATTCGTCGGAAAAGGGTTCCATGGGTTGGGAAGAGGGCAGAAGCGTTTCCGATGCCATCAACAATGCCCGTTGGTCGGCCGATGCAATGATTACAAGCGACGGAAATGCCATCATCTTTGCTTCTGTACGCGATGAAGGCTACAATCTGTTTAGCAAACAAAATGCGAGTCTGGGTGTGTACCACGGTGCCATTCATCATCAATCCGATATTTATGTGTCGCTTAAGACTGACAAAGGCTGGAGCAAACCAATAAATTTGGGGCCGACAATCAATACTATTTATACCGATAGAAGTCCGTATCTACATCACGATATGAAAACCCTGTATTTTAGTTCCGACGGTCACGGTGGTTTGGGAAATTTAGACGTGTTCGTTTCCACTCGTTTGGCCGACACGTGCTGGGATTGTTGGAGCGAGCCAATAAATTTAGGCAAGGAAATTAATTCTTCAGAAGAAAACTGGGGATATAGAATCGCACCAAATGGCAAGGATTTTTATTATGCCGCACGCGAAACGGGTGCAAAACAAAATGACTTGTGGTACATAACCATTCCCGAGAAATATCGTCCTGAAGCCGTGGTGAATGTTACGGGAAAAATCACCGACAAACAAGGAAAAACGATTGAGACACAGATAGTTTGGGAAGATTTGACTTCGGGTGAAATGGTTGAAAAATCACAGTCTGACCCTGTGAATGGTAATTATTTTGCCGTGTTGCCCAACGGAAAAATGTATGGCTATTATGTTGAAGATGAGAGATTTTATCCTCAAGCGCAAAATATAGACCTGACGAATGGCAAGTCGGCTCAAACGGTGACGAAAGATATTGTCGTTACGTCGTACAAGGAAATGAAGGAAGAAAAGGCTGCCGTTCGCTTGAATAACTTGTTTTTCGATACCGACAAAAGTGACCTGTTGCCATATTCAATTCCTGAATTGAAACGCGTTGCCAAAATATTGAAAGCAAATAATTTACGGGTGGAAATCGCAGGCCATACTGACAACGTGGGTGACGATAATTATAATATGAGCTTATCGTTACGACGTGCTGAGTCCGTCAAGGCATTTTTGATTCAAGAAGGGTGTGACGAAACGCTTTTAGAGGTTGTCGGCTATGGAGAATCAAAACCGGCAACGACAAATGATACAGAAGAAGGTCGTGCAAAAAATCGACGAGTTGAGATGAGTTTTTTGTAATGTACTTATTTCTCGTAAAGTTCTTGTAACTTATTGAAATCAAGTGTGTTGAAAGTGGAACGCTTTATGTACATACAAAGTACGTCGCAATTGTTTTTGTAATATTCTGTCCATCCAAAAATGCAGTAATCTATTGATTCATCGGAAAATACGCCAGAAAGAATGGAAAAGATTGCTTTTGCATCAAATGACTTCATAATATAGAATGAACTTTCGCCCATTACCTTGTTGCGGATGGAAATTTCTCCCGTTACAATGTTGGCAAGGGTATAAACAAATACGGCAGGCGAGGGATAGTAGTTTTCGCTGTCTTGTATTGTCTTTTGATATGCCGTGTCGTCATCGAGCGAGGAACTGCTGTTGCAACAAACCACGGCAACGTTTTCCTTTAACGTATCTTTTTCAAAATCAGTTGCTTGCAATGTGAGTTCTGCACCCAAAAATCCTGCTTTTGCAAGGTTGTCCATTTTGAAAAATTTGGGATACGAAATGGCTTTCGAGTGATAAATGTCGGTCAACCACGAGGAATCAGTGCGAGTTATGTTCTCTTCCGTACCGTTTACAATGACTTTGTCGTTGGTTATCCTGCAATATGATAGTAGTTCTAAATTCATTATTCGGTAACTTTTGTGAAAAGTAATGCTGCGTTGCTTCCTCCAAATCCGGAAAGGGCTTTAATGAACTTGTTTTCGGTACAGCGCTGGTTTTCCATGATGGAATTGATTGGCGCCACCGTGCCTCGTTCTGTTAAGTTATTGACTTTTAGTACAGTATTGTCAATTATTGCCAACGATGATATTATCGATTCCAATACGCCTGCTGCTCCCAATGTATGACCAAAATAGGCTTTGAGGCTATTGATTGGTCTGTCTTGCAACAGTGCGCTCGTAAGAGCCAACGATTCCATGTCGTCGTTGTAGGCCGTTGCCGTACCATGTGCGTTTACAAAGGCGATTTCGGAAGGCGATGTTGTTCCCATTGCTTTTTTCAAGGCAATATAAAGCCCGGCTCCAGTGCGCGACGGACCTGAAATGTGATTGGCATCGTTCGCCATGGCTCCGTTTGTGAGGATTATGCTATTTTGAGGCAACGATTTTTCTGATTTTCCATAAATGATAGTTGCAGCCGCCTCGCCTAAATTCAATCCGACACGATTT
>JAFZTG010000110.1 GCA_017618935.1 Bacteroidales bacterium | reverse complement strand
GATATGAAACAGTTCACGCCCACGGTGATTATGGACTGCACGCATTCCGTGCAACGCCCTGGCGCGGCAGGCGGCAAGACAGGCGGCGACCGTCAGTTTGTGCCGGCAATGGCATTGGCGGCAAAAGCATTCGGGGCAAGCGGTTATTTCTTCGAAATACATCCAAATCCCGAAATCGCCAAAAGCGATGGACCTAATATGCTGTTTTTGAAAGACTTTGAAACGGTTGTTGAATCATTGTTGTAAGGTTTTATATTGTCCAAATAAAAGTCGATGTAGCACCAATTGAAGAAATTGCAGTGTTAGAAAGCTATTTTTATTGAGAATCTTTTTAGTGTTATTTATTTTTTTTCAAAAAAAAGTATCGCACAACGGATTTTAATGTATGTTTGCACGCTTTTTTGGAGCACGTGACTCACTTGCATGCACTCCGAAGGCGATTATAAGTTTTCAACATTCAATTATCAATTAAAATGGGTTTTATATCTACAAACAATCTTAAAGGAGATATTTTTGGTGGAATCACGGCTGGTATCGTAGCCTTGCCGTTGGCATTAGCATTTGGTATTCAAGCATTTGGTGGTGTAAACGATCCTAACGCAAGTGCAGTGGGTGCTCTTGCCGGTCTTGTGGGAGCCACGATGCTCGGTTTCTTTGCTTCGCTTTTTGGCGGAACACACTCGCAAATTAGCGGTCCTACGGGACCAATGACGGTTATCACGGCGTCGTTGATTTCGGGTATCTGGGTGTCGCAACAAGCAAGCGGGATTCCTTTTGATCAAGCCATTGGCACAATTTTGCTTTCAATGTCGTTTGCAGGTATTTTCTGCGGATTGTTCCAAATACTGTTCGGTATCTTAAAAATCGGAAAATATATTCGCTATATTCCGTATCCTGTGCTTTCGGGTTTCATGAGCGGTATCGGCATCATTATTATTTTACAACAGATTTATCCGTTGATCGGTCTTAAATCGCCAGTATTGGTGGTTGACATGATTACCGAATTCCCCGAACGTGTTGCCGACGGAATTTCGCTTTCGGCATTGTTGCTCGGACTTGGAGCAATTGCTATCATATATTTGTTCCCACTTGTAACAAAGAAAATTCCAGCGACGTTGGTTGCATTGATTGTAATGACGATAGTATCATTATTCATAAACGATTTCCCGTCAACACTTACCATTGGTGAAATTCCGGCAGGATTTCCGTTACCTTTCTTTTTGAAAGATGGCATTGACTTGTCTGTCGTAGATTGGGGAATGGTATTGAAATCGTCGGTAATTCCAGGCTTGACTTTGGCTGGTCTTGGCTCTATCGACACGCTTTTGACCTCGGTTGTAGCCGACAATATTACAAAGACAAAACACAACAGCAATCAGGAATTGATAGGTCAAGGTGTTGGAAACATGATTGCGGCAATGTTCTGTGGTATTGGTGGTGCAGGCGCTACCATGCGTACCGTTGTCAATGTGAAGAGTGGTGGTCGTAGCCAGATTTCGGGTATGGTTCACTCGTTGTTCCTGTTGGCAATTTTGTTGGGACTTGGTTCAATCGTGAAATTCGTTCCCCTTTCTGTTCTTGCAGGAATCCTTATCACCGTTGGTGCAGGAATCATCGATTTCAAAGGGTCAAAAGACCTTCTCCGCATTCCGAAATCAGATTCGTTCGTGCTTGTGGTTGTGCTGCTTACAACGGTATTCGTGGATTTGCTAACGGCAGTAGGAATAGGAATGGTAATCGCTTGTTTCTTGTTTATGAAACGTACGAGCGATTTTGTGGAACAGGCATACACGTCGGAAGAATTACCAACTTCGTTCAATCCAAGTTCTCCGTGGTCTGACGAGGAGAGTTTCCCTGAGGAAGTTCGCCACAAAGTATATATTCAACGTCTTGACGGACCTATTTTCTTTGGCTCAATAACAAGATTCAACGAAGTGATGCACACAGTTCCCGAAGATGTGGAAACTGTTATCATTCGTATGAAACGAGTTACGTTTATGGACCAATCGGGTTTGTATGCTATGGAAACAGCCATAAAAGACTTGAACGCAAGTGGAAAACAAGTTCTTATGACAATTATTCAGCCTCAGCCAATGAAGTTGATGAGAAAACTGAAGATTATCCCTGGTCTTATCCCAGAAGAACATACGTTTGAGACATTTAAGGATTGTACCGATTTTCTCCGTGAAAAGTATTTGAGATAAAACGTGTTATCCAACGTATTTGTTCTAAAAAATTGAAATTTGCGATATAATGTATTGCAGAACTTTCTAATTTTGTTGATATAAAAATTATGTATATGAAAAGAGTAGCAATTGTTGGATACGGAAACATAGGAAAGTACGTATTAGAAGCATTAGAAGTTGCTCCCGATTTTGAGATTGCGGGAGTTGTTCGTCGTTCCGTTTCAGGTGAAAAACCATTGGAACTGACGCCATATAAAGTTGTAACCGACATAAAGGAATTGGGTAAAGTTGACGTTGCTATTTTGGCAACCCCGACTCGTAGCGTTGAGGAGAATGCAAAGAAATATCTTGCAATGGGAATCAACACGGTTGACAGTTTCGACATTCACGGTGACATTTGGAACTTGCATGAATCGCTTGGTGCTGTTGCCAAGGCAAACAATACTGTTGCAATCATTTCGGCAGGATGGGATCCAGGAAGCGATTCAGTTATTCGTACTTTGTTGCAGTCAGCCGCTCCCAAAGGTTTGACATGGACAAATTTTGGTCCGGGAATGAGTATGGGACACTCGGTTGTGGCACGTTCTAAGAAAGGTGTGAAAAACGCCTTGTCGATGACAATGCCACAAGGTGCAGGTATTCATAGCCGTTTGGTTTATGTAGAGTTGGAAGACGGTTACACAAAAGAACAAGTGTACGATGAATTGAAAGCCGACGATTATTTTGCACACGACGAGCTTCACGTAATTCCTGTTGACAGCGTTGACAACTGTCGCGATATGGGACACGGCGTATTGTTGGAACGTAAAGGTGTTTCTGGAAAAACGCAAAATCAACGTTTCAAATTTGAAATGACGATTAACAATCCTGCTTTGACTGCACAAATCTTGGTCGGCGTGGCTCGCGCAACGTTTAAACAAAATCCAGGAGCCTACACAATGCCAGAAGTTCCTGTAATGGATTTATTACCAGGAGATAAGGAACAATTAATCAGAACATTAGTTTAGTTTTTTGAAACATATAAAATTTCACAAAGAGGCGATGGGAACATCGCCTTTTTGTTTTTGAAAAAAAATCTTACATTTGCGATGTATAGACTCTAAAATTATGGTACGTGTTCTAATTATTTCACTGTGCGTTGTTTTGGATATTTGGCTTCTGCATCAGATTTGGGTGGCAGAAAAAGACAAACGCAAGACAAATGAAAAACTTTTGTGGACAATCACAACATTGCTTTTTCACGTGGCAGCGGTTGCTGTGTACATTTTTCTTGACACCACAGGTACTGATGAGAAAAAAGATGACGATAATTCATTAAACGAATAAAAAATAACGTTATGAGAAAGATTTTCATATTGTTTTTGATTGTTGCAGGTCTCACTTCGTGTATTGACGATAACGAACTGATGTTCGAGCCTGTTGGCACTATTGACAAACTTGCTATTCGCGACATCGTGCCAATGGACACCGACACGTTATTGGTGCTTGGACAAAATGACGAAAACTATACGGAGGTATATCTCTGCAAAGCCACATCAAGCGGACTGAGCAGCACTAAACGCTGCCGGAGCAAGATTGTGTACAATACTATCTGTTTCAGCGAAGGAAAGGTCTGGATGGGTGGCGAAGACATGAATCTTCGCAGGAGTTCCGACACGGCAAAAAATGTTCCCGACGGAGGAGACATAAAATATAATTTCACCGATTGGCGACAAAATTGGCCGGCAGACCTTACGAACCTGAAAGGACTTTATGCAAAAGACGGGCAACTTACCTATATGTACGGCACCGATGACTTGTTTACAGGCAATTTCTATGTGTATAAAAACAACGATACTGTGTTTTTAAGCAAACAAACGCAATGTGGGCTGAACGATATGTTGGTGTATGACAACGACGTATATTTGGCTGGCTATGGCAACATTTTTCATGTTACCGAAAATGGTCAGAAAATGGATTTGGAAAATGTTGGCGGTGAAAATTTCACGGGAATTACCATCGTTGACAACAAATATCTTTTCGCATGTACCTATTCGGGAAAAGTTTTTCGTTCGGAAGTGGGAAGCGGAGAATGGGAAAAAGTGTATAACGAGGGAAAGAAACTGCTTCATATTCAGGCAAATAAGTACGGCGACGTGGTTGCTTCGGGCGAATCAAAAGATTTGTTTATTTCAAACGATTCCGGCAACAACTGGCGAAAAGTCCATTATGACGAAGGAAATAAAATCACGTTTATGGGATATATAGCCGATAAAATCTACATCGGCACGGAGAAAGGAACCATCATCCGACTTTCTCATGATGGATTGTCTATACACGACTAATTTGAAAAATGTATGAAAAAAATACTTTTGCTTTGTGTCCCTTTTCTTTTTGGGACATTTTTTGCCTATGCTCAGGAGTTGATACTCAATGAGATAGTTGCAAAAAACGCACTCTCATATATCAACAGTAGCGGCAAGACTCCCGACTGGATTGAATTGCGAAATGTGTCGTCGAAAACGATTGACTTGTCGGAATATCGTTTGACAACAGCAAAAAATCCTGACGTATTGATTCCTTTGGGAACAGGGAAATTATCGGCTAACGGTTATTTTCTTATTGAAGCAAAGAAAGACGGTTCGGCGGTGGCACAATGGTCATCGGTGGTGAACTATGGCGACGTGTTCTCATATATTATTCCTACCGAAAACATTTCCAACTGGACTTCCCCATCGTTCGACGATTCACAATGGGCTATAGGTAAAACTCCTATCGGCTACGGTGAGTCCGACATTGTGACTTCGGTTCCTGACGCATACTCGGTTTTTATACGGAAAAAATTCACCGTCAACCATCTTGAATATGTTCGCCAAATGATACTTCACATGGATTGTGACGACGGGTTCATTGCTTACGTCAACGGGAAAGAAATTACTCGTTCAAATATGAACAGCACCAATTTCGACGCGTTTGCCACAACCTATACCGAAGGTGTTATGAGAAACAATGAAACGCCACCCTCATACGAATGTTCCAATTTTGCCTATCTTTTACAAGAAGGCGAAAACACGTTGTGCATACAAATTCATAATTGCAGCGCCACGTCAAGCGACCTCATTGGCATCCCTATTTTGAGTATCGGTTATTCAGAATCTTTTTCCGACGTAAAACCTTTATCAAAATACCTCAATCTTCCGTGTGGAAAATCGTTGTCGCTGGATGCGTCTTCCGATACTTTGTTTCTAAAAAAAGGCGATAAAGTTATTGATTTTATTTCGTGGAAAAATCTTCCTATTGATGTCTCCATAGGAAGAAGCAAGACCGATTATAAAACTGCATATTATTTTGCAACGACAACTCCGGGAAAAGTCAACAACGACACCACTTATGTGGCAAAAACGCTTTCAAAGCCAAAATTGGACAAACCTGCAGGCGTGTACGAAGACCAGATTTCGGTCAACGCTTATACAAGCGATAAAAATGTTGTTTTGCGATACACGACAACGGGTGCTGAGCCGACGGAATCGTCAGCAATTGTTACAAAAGAGATTCCCATTACGAAAAACACCAATCTCAAAGTTAAGGCATTTCGGTTGGGCTATCTTCCAAGTGCCACAATGACGGCTTCATACATTTTTTTGCCCTATACAACTTTGCCAATTGCATCGCTTACCATAAAAAAAGCTGATTTTTTTAATTATAGGACGGGAATTTATGTGGAAGGACCAAATGCCTCATCGGAAGAACCGTATTATGGTGCGAATTACTGGCAGGATTGGGAACGGCCAGTTCACTTGGATTTCTTTAATGAAGACGGGGAATGCGTTGTCTCGCAAGACTTGGGTTGTAAGATAGGTGGAAACTGGAGTCGTGCACATCCTCAAAAGACGTTGAAATTGTATGCTCGCGACCAATACGGCAAGGATAAGATTGAGTATCAGTTTTACAAGGATAAACCTATTTCTGCATTTCACATGATTTTGCTTCGCAATAGTGGAAACGATTTCAACCATACGCAAATGCGCGATGGCTTAATTTCGGTGCTTGCCCGTGAAATGGACATTGACCGACAGGCATATCAGCCCGCAGTGGTCTATATCAATGGCGAATACTACGGCATACAGAATGTCCGCGAGAAACAAAACGATCATTACATTGCCGAAAACTACGGATATGACAAAGACGACATTGACTTGGTGAAAAACGGTTGGGAACTGAAAAACGGTTCCGACGACTATTATTGGGAAATGCGTAATTTCATTGAAGAGAATGATATGTCGGCGACGGCAAATTATGAAAAAGCAAAGCAAATGCTCGACATTCCAAGCTACATTGACTACTATGTGCTTGAAACATATATCGTGAACGAAGACTGGCCGAGCAACAACTTTGCCTGCTGGCACTCCCGTTCGCAAAACACGCCGTGGCGATACCTTTTGTTTGACTGCGATTTTGGTTTTGGTATTTGGGATTTGAACGGAAAAGTCAATAAAAATATGCTTGAATGGTGCACAGCAACCAATTCCACCCATTATGCGAACACACCCGATGCGACTGCATTGTTGCGAAGTTTGCTGAAAAGTCCAGAGTTCCGTCGTGATTATATGAACGCCACCGCCGACCGACTTAATACGACGCTTTCGCCAAAGAATACTCGGGCGAAAATAGATTCTGTATATAGTTTGATTGCAGACGAAATGCCGTCACACATCGCTCGTTGGGGTGAGCATCGACAAAAGGGTTGGGTGGATGACATGAGAAGTTTCGGTCAGCAACGCGAGGCGATTATGCGACAGCAAACGGAAGAATTCTTCTCGACCAACGGTAGTTACACCTTGACGCTGAACTTGTCGGAACAGGGAGTGGGGAAAATTCATCTGAACACGATAGATGTGAAGAATTTCCCTTGGTCTGGAAAATATTTCAAAAACAACACAATATTTTTGACGGCAGTTCCCAATCCCGGATATGAATTTGTGCGTTGGGAAGGGGCTGTAAATTCCACCGAACAGACAATCAGCGTGACGACAGCCGAAGCCACCAGTTTGACAGCCGTGTTCAATTACGTGGGAGAAAAGCCACAGCTACGGTTTACCGAAGTTTATTATCATACATTTGCCGATGAAGAGACAAAGTGGATAGAATTGTATAACGAAGGAACGGCTTCGGTGAATTTGTCTGATTGGACAATACACATTGACAGATATAACCAATCATACACTATTCCTGTAGGAACAACAATTGCGGCTGATGCACTGATTGTTTTCGCGAACAACACCGCAAAATTTTGGGCGCAATATAACCGTGGAGCCGTGGGAAATCTCAACATGAATTTTCCCAAAGATGTTGCCACCATTACGCTGCGAGACCAAAACGGCTATACCGTTGCAAGTATGACCTATTCCGACGAACAACCCTATACTTTGAAAGCCGACGGATATGGCTATTCTTTTGAATATGACGAAGAAAATCAAATTTGGCGCTCCTATACACGAGGCGGTTCGCCTTTGCAAAAAAATGAGCCGTGCGTATTTGCCGATGTGCAATCGCCCATCATTACGGAAATAAATTACGCTTCGTCGGAACAGATTGATTCCGGCGATTGGATAGAATTGTATAATCCCAACGATGTGCCACTTCCGTTAAAGGATTGGATGGTAATGGACAAAGGGGGGAATATTTCGGTGATTTACGACGACGTGAACATTCCGCCACAAGGATATGTGGTGTTTGCCAATAATCTTGAAAAATTCCATTCTATTTTCCCAAATGTGGCATGTTATCAATTGGATTTGTCACTAAACAACTATGTTGACGCTGTGATTTTGTACAACCAATATGAAATCAAGGCAGACGAGGTTTCATATTCCATGTTTGACACGGAATGGACCAAGGGAGCGTTTGAAACGGGCAGAACCTTGTCGCTCACGGATATGGATGCAAACAATGCAAAGGGTGACAATTGGAAACCAAGTCGAAATTATGGAACGCCAGGCAAGGCGAATGATTTTTATCTTTCTGTTTCCGAAATACAAGATATTGTGGAGGTTTATCCCAATCCTTGTCCCGACGTGCTAAATGTTTCGCTTGCCGGAGCATTTTCGTACGAATTGATTGCAATTATAGGACAATGCGTTTTAACTGGTATGGGAGAACATTCATCCCAAATTTCCGTTTCCGAAATTCCAGCGGGAACCTATTTGTTGGTTATTCGTAGCAAAGGAAAATCCTACGTAAAATCGGTGGTTATACAATAGGGATGTCACAGTGTGGCATCCGAAAAAATCCGTGATGTCATAGTAGAGACGATGTGCACATCGTCTCTACACCAAGATATTAAAACTTATTAACACCTTGTCGTTTATATAAATATATTCCCTACTTTTGGGGCGAAAAAATAGACATTCTATAACTATGAAATTAAGTAAATTAGCATTTCTCTTAGGGTTGTTAATCGTAAGTACCACGGCATTTGCACAGTACGATGACGATGAAACGGTACAATCTCGTAAAAGTACACACAAAAAAGAAAAAGTAAGTGCTCCAAAAGCTTCAAAAGAAAGCAAGAAAATGAAGCAACAAGACAATTTCAAGTCAAGTGTGAACAAAACTACGCACTTGAGCAAGAAAGAACAAGCTAAGTTGCAGGCAAAAAAGCAGAAGGAACACGAAGAGCGTTACCAAGACACTCGTGAACGTACTCAGAACAAAAAGACGGTGAAACGAATGAAACAAAACGAGAAAAATTCGTACCGTTACAATTCGCAAAAAGGAAAATCGTGGAACGAGCGAAAAGGTAAGGCGCAAAATACCAAGGCTCGAAAGGCTTCAAGAAAGAAGGCTAAAGAATTAGAAAAACGTCAGGATGAAGCTCGCGAGAAATACGAAAACAAAAACTACACTCCGGGCGGAAACAAAACGACAAAGAGCGGAAAAATCAGAGAATTCTACAATCCGTTCAAACGTGAGAAGAAGAAATAATGTGACACATTATTCCTTTCAATAATTTGATATAAAAGACTATCTGCGTACATTTGCGATAGTCTTTTTTTGTAACGAGCAATTTTTATATGGAAGAAAAAAATTTGTTTCTGATAGATGGTCATGCGGTTTTGTATCGCTCATACTACGCTTTTATAAATTCACCTCGTGTCAATTCCAAAGGTGTCAACACATCGGCCATTTTTGGTTTTGTCAATACGCTTAACGACTTGATTGTAAAACAAAAGCCGTCGCATATCGGTGTGGTTTTCGACCCTGTGGGGAAAACGTTCCGTCACGAAATGTATGAACAATACAAGGCAAATCGTCAGGCATCGCCCGAAGATTTGAAAGCTGCCATTCCCGAGGTCATCGAGATAGTCAAGGCAATGAACATTCCCGTGGTACAAAAGGAAGGCTACGAGGCCGACGACATCATCGGAACACTTGCAAAACAAGCCGCTCGTGAAGGATTTATGGTGTATATGGTTACGCCCGACAAAGACTACGCTCAGTTAGTAGAGGAAAAAGTTCACATGTATCGTCTGGGGCACTCGGGAATTGACATTATGGGACCAAAACAAGTAGCTGAAAAGTTCAGCATCCAACGTCCCGACCAAGTCATTGACCTACTCGGACTTTGGGGCGACAGTTCCGACAACATTCCCGGAGCACCCGGCATTGGCGAAAAAACGGCAAAACAACTCATTGCACAGTTCGACAGCATTGAAGGCATTTACGAAAACATTGACAAATTAAAAGGGAAGCAAAAGGAAAATCTCGTAAACTACAAGTCGCAAGTGTTGCTATCAAAGCAACTGGCCACGATTTGTACAACAGTTCCCGTAGCATTTTCAGACTTTAATTTTGAAAAGGAGCCATACAATGTGGACGTTTTGAAAGCGAAGTTCAAGGAACTTGAATTTTTCGGTTTGGCTCAAAAAATGTTGCAGGTAACAGACGTTCCCACGCAAACGGTGGCGAAACCCGCTCCAAAGCCCATGGATTCTATGCAATTGGACTTATTTGCCGAGCCACAGGAAACGACAAAAACTCCAGCAGCAATAAAAAATAATGCCTCGTACCGCATTGTTACTGACATCGACGCATTTGCGAAGAGCATCTCAAAACAACTTGCATTCTCATTCGTACTTTGTGGGACCTCAACAGAATCAATAAAAGCACGAATTATCGGCATTGCCTTCTCGTGGAAAGAACATGAGGCATATTACCTTCCCTTCCCATTAGACGATGACAAAGCGAAGGATACCGTAGAAAAATTAAAATCTATCTTCGCATCGTGCAATAAGAAGTATTCATATAATATAAAACACTCTGTTTCAGTATTTTCACAATACGGAATCACACTTGGAGGCGAGTTGCACGATTGTATGTTGGCTCACTACGTTTTGCAACCAGAATTAAACCACGGCCTCGGCACTATCGTTCGTCAGCATTTGCACGAGGAAATCACTAATATAGAGATTGTTACGGGTGAAAAATACAATCAGATTCAATTTGCCAATATGCCTGTTGAGCAATTGAAAAATTATTTTGGCGAGCAAGCCGATGCAATTTGGCGAGTTATGCCGTTGTTGGAGAAGGAATTACACAATTTGGGGCAATACGACCTGTATGCCGACATTGAGTGTCCGCTGGCTCCAGTGTTGAGCAAGATGGAAATGGCGGGCGTGCGCATCGACACGGAAGTGTTGCGTGAATTGTCGAAAAAAATCTCATCGGACGTTTCGCAGATAGAAGAAAAGATTTTTGCATTGACGGGCGAACGATTCAATATTGCGTCACCCAAGCAATTGGGAGAAATGTTATTCGACAAACTTGAGATAACCGACAAGACCAAGAAAACCAAGACGAAACAATATGCCACGGGCGAAGAAGTGCTCGACAAATTACGTGACGCTCACCCCGTTGTTCCGTTGATTCTGGAATGGCGCGAAATGAAGAAATTGCTGTCAACCTACATTGACAACTTGCCGGCATTGGTAAATCAGCGTACGGGCAACATTCACGCTTCGTTCAATCAGGCGGTGGTGGCAACGGGACGATTGAGTTCCACGAATCCCAACCTGCAAAATATTCCTATTCGTACCGAAATGGGACGGGAAATCCGTAAGGTGTTTATTCCGTCCAAGCCCGACAATTATTTCCTTTCGGCAGATTATTCGCAGATAGAATTGCGTCTGATTGCCCATTTTTCGGGTGACGAACATTTTGTAAAGGCATTCCAAGACGGCGAAGATATTCACCGTGCCACGGCGGCAAAAATTTACGGCGTGTCGCTCAACGAGGTAACTTCGGAGCAACGTCGAAAGGCGAAATCAGCCAATTTTGCCATTTCCTATGGGACTACGGCGTTCGGCTTGTCGCAAACACTCAATATTCCTCGCAAAGAGGCACAGGAACTGATTGACAGCTATTACGCAAATTATCCGAAAGTAAAGGCGTTGATGGATTCGTACATACAAAATGCCCGTGAACTGGGTTACGTGGAAACTATGTTCAAACGCCGTCGTTACACACCCGACATCAATTCGCAAAATGCCACGATACGCGGCTTGGCGGAACGAAATGCCATAAATGCCCCCATTCAGGGATCGGCTGCCGATATCATAAAAATTGCGATGATTCACATTCAAGAAAAAATTGATGCCCTACACTTACGAAGCAGAATGATTTTGCAAGTTCACGACGAATTGAATTTCGACGTATTTCCTGACGAATTGGAACAAATGAAAACCATTGTCACCGAAGGAATGCAGGGAGCCGTATCACTTTCTGTTCCTTTGATAGCGGAAGTCGGTGTCGGGAAAAATTGGTTGGAGGCACATTAAGTAAATAATATACAAAAAGATATCCTCAATGGAACAGATTCTTTCGCAACAGAGAGAGTTTTTGAGGGATTTATCGCCATTTTTAATCCACATCGGTGTTTTTTTTCTCCAAAAGAAAGATAATTATCAAAAAAATCTCATCTTTGTAAAGAGTAGTTTTATGAATTTTGATTCTGTGATTACAATGCGAAAATGTATTTATGTTTTTTCCTTGTTACTTGTCTGTTCATTGGCTTACGGACAGCGTTTGCTGACGTTTAAAGCTTCTGACGGATTGGAGGTTACGGCGGATTTTTACGAAACATTTGCGGAATCAAATAAGTATATGCTGATGTTCCACCAAGCTGATTACAGCCGAGGAGAGTTTCAGCAAATAGCTTCTCGTATAATAAAACTTGACATAAATTGTGTTGCCGTTGACCTTCGATATGGAAACGAGGTGAATTACATAAACAACGAAACGGCTATGCGTGCTCGTTTGAGTGGACATGCTATTTCTATGATGGATTGTGAAAAAGATATTCTTGCAGCAATTGAGCATGTTTATGCGATGGATTCTTCAGCAAAAATATTTCTAATGGGAAGCTCGTTTTCGGCATCACTATGTCTCAAAGTAGCTAAGGATAGAAAAGATATTCAAGCTGTTATCGCATATAGTCCAGGTGAGTTTTTTAGCGATTTTAGCATGGCAAATTATCTGAAAGGATTGAATACGCCCACATATATTGCGTGTCCACGAAGTGAATATTCCTACGTTTCTCAATTGGCGGATGGAATTACCAGTTCAAAAAGTGTTCTGTTTCGTCCCGAAAGTTCTGGTGGAATGCACGGCGCCCGTTGTCTTTGGTGGAACTCTGACTCAAGCGAGGAGTTCTGGCTGAGTTTATTATTTTTCTTGAAAGATTTTAAATAATGGCAAAGATTAAAAAAATAGAAAACACTTCTCATTTAGAAAAATATGATCTCTTTGCGGTAGCGACCAACTGCGACGAATTTCAATTTTATTCTTTGCTTAACCAATTGTTATCGATAGATTTACAAGCACAAAAACCACATGAGGTGCTGGTGAACAAAGTCCCTTTTTCGCTCAGTTATTTTTCGTCATGGGACGAATTGCGAAAACTTAATGTTTCAGTAATTGACAATCAGGGATACGGTGCTCCGTTGGTCGATTTTATGAAGAACATCAATTTCTTTGTAAAAATAGTGCTTCCCAATGATAGTTTGCTGGCTGACTGTCAGAAAAGATTGTCAGAAAACGAAAATGTTTCATTTGTGCAACGAATTGATCGAGAAAAACTTACTCGTCAACAAAAGAACATACTCAACGCTCTTTTTGACAAAATATGATATGAAAAAAGTTCTGTCAATAGTTTTAATGGCTATGATTATTTGTTCGTGTGCTTCGCAAAAAGACGAACAGGACGAAAAATTTGGCGGAACGCTTACCATCCCCGTTTATGACGTGAACTTCGATCCGTATATTTTTGCTCCCAATTTGAATGGAGAGTTAGAGAAAAGCATGGCAAGCATTTTCTATACGGGACTTTTTCAGTACAACCCTGTAACTTTGTCGATTGAAAATGCGATTTGCGAGTCGTGGGACGTTGATAATACAGGTTTAGTCTATGTGTTTCATTTAGATACGACGGCTCAGTTTCAAAAGGATGAATGTTTCAACAATGCTCAAGAGACAAGAAATGTAACTGCATACGATGTGAAATATACCTTTCATCTTTTGGCGAATCCCAAATTTGGAATAGAAAATTTTACCAATACGGTGTATCATATTCAAGGGGCCATGAAATATTTCTCGATGACTGACGCACAACGAGATACAAGTCGTATAGAAGGAATCACGGTGATTGACGAACATACGTTGAAAATCACACTGAACCGACCATCTCCCACGTTTATTCAAAACTTGGCGCATCCGGCGGCAGCCATCATTCCTTATGAAGCAGTTGATATGTATGGCACAAAATCTACTGTCGGCGTAGGACCGTTTCAATATCAGGCTGATTCCTCACAATTCTTGTTCACACGGAGCAACAACTTTTTTATGCGAGACAAGAAACGAAATCATTTGCCATACTTGGATACGTTGAGGTTTGTTCGCACCAATTCTTTGCAGGAGGCTTCAGAACTGTTCATTCAGGGGAAAGCCGATGCTCTTCTGCTCATTTCGGGAAACGAAATATCTCGTATCTTACAACAACTTCCAGAACATATAGATTATGAAATCTCAGAATCTCGTGTCCCCAATTTCTTGAATTACGACGGAGTGTTATACAATCTCGTTCGTCCGTATGTAAAAGGACTGCATACGAATAAGCTATTTATTTTGAGATTTGATGAGGTGTATATAAAGAAGTAGTGTTCATTAGGTATTCTATCTCTTCGGGATTCATTGGAATGGATTCCATCAAGTCAAGATTGCCGTTTTCGGTGATTACAAGTGTATCTTCAAGGCGAATACCTATTTTATTCTCCAAATCATAAATACCTGGCTCACAACTAATAACCATACCTGGTCGTAACACAACATCTTTTTCGCCTACATCGTGTGTATCGAGACCGATAAAGTGCGAGATATTGTGCATATAGTATTTGTAATATGCGGGCTTTTCGCCTCTATTGTATATATCAGACTTACTTATGAGTTTGAGAGAAAGAAGTTCTTCCTGAATCAACTTGCACGTTTCTTTTTGCGCTTCTTCAATCGTCTTTCCCGGAGCATAAAAGTTTCGAATTTCCTTGAAAACGGAATATACGGCATTGTAATATTTTTTCTGCTTCGTGCTGAATTTGCCGCCAATTGGTAACACTCGAGTGCAATCGCTCGCGTAGTTTGCATATTCGGAGCCAAAATCCATCAAAAGGAGATTGCCTTTTTTGAGTTTTTGGTCATTTTTTATGTAATGCAGATAACATGTGTTTTCACCGTTGGAAATAATGGGGCTGAACGCGTGTCCTTCGGCTCCATTGCGAATAAAGCAGCTCGTCATAATAGACTCTAATTCATATTCGTACAATCCACCTACTGCATGTGGCAAAATATCGAAAAACGCTTCCCGAGTAATGTCCGACGCCTTTTTGATAAGTGCAATTTCTTCGGGTTCCTTCACAATTCTACATTCTGTCATAATTGCATCAAGACTTCGCACATCCTTATTTTTCCATTTCTCGGCAAGTTCCTGACCGAAAAGTTTGTCGGGCAACAATAAGTCAGTTTTTAAACGAGGATTGTTGTTGAGACCATAAAAAAGATAGTCACTTTTTTGTGCAAGTTCGTTCCAAATTTCGTTGAATTGCGAAAGAGTAAAAATGTTTTTTATTCCCGAAATGGCTTCTGCCTCATCATTTTGCAACTTTTTCCCTTCCCATTGTTCCAATTCTGGTTTCGCTTCGAGCAGAAACAGATATTCGTGCTGTTCTCCCGTATTGGAAAGGATTAGGACTGATTTTTCCTGACAAATTCCTGTGAGATAAATGAAATCCGAATTCTGACGATACGTATGAAATTCATCCCCGTTTCTTGGCATTTGCGGGTTTGAAAAAACAACTGCCGAACTATTTGTCGGCAGCAGTTTTAATACCTTTCCCCTATTTTTTTCAAATAGTTTGTTCGGAATCTTTGCGTATCTCATTACAAAACTATATTGATAATTTTTCCTGGAACGACAATCACTTTTTTCGTTGGTTTGCCATCGAGCCACTTGATTGTACGTTCGTCGGCAAGTACCATAGATTGAACCTCATCGGGAGTTGCCGATTTCGCAAATTCCATTTCAAAACGACGTTTCCCGTTGAATGAAACTGGATAAATCACGGTGTCGTCAACCAATTTCGACTCGTCGCATACAGGCCATGGCTCGTAAGCAAGCGATTCAGCACCGCCGTACATACTCCATAATTCCTCAGCCAAGTGCGGAGCAAACGGAGCAAGCACTTTGGCAAACGTTTGGGCCGTTTCCACCGAAACTTTTCCTGCCTTGTAGCACGTGTTGGTGAACACCATCATTTGAGAAATGGCAGTGTTGAAACGAAGATTTTCTATATCGTCGGCAACTTTCTTTATTGTTTTGTGAAGCTCCTTCACAACGGCGTTGTCGTCTTGCAGACCGGCAACCACGTTTTCTTTCTCGCTGAAGAAACGGAACACACGTGAAAGGAAGTTGAACACACCCTTCACACCACTTTCAGCCCATGGCTTTACGGCATCAAGCGGTCCCATGAACATTTCGTACAGACGAAGACTGTCGGCACCATAGTGAGAAATTACATCATCGGGATTTACCACGTTTTTCAACGATTTCGACATCTTTGCCACAATCTGACGAAGTTCCTCACCTGTTTCTTTGTGGAAGAATTTGCCGTCACGTTCCTCAACCTTATCCGACGGAACTTTCGCTCCTGCCTGTGTTTCGTAGGCAAACGCCAAAATCATACCTTGGTTGAACAATTTTTGATATGGTTCGTCGGTGTGGACAATGCCCAAATCGAACAAAACCTTATGCCAGAAACGGCTGTAAAGCAAGTGAAGCACCGCATGTTCTGCACCACCAACATATAAATCAACAGGCATCCAATAATTTTCCGCCTCAACCGAGAATGGCGCAGAATCATTTGTCGGGTCGGTGTAACGAAGGTAATACCAGCACGAACCAGCCCATTGCGGCATCGTATTGGTTTCGTAACGACCACGACGACCATTTTTGTCGGTCACATTAAGCCAATCAGTGGCATTTGCCAACGGCGATTCGCCTGTGTCGCTCGGCTCATATTTCGTCAGTTCCGGCAATCTGTGAGGAAGGTCTTTTTCGTCAACCATCGTAACCTCGCCGTCTTCCCAGTGAATGATAGGGAACGGCTCGCCCCAGTAACGTTGGCGGCTGAACAACCAATCACGGATCTTATAATTAACAGTTGCCTTACCCAATTTACGTTCGGCAAGCCAAGCAATCATTTTTTCAATAGCGTCTTTCTTGTTCAATCCGTCAAGAAATCCAGAATTTACGTGGATTCCGTCTTC
>JAFZTG010000109.1 GCA_017618935.1 Bacteroidales bacterium | reverse complement strand
TGAAATGTCAACTTTTGAATCGGAAAACAAGTCATATTCACCCGATTCGAACAATGGTTCCTCGTACACGCGCCAGTTGCTATATACTAGCGAAAATTCGGCAATACGGAGTATTATCGAATCTTCAAAATTGCGTAAAAAGAGACGCATCGTGGTTATGTCGCGGAAATCGGAAATGTTGCCGATTCGCTCTTTTTCCTCACTTTTGATAGGAATCTTAAACTGATACCATTTTGCCTGACACTGATAATTGTCGTTGTTCACCACCTCAATCAGCTCATCTTCAATGAAATTCTTTCCGACCACCATATCTTCGGGGCGCAAACTGATGTGATACTGATAATACGCCTCGGTTTCCTGCAAGGTATTATCTTGATTCAAATCCTCAATATCGGGTTTATACGACGACAATCCCTGCGACGTTCCCGAAGGCGAGTTTCCGTCGGTTCCGTTGTAGTATTTATATCGCCACACAATGTCACGCTCGTCGCCTCGGTTATCCAAATACGAAGAAAAATTATCGTGGGAGGGATCGCGTTCAAAAGCGGAATATGCTTCGGGAGTGACAATTTCCTTCACTTCCTTCAAATATTGGGCAAAGAAACGTCGTTCAGCCAAGTCTGTCAAACCATCAAGACCAACATCCTGTACATCACGGTCAATGTCGCTGCTAAAACCTGTCTCAACGATGGAATAATTAGGAACCATACCCCAAACTGTTTCGTCTAAACGAGTCGGGTCGGTAACCATACCGTTTTCTGCCGATTTACGCCCGTCGCGCAACACATCTTCCGACATTCTACCGATATTCAGATACAAGTCGCCACCTTTGTGCTTATTTTCCTCATCAGTGACAAACGGATCCATCATCCAAAACTCGATGTATTCCACATTCGTCGCCTCAAAATCTGTCGTGGTAAGCGACTGCATAATACCGCCCCAACGAGATTTCGGATTATTCAGATAACCATTTTCGTTCAAACCAGCCGAAATGCCCGCGCGTCCCTTGGTTTCATAGTTATTTTGCCCACGTTCGTAAGGATAGTAGGCAATATTCAGCAACGTCATCGGAACGTCTTCATAGGTTGACAAATCCCTGTTAGGGAACAAATTTGACTGATACACCGTTCGAGAGAACTGCTCAGCCTGTATTGACTTGCTCACGGGCGAACTACGTTCGTAAAATGACGTGTTGATATTATACCATGAAATCAACGCCTTGTTGTAGTTAAACGCCAAATCGTTTATGAGCGACGCTTCGGGGAACATTGACTTTTGTCCTTGCGGCGTACTTGCCAAACGCCATGAGGTAGGTTCCTTCATATAAATTCGTCCTTCGGAACTTTCAAAATCGTCAATCGAAACGGCATTGGAAATGTATTTTGACTGACCAGGCAACAATTGGGCAAATTCCGCCGATGCTTCCACATACGACATTTCCTTCGTATTTATCAAAGGTATTTTATCGACAAGTTTCGTCAAAAACATTGATTCTGTGGAATATTTTGCATCAATACCCCAAATCGTATTGCAGAGCGGATATTCCTCAAAGCCAACCTTAGCCACCGAAGGCACTTCCGACAAGTGGATCAACGTACCGCCAAAACTGATATTGTCGTTGTACCGATACTCGGCACGTGTTCCCATATACGTCTTGGTCGTCGTGCTGAACAACGGGTCATTTTCGTACGAAATATTGATTGTGGAACCCGATTCCAAGATTCCCTGATTGATGATGGAAACCGTTCCCGAAGAATAATCCACCGTGTAATCGGCACCTTCTACCAAGGTGAGACCACCGCACATAACCTTCACCGACTTGACTTGCGTGGTGTTCAGCGAGATTTCCGATGAAACGCTCGACTTATAAGAGCCCTTCAAAATGAACTTGTTCTTCTCGGCAACCTGTCGTGCGGCACTTTGTGTTGAATCGTACAACTCCTGATACACATATTTTTTTGCCAATTCCGAATCCCCTATTTTCTTCTCCAACGAACTACCGAACGGTTCAAGCACAGGGAAAAATATCAATCCGCGAGCCGACTTGATGGTAACACCTTCCACAAAGTCGAACAAACCGTCGGAATATGGTTGTAAATCACTGGAAAGGTTATCCATATTCAAAACGGAAATCAAACTCTTCCCTTTTACCTCACCTTCCGAAAGATACGGTATTGGCGTTCCCGTCCTGTCGTCTTGATACAACACATCGAGCACAAAATCTTCCTTACTGATTTGATAACTTCCTATCGCATACACGTTTTTCATCATCAAGTCCCAGTTGTGATACTCGGGATTTGACTGCGTGCCTTTCAAGAGTTTCACAATCAATACGTCGGGGTGCTCTATTCCGTCACTCGAAAATTCACCCACCTGATACACCTTGCCCTTGTACTCATATTCGTAAGCAACGGCAAGCACTTTCGACGAACTCACTGCTGAA
The DNA here is from genome assembly GCA_017618935.1 of Bacteroidales bacterium. The sequence continues at coordinate 7,718 of JAFZTG010000109.1, read as the reverse complement.
CGCAACGAAATATATCCAAGTTTTTTGTTTACATCGTATTCCGTAGGTTTCAGCAACACGGCCTGCTCTATTTTTTCATAATCGGGTCCTTGGTCCATCATGCCGTTCAATGCCGTGGAAACCGTGTTGATGCTACGTATTCCCGATAAATTCTTTACTTTCTTATACAATTTTCCATTTTCGGGTAATTCATATTCCTTCGCTCCGCCGATTCCACTTTTTGATTCGTCACCCAAATCATTTAAAGCCAAGATATTACGAGCATCTTCCTTGCCACTTGAATTTTGCGTAACCCAAACCTCAACCTTGCGGATTTCAATACCACTATTGATTTCGGGCAAGTTTTTCAATGCCTCTTCGTAGTGTTCTCTAAAGAACTGCGACAAGAAGAAGTGCTTATTGTTATCATATTCGTCACATTGAATCTCAAAATCCTCGGTTTGGGCACCGCCTTGCACCGCTATTGATGACGTTTCGCCCTGCTGACGGGAGAACACGCCGCTCAAATACAATTTTCCAAATTGCAAGTCGGTTTTCACACCAAACAAACTTGAACTTCCCGAAATCAATGAACTTGAGAGAGGAAACGACACATTTCCCACCTCAATGTTTTTGATGATTTCATCCTCGTCGCCCTCATATTGCAACTTAACTTCCTGCTCGAACTCGAACTGTGACTCAGTATCGTATTTGATAGTCATTGACACATGGTCACCTATGGAACCCGTCACGCTCATTTGAATCTTGTTGTCGAAGTCGAACTGCAACTGACGCTGTTGTTTTTTCGACAAACGAGGGTTGTGATTGTTAGTGAATTTCAAACCGAAGTTCAATTCTGCGGCACCCTGAGGCTTAATATCGACCAGGTCACCCAAAATGTTATCGCCACCAAGCAAATCAAGCGACGGTTCGTACGATGACGCCTCGCCTCGTCGCGTTTCGCTCGCACGAGTACGCCAATATTGTTGGGACCGCTGTTTTCCCGACAATTTGAAATATTCCGACGATGGTAACGAGAACGAAGGTGTGACGGCATTGTCGCCCACCATCTTAGTTGCCTCATAATCATCGGTTTCGGGATTATATTCTATCTGATAGCCAGAATTCGGGGAATCTTCCAAACGAATACCTTTGGAATTGTTGTTGGCATCGTCGAACGCATTGCCCGTTTCCTTCGGAAGGGGCGATTGGAGTTTGATGGTATCCTGTGGCTGAGTGAATTCATTGTGCGACGAATACGGCATAATCCCCATTGCCGATGTCAACATAACGCTACATACAGCAATAACAACAATTATATATATTCGTTTAACGAACTTCAACCTTACCACATACTACGCAGATTAGTCATCAAAGCCGTTTTAGTGCAAGTTTCACAATGTCCTCAACCGAATGTTGGACTGCTTCCTGCATAATGGCATCGACAACCTTTTCTGCCGAACTTTTTTGATACCCTAGCATTACCAATGCTGATAACGATTCAATCTTCAAAGTATTGCCTTGACCTACAACTATTTTTGCATCTTCTTCAACAAAATTTACTTTGTCCTTCAATTCCAACACGACACGTTGTGCAGTTTTACCACCTATTCCCTTGATACTCTGTATAGTAGCAGAATCACCCGACAAAATTGCCGTAGCCAATTCCGAAGGAGTCATTTTGGAAAGAATCACACGAGCCGTATTAGCCCCTATGCCCGAAACGGATATGAGCAAGCGAAACATTGTTCTCTCATTCTCATCGAAGAAACCGTACAAGTCGTGCGCGTCCTCACGAATGATTTCGTGCAACAACAACGAGCAATCCGTATTTTCGCGCAATTTTTCGCACGTATTGACGGTGATATTGATATAAAATCCTAATCCAGAGGTTGTTACGACTGCATACGTCGGTGTCAATTTTTGTACTAATCCAGAAATTGATTCTAACATACCGTTTTATTTAAGTTTGTTTTTGGTTAATTGAGCATATTCATCGCGTTTTTCAGTCAAATCGACAGCAGTAAAAAGAGCCTGAACCAACGGAGATTCCTCGGCGCAATTTTTTTCTACTTGGGCATAGCCTACGCCCATTGTAGGAGCGATGCAGATTTTGGGCAGACCTAACGAAAATTCCACCGAATTGTCGTACGACACAGCCTTGAACGGAACAGCAACTTGGTCGCGGTACATACCCACAACGCCGTCGAATTTCTTGTACACAGCGTCGGCAAAGAAATCTTCTGCCAAATAAGGTCCTACAACTACAAAACCGCTATTTTTCGCATCGCTGATGGCACTTGCGATTGCACCTTTTTCTTCGTCGGCAAACTCAGAATTGAGAGCCAGCACAGCAATCTTCGGTTTTTGTACGCCAAAATCCACTTGTAACGAATCGTTCAACGCAACGATTTTTTCAAGGACAGCATCTTTCGTGATTGTTTTTGCCACTTGCGACAGACTTGTCGCCTTTGAAACGTAGCACAATTTCATTTGACCGTTGATGAACAACTCGGAATGTTGATTTGTGCCAAACGCTTTTGCCAGATATTCCGTATGATTTGAGAAATCGACACCAGCGGCACGCATGCTTTCCTTATTGACTGGCATTGAAATCAACACGTCAATCTTGTCGGCCTTCAAATCCTCAATGGCACGTGCCAATGCCTTAATTGCCGCCTTGCCCGCATCGACAGTTGCCGTACCAACATCTACACGTACTTCTTCTTCCACACAGTTTATGATGTTTGGTCGTTTGGGAGCCGCCTCGTCAGCTGTTGTGATCAAATTGAAGTTGAAATTTTGTAAATCAAGCGATTTTCTATGATATGCGGCAACTTTGGGAGAGCCATATACAATAATTGTCTTTCCCTCATACATTTTTTGCTCCGCCAGCACTTTCATAATGACCTCGTAACCGACGCCGTTTATATCGCCTTGTGTTATTCCTATCTTAACGTGTTTCATGTCTTTCAAATTTGATTACAAAGATAACGTTTTATAGGAATCTATAAACCATTGATGACGAATAATTCTTTGTCAACAATTATGTCTTATCAAACACAATAAATCCTAATCTACTTGCTTAGTCCTTATTAAATGTCTGTTCAAAAGTGTATATCAGCGCTTTTATTCCTGCATAATAGAGTTCGTCGTTAGGGGAGGTGAGTAGTTTTTTTACGTGACAAAATAATTTTTACCGGTTGTTTGAAGGATTAGTATTTTCCCCTTCTTCCGAAAGCCCAAAGTCGTTTACTCGAAAAGTTCCGATATTTTACTTCTTACCTGCCATTTGTTTTCAACGAAGTAACTAATGTAACGTTCCAAAGTTTTTTTCTCATAGTACCAACCATCCCCAGTTTGGGTATATCCGTTGCTATTGCCGCTACCCGAAATTTTCTTTTTTCGTTCCTATACCTACCTTGCCAGCCCCGTCATTTCGACCGAAGGGAGAAATCTGCCACAACAATTGGACTTCGTTTACGGAATGACTACAAGTTTTCCTAAAACCAATGTTTTCTACCAATACTTTTGTCCATCTTTAATACCAATCAGGAAGCCGCTTTCTCATTTTAGTTGCACCTTTAAACATTTTCGAAGTGTTTGCCTGTTCTGTGTCCCAATTATTTAAATCACGATCAAATGAAGATGCATTTTCGAACATGGAACTCATATCAGTCACCTTGCCAACATTCCAGTCTGATATATCTCCATTGAAATCAGAATTGTCTTTAAATAATCCACTCATGTCTGTGATTTCGCTAGTGTCAATGTCATTGAATCTTCCATTGTTTCCACGTTCCTTTACAAGAATCTCCATTAAGTATTTAAGTTCGTCCTTATCATTTGGAAAATATTTTGATGGTTTAAGACGAAAGATAGTGTCATTCTTTTGATCAAATCCTTTCTTGTCACTTCCACCAAGACGAAATCTATAGTCTTTTATTTGTTTAATCATATTGCTTCTTATATAAAATTTACCTAAAGAATGTATGTACTGTATGCAAAAAACAACCTTACAGAAGGAGGAAATACTATTCAGACCTATTTTACAATAGTTTTAAATGTTTTCTCTCCAATCTTAACAAAATACACCCCTTTCATAGAAACTGGTATCATCGTATTCTCAAGTGGTGATACAACAGAGTAAATTAGTTTTCCTGCCACAGTATAAACATAAATAGCATCATTTAGAGATTGTTCAACATAAATCACATTATCTCTTGCATATACCTTAATGCTTGTATCAACATCATCTATTGCAAGTACAAAAGAATCCTGAAATGCCGCAATTACTTTCTCTAATTTACCTGCTTGCAGCAAAAGACTACTTTCTGATGGATTTCCCTTGTCTAAAATATTTTCAGCAGAATTACGAGCATCAAACAAGTTCATGTAGTCAATCAATGAGAAAGTTCCTGGATGTTCGTCTGCACTACTCAACAACAGATCTGCCTGTTCTATCAAATTCATCAAGTCCGAAATAGTTACAATTTTTTTGTTGATTGAAGCTGAAAATTCTTGAATAGCTATTTCAATGAGTCTTATCTGCTCGTCAATCTCAGCCTGTTTTTTTGAATTACTATAAATTGTGTTAGCTGTTTGAATAATATTAGTAAGCATATCTACTGAAGATTGTGGATATTGCCCAATTTCATCCCCAATTTTCCCCTCTGCTTTGCTTAAGGCGTTTTGTGCGTTATTGATGGCGATAACTAAATTAGATTTATTCAACAACTTTAAGCCGTTGATTGCTTGTTGCAACGAGTTGTTTGCCTGATTCACAATAGACTGGTCTTCGGAATAGAGATTTCTGTCTATTGTTTTTGCTTCTAATAATTTTGTAAGCATGGCCGTCCAAGTCGTATCTTCATAGTCGCTTTCATTTAATGCTTCAGCAGAAGTAATAGTCCTGTCTAACATTATGTATGACGCTTTTGCCTTTTCGCTATAAACTGCTGTTACAATCAAGTCTTCACGTATGTTCTTGAATGTTTTATCCCAGCCAGTGAAATTATATCCAACACGTGTCGGTTTTTGTTCTGGCTCAGTTGCAGATTGGTTATAATCAACTTCTTCTGTTTTTAAGTTGGAGCCATCATAATCTAAAAACATGACTGTATATGTATTAATCTCAAAAATCGCGGTAATAGTCATATCACTTGTAACTGATGAATAATCCGAATCCCAGCCAACGAATGTATGTCCTAATTTTGTCGGTTCTTGCGGAGTTGTAGCCGCTTGTGCATATTTGACCGTTTGTCTTGATATTGTTTTTTCATTTGCCATAAACGTCACACTAAATGTTTTTTGAACAACATTTTTCATGGCATTTTGTAACACTGCCGTTGCATTATCAATAACCGATTGATTTTCCTCATACAAGTTTCGGTCAACGGCAATTGCATTATTGAGAGCAGTTGTCAGAGTTGTCCACGAAGCAGTTGTAAATTCATCTTCGTTCATGGATTGAGCGGTAGTAATGGCGTTATCCAAAGCCACATAAGATGCTTTTGTTTTTTCTGTATATAAAGCAGTGACTGTAAGATTTTCTGTTACATTCGTGAATGCCTTGTTCCATCCCGTAAATATGAATTCAGTACGATTTTGTACCTGTGGAGCTGTAGCGTCTTTCCCATATTCTACCGCTTCTGATTTAAGAGGTGTTCCGTCATAATCAATAAATGTTACGGTCAAAACGTCAATTTCAAAAATAGGGGAGAATGATATATTGCCTGTAACGGTGACTTTTCGAGGATTATCAGTTATTCCGTCATTCCAGCTTACAAAATGATAATGAGCATTAGGCGTGGCGAGAACATTTACATTTGTTCCATAGGCATAGGTTCCTTCTCCAGAAATGACACCATTTGCTATGGAACCACATGACAGCGTAAATTCATCCATTATAAATTCTGCTGTCAGGGAAAGATTCTTTGTAATGACAAGCTGTCGAGGATTTGTCTTGTCGCCATCTGACCATTGAACAAAACTATAATGTTCATTTGGTGTAGCAGTAAGCGTAACCGTTTCATCATATGCATATTCTCCAGCACCTGTTACAGTCCCGCCTTCGCTGTTTGTCATAGTTAGTTCAAAAGTGTCAATTGCAAAGTCTGCTGAAAGACTTAAATATTTTGTTACCGTGACCGTTCTTGTTGCCTCGGTATTTCCGTCACTCCATTTTACAAAATGATAATGTTCTTTCGGGGTTGCAACTAACTGAATTTCAGACAAATATTCAATTTCTCCACCTGCCGACACCGTCCCTTTTGACTCATCAGACGATGATATGGAAACTGAGAACTTCTCTTTCTCAAATATTGCAGTATAGGTGGCATTTTTGGTTACTGTGATTGTTCTTTGTGCGTCAGTTTCCCCATCTTTCCAGTTCTTGAACACATAGCCATAATTGGCAGTTGCCTCAATGTCTTGTTCGCTACCATAAATATAATTGCCAGAACCATTGACTGTTCCCATCTCTGCATTATTTGCAACTACTGAAATAGAGAACGTATCTATTGCAAACAAAGCGGTATAAGTTGCAGTTTCCGAAATGGTTATTGTACGGGGATTGTCGGTATTCCCATCGTTCCATTTTTGGAAATGGTAATGTTCTTTGGCCGTTGCACTAATCGTTTGCATTGTAGCATAGTTATACGAGCCACTTCCAGAAACGTTTCCCATGCTTTCATCTGCAGAAAGAACCGTTATGTCATACGAATTAACTTCAAATGTTGCTGTATATGTGGCGTCAGCTGTAACGGTAACCGAGCGACTTGCATTCGTATTGTCATCGTTCCATTTTACAAAATGATAGCCAGTCTTGGGTGTAGCTGTAATCGTAACCGACTTGTTATAATCGTATGTACCACCGCTTGTAACAGTACCCATATTCGTATTTGCAGACGTAACGGTTAGAACATACGTGTCTATCGCAAACGTGGCTGTATATGTCGCATCTTCTGTAACGGTAACCGAACGGCTTGTATTTGTGTTTCCGTCACTCCATTTTACAAAATGATAACCTGTTTTGGGCGTTGCCGTAATTGTTACCGATTTGTTGTAATCGTAAGTTCCGCCTCCTGTGACAGTCCCCATATTCGTATTCGCAGACGTAACGGTCAATGCGTATGTATTTATTGCAAACGTGGCCGTATAGGTGGCTGCTGCAGTAACGGTAACCGAACGACTTGCATTTGTATTACCATCACTCCATTTTACAAAATGATAGCCTGTTTTTGGTGTCGCTGTAATAGTTACCGATTTGTTATAATCGTATGTTCCGCCACCTGTGACGGTACCCATATTCGTATTTGCAGACGAAACTGTTAAAACATACGTATCTGCTGCAAATGTAGCTGTATAGGTTGCTGCTTTGGTGACTGTTACTGTTCTACTTGCAGTTGTATTCCCATCGCTCCATTTTACAAAGTGGTAATGTTCTTTGGGAGTTGCAGAGATTGTGGCTGAGTTATTGTATTCATACGTTCCACCTCCTGTAGCGGTACCCATATTCGTATTTGCAGACGTAACCGTCAATGTGTAGGTATCAATAGCAAATGTTGCGGTATAAGTAGCCGCTTTGGTAACTGTGACCGATCTACTTGCAGTTGTATTCCCGTCGCTCCATTTTACAAAATGATAGCCAGTTTTGGGTGTAGCTGTTATCGTTACAGATTTGTTATACTCATACGTTCCACCACCTGTAACGGTACCCATATTCGTATTTGCAGACG
>JAFZTG010000010.1 GCA_017618935.1 Bacteroidales bacterium | reverse complement strand
GAGTAACTTGCACAAAAATATTTGAGATGAAAAGACATATTCCTAATTGTATCACATTGTGTAACTTATTATGTGGCGTCGGTTCAATAATCGTATCAACAACGCAATTGATTGACTTGGAATGGGCGGTGTTCCTCATTTTTTGTGGTGCTGTTTTCGATTTTTTCGATGGTTTTTCGGCTCGATTATTACATTATACCTCGCCAATAGGCAAAGAATTGGATTCCTTGGCAGACTTAATCACATTTGGTTTTGCCCCTGCCGCAATCACATCGGCAATCATAATTCACATTTTAGGTTACGAAAGTCTTATCCCCGACGACGGAACAATGATAGATTATTTGTCGTATTTCTTGATTTTCTTGCCTTACCTAATCGTTGCCTTTTCTGCTGTTCGTCTGGCAAAATTCAACATCGACGAGCGACAAACTTGTTCGTTCATCGGTCTTCCAACTCCTGCCAACGCAATATTCTTTTCTTCATTCGCATTTATGCCAAATTTAGATTATATTCCAGTTTGGCTATTGGAAGTATTGGTTGTCGTGTTTTCGGTGCTTCTTGTATCGGAAATTCCTATGTTTTCACTGAAATTCAAGAATTATTCATGGGCAGACAATAAAATACGATACATATTCCTCATTCTTTCGGTTATTTTATTAGTAGTATTGAAATTACAAGCTTTGACCTACATTATTCTTTGTTACATTTTGTTTTCTGTATTTGACAATTTTTCAAAGAAGAAAAATACACAGGAATAGATTTGTAGGGACGTGGCGTGCGACATCCGTGATTTAGTATACCGAAACGCCAACAGTTTCTCTATCTGCAACCATAAATTAATCTTTCAAAACCTTTTTACTTTCAACATTTTGAAGGATTTTCATTTGTTGAATGGCGATTTTATTTAGTTTCAATAGTCGTTCGGATTGGGGAATATTTTCATTGATGAACACTGCATTGAGATTTTCCATATTCGAAAGGCAAATTAATTGATTAATTGTGGCGTAATCGCGCATATTGCCTTTGGCATCGGGATTTGCGAGTCGCCAATCTTGTGCGGTCATACCGAATAGCGCCATATTCAAAACATCGGCCTCCGAAGCATAAATCATATTGATTTTATCCTTTGTAAGTTCTGGTGGTACAAGGTTTTGTTTGATTGCATCGGTATGGATATGATAGTTGATTTTTGAAAGTTCACGCTTTGCCGACCAACCGATTTTTTCTTGCTCAATGGATTTTAATCGCTGGAATTCTTCTATTAAATACAGTTTAAAAGGAACACTAATTGCAGAACCAAACTCAAAAGCGATATCTTTATAAGCGTATGTTCCGCCATATTTCCCCTTTCTAACAACTATTCCAATTGCATTTGTCTTTTCTATCCATTCCGAAGCACTTAGAACAAAATTATGTAATCCAGCTTGCATTTTAAAGTGGTCGAATTCGACCACTTTAAAATTTGGATTATGAATCATTTCCCATGTTCCTAAAAACTCAATTGTATAACGAGTTCGTATCCAATTCTTTATGATGTCGGAAGCTCGCGTTTCGTTTTCCTTTGCGTTTGCCATGTCTGTTAATGAAATGTAATCGGATTCGTTAACTGTCACAACCGTGATTTCTGTGTTTTGTACTGTAATTTTTGCCATTATCTTTGCAGCTTTTATGTTTGTACAAAGATAGCATTTTCTAAATAATCCTTGCTATTCTACGAAAGAGATTTCTTGCCTCGCTCGGTAAATTGTGTAAAAAAATGTAGGGCTGTCACATTGTGGCAGCCCCGCATATACAATGGGTGCCGTAATACGACAGCCCTACTGAATTACCGTACCGAAACACCTACCGTTTTGCCATCTGCCACCACAAAATACACCCCTGCCTTGAGGTTTGCATTTGGGATTTTCTTACCCGAAACGGTTACCACGAATGCTGGAGCTTCGCCGTTTACGAGGATTTGACCGTTTAAAACTTTTACATTAAGCGATGTTTGAACGTCAGCAATAGTTGTTAGTGTGATGTCGTCATTTCTTACGCGAATAGAAGCAGTAAACGTCTCTGAAAAATTTTTGTAATTCACCGTAACAATACATTCACCTTCTTTTTGAGAATTGAAACCCGAAATTATGTAATCGAAAACCTCAATTGATTTTCCGTCGATATAATTTGCAGTAACCATGAGTCCCAACGTGTCAAGAATCTCTCCTACGTAATAATTCAGTTTTTTAGGATCTTGTATTGTAATTGACTGCAATGTTGCTGGAATAGAATCTGGTTGTTGAATGTTTTGCGTATCGGATGATGATTGAATAATAACGGCGACAGAACCATATTTTGCCTTTTTACCGTT
>JAFZTG010000108.1 GCA_017618935.1 Bacteroidales bacterium | reverse complement strand
GGAAGATATGGTTGTTGGTATGGCATATAAAGGCCTTTCTTATATTTTTTCAGAAATGATTCAAACGACTCACATGGCTGCAAGTCAACATCTATGAAATAATTACGTCCACTTGAATCATACAAATATGGAGTCGTAGACAAAGGAATTTCTATTACGCCGTCATACAAACAAGTGTTTATGTGAGTATGAAAGTAACAGTTATACGAACAATAATCTTGTGTTAAATACAATAAATCTGTTGAATTATTACTTCCACGCCAATTAATACAAATAGATCCCGAATACTTATTATTCGCACCAATGGTGTCTAATAATATTACTATGGGTTGCTCTCCTAACGAACAACTCGGTATTACTGGTTCTATTCGATAAAAAGTTTTTCTGACGTAATGGAATTCATCAACATTTGCATTCAAGGCCTTCATTTCAATTCCCTCGTCAAGCACCACCCAAAAACACTTACAATCCTTTTGCCCCACCGCCCCGAGCGAGAGGAGGAAAAAGAAAATCGACAGTATGTAACGAAAAAGTTTCAAAATCAATATTGTTTGGAATACAAAAATAAAAATAATACATTTACAAACTGCTTTGTTATGAACTATTCAAAATAAAAAAATGAAAAAAACATTCTTCGTTCTCGTGTTCTTGTTTTGTGCGGCAAGTGCTTTCTGCCAAGAAAAGATTAGTTTCTTCGATACTACATATATTAGTAAATCCGAGCGGTCTCAAATTTTGGACCGCTACAATTGTGTTACTGCCTGGTACAACAAACGTTGGCCAATAGTCTTTGAAGAATCTGTCACAAATTTGAAAGATGGTCAATATGAAATTTATGCAGACACCGCCTTTACCTTGTTAGCGGCAGAAGGTTCCGTGGTAAACGGCAAGTTTTCCGGCGTTTGGACATATTATTACGATAACCACAACATACAAACAAAATGCTCCTACAAAAATGGTGAATTAAACGGGCCGTGGACGTATTATTTAAGAAATGGGGTTAAAAGAACTGAAACCACTTATGTAAACAACAAAATTGACGGAGAATTTAAACATTACTGGTATTACACAGACCCATTTGATAGATATAATTATGATGGCTACGGAACTGTTTACTATAAACAGGGGTTACTGCAAGGGAAAGCGATGTATTGGACGAAGGACAGCACCGAAAAAGTGTTTTGCAACTATAAAGACAACAAATTGGACGGTGCCCAAATTCACCTCAATCAATATGGCGATACATTACGAATAGAATATTATGACAATGGCAAAAAAGTTTCGGAAAAAAATTTTGAAAATACCTCGTATGAAACCACTTATTCTTTACGAATTTCTTGTCATAACAAAAACTTCAGCACTGTTGACTCCATACTTCGCAATCTTGACAAATACAAAAACTTGGAAAAAGTTACAATATTTTATGGCTGGAATAATACTGACAAAAATGATGCTCCCATATATGATTCAATCGTTCGTAAACATATTTACAAACTGACACAATTGCCGAGGTTAACAGAAATAACGTATTCTGGTAACTGCGCAAATAAACAACCACCAATTGAGATATTTCAGTGTAAAAAAATAAAAAAAATAACATTATTAAGAGAATGTGAACTACAATCCTTGCCCAATGAACTATTACAATTGCCAAACTTAACATACATTGACATAAGCGGAGCACGTGTTGCAGATAGGGAAGCGACAATACAACTACTATCGAAAATAAAGCCACTGAAAGAAATAAAAATTTGGGAAACGAACCTACCTCAAAACTTGCAACTTTTACAACAAATAGACGCCTTGTACATTGGGGATTATGGTTCTTGTAGTGATTGGCCCAAAATGGATTCTCTGCCTAATGGATTATTTAAATTAAAGAATTTAAAATCGCTCCAAATATGTCAATCGCAAATTGAATACTATCTCGACAGATTTAACAAAGAAATGCCAAATACTTTGATTCTAATGTATGAAACTTGTTTCGACAAAAACACCACTGTTGAATTGTGCGACTCCCGAAAAATAAACATTGACAAGATAAAAATAAACGATGTGATAATGGCGTACGACACTGAATCACAAACGATTGACACTGCCGTCGTCCTCAATGTGATGAAACATAAGGTTGACTTGTATCCCATGATTACGCTCACGCTGTCGAACGGAACGCAAACAAAATGCACAAATAATCACCCGTTTTGGTGTAACGAAAAATGGACACGAGCCGACGAATTACGCATACATGACGTTTTGCAGGTGTACGACGAGAAAAGCCGCAGCCTGAAACCCGTGACAATCACCGATTTACGTATGTCGGCGGAATCAATGGAGGTTTATAATATCACAACCTCAAAACATACCTATTTTGCAAACGGAGTGCTTGTTCATAATAAATAGAAACGCATTTCAATTTTTTTTGTATTTTAGCACAAGGTTATTTGTTTTATTAACATATTGATTTTTAGTTAGATACTAATTTATAACAATGAAATTACGGCTCACAATCTTTTTGTTACTTCTTGCCTATATTGGTGTGAGCCAAAATATCAACATTCGTGTTTTTTCGGATAAACAGATTGAAAACTGCGTGTTTTTTGCCAAATCAGGAAAATACGATATTGTTGCTAACAACAAGATAATCTGCTCGTTGGAAGAATCACAATCTGCCACTATTTCAAGAAAAAATCATAAAATATATATCACGGTAAAAAACGAGGTCTTTACAGCCGACACCCTTATTCTCTTTCGTGGCAACACGCAGGACAACATTTTCCAGATTCGCTTTCATAACGGGAAAATCAAGGCGCGGGAATACGACAACGACTTGTACATAAAAACCAGCCGAAATTCCCTTGTGCTTATCAACGACGTAAATTTTGAAAAATACATTGCCGGCGTAGTGGAATCCGAAGGCGGAGCAAAGGCAAACATTGCCTATTACAAGGCACAGGCAATCTTGTGCAGAACGTATGCAGCAAACTTTTACAAACGGCATCTCAAACAGGGTTACAACTTGTGCGACGCCGTGCACTGTCAGGCATACGTCGGTCGCTGCCGATACAGCAAAGCCATTGTCGAAGCGACCAAAGCCACCCAAGGGCTTGTGTTGGTTGACGAAAACCATAATTTGATAGAAGCCACATTTTATTCCAATTCAGGCGGAGAATCGTGCAACAGCGAAGACGTATGGAACAAGTCAATTCCCTATCTTCGCGGAAAAGAAGACCCGTTTAGCGTTGGCCAGCCAAGCTACACATGGACAAAAACGATTCCTCGTGACAAATGGGAGGAATATCTCAAGAAAAAGGGCTATCCCATTGCTGATTCAGCTGATTTGTCGTTTGACCAGTTCAATCGGAAGAAATATCTTGCAACTGATTGTACCGACTCTCTCCTACTGCTCACCACCGTCCGCACCGACTGGAAACTGAAATCGACCTTTTTCTGCATTGACTCGCGTGAAAACGAGATTGTGATTTACGGAAAAGGATTCGGGCACGGCGTGGGAATGTCGCAGGAAGGCGCTATGGAAATGGCCAGACAAGGATATTCGTACCAAGACATTTTACATTTTTATTATACAAACGTTTCTTTAATGAATATTTCCAAGTTGAAATTCTTTCAAATAGAATAGTTTTGTATTTTTGTAAACTAAAAAAATTTATGATATGCATATAGCAATAGCAGGAAATATCGGCGTTGGGAAAACAACATTGACGAAAATGTTGGCGAAACATTATGGTTGGGAACCGAATTACGAAGTGGTTGACGACAATCCGTACCTGAACGATTTTTATCAAGATATGAAAGCGTGGTCGTTCAACGTGCAAATTTCATATTTGCATAGTCGTCTGCAAAACATTATGAATATCCGTAACTCGGGAAAAGACGTCATTCAGGACAGAACAATCTATGAAGACGCTTACATTTTTGCCCCTAACTTGCACGGAATGAAACTTATGGCGACACGCGACTTCGAGACATATTTCTCCTTGTTCCGTCAAGTGGAACAACTGCTCCAGGCACCCGATTTGTTGATTTATCTTAAGGCATCGATTCCTACATTGGTGAAACGTATCCAATGTAAAGGACGCGAATACGAGAACGCTATCAGAATTGATTACTTGGAAAGTTTGAACCGCCGTTACGAAACGTGGGTGAAATCATACGATTTGGGAAAAATTCTCGTTATAGACACAGATTCTATCAATTTTATCGACAATCCCGAAGATTTCAGCAAGATTGTAAACAAGATTGACGCAGAATTATTTGGTTTATTTAAAAACGAATAAAAAATGGAGAACAACGAACGCTATTCATTCAATTCCAACGATTTAATATACAAAGTTTTTCATTATAAAAAGCCGTTGATTATCACCACGATAATCGGTGCAGTTGCCGCCATTGTCGTTTCATTCCTGATAACGCCGCTCTATCGCTCAAATGTGATTGTGTACCCAGCTCCGTCGTTGTCAATCTCACAAGAGTTGATTGCTACGAAAGACGCTGCCAAAAAGGAATCAATGTATGGCGAGGACAAAGAAACCGAACAACTTTTGCAGGTTTTGAACAGTGACGAATTACGTGCAAAAATCATTCACAAATACAATTTGTGGAAACACTATGATATTGACTCGGCACATGTGAAATATCCAAACGACAAAATGCTGAAGAAATATCAGAAACGTATTTCGTACAAACGTACCGAATATATGGCCGTTGAAATCTCGGTGCTCGATGCGAATCCCGACACGGCAGCGTTGATAGCAAACGATATCGTTACTCTCATTGACACAGTAATGAACGCAATGGAGCACAAACGTGCAAAAGAAGCGTTACAAATCGTTGAATACGAGTACAAAGCAAAAGAAGAACAAATCAGTATGTTCAAGGATTCCCTTCGTAGAATTATGGAAAAAGGAATCTACGACTACGAATCGCAGTCGGAGGTAGTGAACGAGGCTTACGCTCAAGCCGTTGCTTCGGGTAACACCAAAGGTGCAGAACGAATCAAGGAACAGCTTGACACGCTTGCAAAATATGGCGCCGCATACGTTTCGCTCCGCGATTTCCTTGAATTTGAAAGCGAACAACTCAGCGCCCTGAACCAAAAATACAAAGAGGCAAAAGTTGACGCCGAACAAATTCTGACACACTATTTTGTCGTAAACAAAGCGACCAAGTCCGACAAGAAAGCGAAACCGAAACGTGCCGTCATTGTTGTGGTTTCAACAATTGCGACATTCATTTTCACGTTTATAGTATTGATATTCCTTGAATTAGTCAAAGATTATCGTCGTCAGGAAGAAGCTTTAGAACAATCTCAACAGTGATTTCGGAGAAAAAAACGATTCTGTGTCTCTATATTACTGCAATTCTCTTCATAATTGCCAGTATGGTGGGACTTTGGAACGAATCGTATCTCATCACGCTTGTCCCCTTTGCCCTCGCATTGGGTTTCCTTGCTTTTTTGGCACTCGACAAGTTGTTGATTATCATTATGTTCTGTACGCCGCTGTCCATTGAATTATCGGAACTGATTCCAAACACGCCCATCAATATGAGTCTACCCACAGAGCCGTTCATATTTCTGGCAATGTGCGTATTTTTCCTCAAACTTTTGAGCGAACGAAAGTTCGACAAAGAAGTACTCAAACACCCTGTAAGTATTTGTATTTACGTGTATCTCGGATGGTTGTTCATTGCAAGTCTGGTGTCTGAAATGCCCATTGTGTCGTTCAAATATCTGCTCACACGACTTTGGTTTATTTCGTGCTTCTATTTCATTGTAACTCAATTTGTTGTTGACGAAAAAAATATTGTAAAATACATACTTGCCTACGTGTTAGGGTTTTCAATCGTCATAATTTACACGCTCATAAACCATGCTCCGTCGTATTTTTCACACGATACCTCATATCTGGTAATGCAACCCTTCTTCCGCGACCACACGTCTTACGGGGCTGCACTCGCATTGCTCATTCCTGCAATGTTTGTCGTGCTTAAACGAGGAAGAAACGATTTCAGCATAAAATTCTTCAATGCCCTTTTGCTTGGCTTGCTGTGCATCGGACTGTTGTTCTCGTACACCCGTGCCGCATGGGCGGGAATCATCGCTGTCTTTTGCTTGTGGGTTGTGCTAAAACTGCACATAAAAATTAAGAATATCATACTCGTAGCATTGTGCGCCACCATTATGATTGCCCCGTTTTACAACGACATAATTTATAAAATGTCGAAAAACACCGAAGTATCGAGCACCGACTTCCTTTCGCACGTAAAATCAATGTCGAACATTGCGTCCGACGATTCCAACATGGAACGTATAAACCGCTGGAAATGTGCATTCCGCATGTTTATGGAGAAGCCCATAACTGGTTATGGCCCAGGAACATATATGTTCTTATACGCTCCGTTTCAGCACTCCGTTGACAAGACAAAAATCAGCACCAATGCGGCGGATTTAGGTAATGCCCACAGCGAATATCTTGGCTTGCTCGCCGACGCAGGACTTATCGGTTCTCTATCGTTCATCGCCATTTTGATAACCGTGCTTGTAATCGGTTTCAACTTGTATAACAGAACGAAAGACGAATTGACCAAGGAAACGGTGCTATTTCTGCTTTTAGGACTTATTACGTACTATTTGCACGCATTTTTGAATGATTTTCTCGATATGGACAAGATTGCATCCCTCTTTTGGGGATTCATTGCCATTATCGTAATGTTTGACATAAAAAACAAAACAAATGAAACACATAATTGAAACTTGTTTTAGCCCTGCCCTATTTGAATATTTTGAGAACAAGGACGCCATTGTCGTGGTAACCGACGTGTTTCGTGCCACAAGTTCAATTTGTGCCGCATTCGAGAATGGAGTCAATTCAATCATTCCCGTAAAAAGCGTTGACGAAGCCAGAACATACAAAGAAAAAGGATACCTGATTGCAGCCGAACGAAACGGCATAAAGATAGACTTTGCCGACTTCGGAAACTCCCCCGAAAAATTCGAACGCAGCATTGTGGAAGGACGTGACATTGTGTACAGCACCACAAACGGCACCAAGACGATTCAACTCGGCGTAGAATGCAAGGCTGTCGTGATTGGTGCGTTTTCAAACTTTTCAGTGTTGGTTGACTGGTTACAGAAACAAGATTGCGACGTTACGTTGCTCTGTGCCGGCTGGAAAAACAAATTCAACATTGAAGATTCCATTTTTATGGGAGCCGTAGCCGACGCTCTTTTGAAGACAGGGAAATTCGAGACAATCTGCGATTCAACCGTTGCCGCCATTGACATGTGGAACGAGCACAAGAACGACCTTGCCCAATATCTTGAAAAATGTGCCCAACGAAGCCGCCTCCGCAAAAACGGTGTTGACCAATGTATTGACTATTGCATCACCATGGACACGTGCAACGTGATTCCTTATTACAAGGATGGAGTGATAAAGAATCTTATAGGATAATGATTCTCCATACGATGTAGAGACATGCCACGGCATTTTCCCATTGTTGATAACTATTTTATTTTCACATCCGAAAAAGCTATCGTCTTATTGATTTTAAGTTTACCTTTGGGAAAAATTAAAGAAAATGGAAATACAAGGAAGACTTATTCAAATTTGTGAGCCTGTGACTGGCGAAGGACGTAATGGTCAATGGAAAAGACAAGATTTTGTAATCGAAACGCAAACACAATATCCTCGTAAAGCTTGTTTCTCGGTTGTCGGCGACAAGGTTGACACCTCAAACTTGCAGTTACAAAGCGACATTACAGTTTCTATCAATCTTGAAAGTCGCGAATACAACGGTCGTTGGTTTACCGACGTGCGTGCGTGGAGAATCACTCCTGGTGCCATTCAGCAATCTACCAGCGTTGACGTTGTTGGAAAAGTGATTTCTGTTTTAGAGCCCAAAAGTGGCGTCGGCAAAAACGGCAAAGAATGGAAAATGCAAGAATTTGTCATTGAAACACAAGAACAATATCCTAAAAAAATCTGTTTCTCAATCTGGGGCGACAGAATCGACAAATCTATCTTGCAAATTGGAGAAACCGTCACTGTCTCGGTTGACATTGACAGCCGTCAAGGTACTAACGGTAACTGGTTTACAAGTATTCAGGCATACAAGGTGTTGAAAGGAATTGTACAAACAAATCCTGCTCAAAACGCTACGTATGGCGTGCAGGCAGCCTCAAATCCAAACCCGTTGGCTAACGCCACAGCAAATCCGGTAGAGGCAATTCAACCTGAGCAATTGAAGGCCAATGACGAGACCGACCAACTTCCTTTCTAAAATACTATCACTCTTGATACTTTTGTTTGCTGTGCATATAAATATGTATGCACAACAGACAAAACTTTACGTCAGTTTTGACCAACGTTGCGAAGGGAAACTCGTTAAACTTAATCAATATGTCTATACAAACGCCCTTGACACAAAATACCAAATCAATCAGATTCAGTATTTTATATCAGACATTGAACTTCGTGTGAACGGGCAATGGATAATAGGGAATGCCGAACTCGTGAACGGAAATCCCCGTTTGTTTGAGAACAATTGTTGCTACATCGATTGCGAAAACGAGCCGATTACGCTTCGTATCAACATAAAAAAACGCAAGGCTACCATCGATTCCATCCGTTTTGTGTTTGGCATTCCCAAAGAAAAGAACATCTCATATTCCCTTACCTACCCTGAATTGGCACGAATGTACTGGCCCGAAGTGCTTGGCGGCGGTTACCATTATATGAAGACGAACATAAAATTCATTGACTCGCAAGACTCGGTTTCCCTGTTCAACTGCCACTTGGGTCGTGGCGTGGAAAACGACACGTTTATCGACAACGATTTTAAGATAACGCTTCCCTGCCACATTTCCCCCAAAGACAAGGTACCTCACTTGGTTATTATAATGAATGTTGACAAATGGTTCTCTGCGCCGAACAATATTGACTTCAACCTCTACACCAAAGGAATCATGGGAAAACAAGACATTATGTCGCAAATCAGCGAAAACGGGAAAAATGTGTTTAGAGTTTCTTCCCATTTTTATTTTGAGTTTTAAAGAGTGTCGTTTCTTGGGTTACTTCTTTTTTTTAAGATGAGTATATTACAAACATCCCACAGAAACGCTGATTATTGATTATCAAATCTTAATCTTAAATACGTCTATATTCTTCAGCCATTTGTTTTTGCGGTCAAGAATGCAGAAATCAAGGAGGAGGCATACAAGCCCCAAGAGCAGGAACACTTGGAAACGTTCGTTATATACATTGAACTCCTGAGATTCAAAGTCCGTTTTTTCGAGATCATCCAAAGCCTTGAGAATGGGCGAAAAATCTTCACGGGAATACACGCCGCCACCAGCAGCTGCAATTTCCTGTAACATCTGTTCGTTGAGTTTTGTGGTAACGGGACTGCCGTTTCTATCCATCATGAAGCTAGTTTGTCCGTATGAGTTCTTAATCGGAATTGGCACGCCGTTGGTCGTTCCCATACCTACCGTATGGATTATGATGCCTTTTTCACGTGCTTGTTTTGCCATACCCACCGCATCGTCCTCGTGGTTTTCTCCGTCACTGATTATGACAATTGTCTTTGCAACTTTCTCATTTCCCGAAAATGACCGCATACATTTTGAAATAGCAGCACCAATGGCCGTTCCCTGCCGTTCTATCATGTTGGTGTTGATGTTTTGCAGAAATAGTTTTGATGCACCCACGTCGGTTGTCATTGGTAGTTGAATATATGCCTCTCCTGCAAAGGTTATGATGCTTATCTTGTTCTGTTCCAATTTGTTAATAATTCTCTGAATGGAGAATTTCGCTTTTTCTATACGATTGGGCTTAATATCTTCGGCAAGCATACTGTTTGACACGTCGAGCGCTATGGCGATTTCAACGCCTTTTTTCTTCACATTTTGCTGTTTTACACCATATTGTGGCTGTGCCCAAGCAATAATGAAGAACACTCCCGCAAGGGCACATAAAACGAATTTCAGATGTTTTCTAAACGGAGAATAATCAGGTACAATAACTGACAATAACTCATTGTCTGCCAATTGTTTGACTTTTCGTTTCTCGATAAATCTATATAGTACGTAAACGACAATGCAAACACCCACGCCAATCAAGGCGTACAAGTGGTCTGGATATGCAAATCTGAAATTACTTTCGTTCATTATGGGAATCGTTTACAAATTGTGTGTGACAATAGGAATTCGCTTGCAAGTAACAATAATGCAAGTAGCACGAACGGTGCAAATTCTTCTTTTTTCTGTGTGAACCTATAATCTTCTATCTTCGTTTTTTCAAGCGAATCGATTGTATTATAGATTTTTACGAGTTCATTTTTGTTTGTTGCACGGAAATACTGACCATTGGTCATTTTTGCAATTCGAATCAAAGCCGATTCGTCGAAACTATTTTGAACCATCTGCGTGCCGTAAGGCGTAGGATATGGTACTTCGCCCTTTCTGCCCACGCCGATGGTATAGACACGAATTCCGTATTTTGCCGCAAGTTCCGCTGCCGTGAGCGGGTCAATGTCGCCACTATTGTTGTCGCCGTCGGTCAATAGAACAATAACCTTGCTGATTGCCTTGCTATCTTTGAGTCGGCCAACGGCAAGAGCCAATCCCATACCGATTGCCGTTCCGTCGTTTATCATTCCGCATTCAAGTTCGTTGAGCAAGTTGAGCAACGTAATATGGTCGGTCGTGAGCGGACACTGCGTAAAACATTCCGAGGCGAACACCACAAGTCCCATGCGGTCGTAGGGACGGTTGTTTATGAAATTTGCCGCCACGTCTTTCGATGCTTCTATTCTGTTTGGTTTCAAATCCATGGCAAGCATACTTGACGAAACGTCCATCGACAACACAATGTCAACGCCGTAAGTAGTTGAATCAGAATATGTATCAACAGAAACGGGACGGGCAAGTGCAACTATCACACACGCCAATGCCATCATTCGGAAAATGAAAGGAATGTGAATCAAAAATTTCTTCGGCGATGACGGAATTCCCTCTAAATCCTGCAATGTAGGTGTGTTCACGTGAGCGAACAAATTCGTGTGTTTCCAAATATACCACGCAATAATAGGGACGAATACCAGCAACAGCCAGAGATATTCTGGATTTTCGTAGGTAAAAAATGTAATATTTCGTATTGCTTCTATCATTGCCATGAAAAACGTCCAAATTTCCAATAAATTGTTTGTATATGCACCCTTTCGGATGTTTACTTATGAACAATTTTTAATAATCCGTTCATAAAGTTTTTTTCAACAAACAATAACATTTTTTAACATTACATTTTTGTTTAGTATGTATTTTATACATTTGTGTGATTAAAAAAGAAAAGCAATGAAAAAAATCATCGGTTTGTTGTTTG
>JAFZTG010000009.1 GCA_017618935.1 Bacteroidales bacterium | reverse complement strand
TATTATTTCTGTCGTGCATCGCATAGCATTTCTCTATAAATCTCAATATAGCGTTCCATGTGTTTTCGGTACGAGAAAGAATTGGCGTATTCAATATCTCTTTGTGCAAGTTCGGGATGTTCATAGAAATATTGGCTTTTCGTTTTGACAACATTTGCAATGTGTTCTGCCTCAAAGTTGTCAAGAAAGAACACTTTGTCACTACCAATTTCTTTCAGCGAAGTTTCTTGCGATGAAATGACTGGTTTCCCGAACGAAAGGGCTTCGATGATAGGCAAACCAAAACCCTCGAAAAGCGAAGGAAATACAAAAGCATAGCAATGATTGTAGAACCAAATCTTTTCTTGTTGTCTAATCGTGCTTGTTACAAATACGTTAGAAATGTTTTCGTTGATAATTCTCTGTTTTATTTCGTTTGCGTATGGTGTGTCGTCTTTGCCCGCCAGATATAGATTGTATTCTGGCATAAGCTTCATAGCGTCAAGAAGCACATGGAAATTTTTCTTCGGCTTGATTTCACCTATGGTAAACAAAAATGGTTTCGTTTCGTCAATTGGAAATGAAGGATGTATTTCATCTTTCACATTTAGTTTTTCCACACCATTGTAAATTACTTCAATATCAAGATCGTTGCGAATAATGCGATGGATGTCGTTTTGTGTATATTGTGAAATAGCTGTGATTTTGTTGGCATAGCGAATTTCGCTTAAAATCTTTTTCAAGTATTTCTCGGCCTTTTTACCATGTTTCTCATAAATAAAGTTTAAATCATGAATCGTGAGCAGATTCAGTACGGAATGAGGCGGTTGAAAACTGCTCAATTGGTGAATCGAGTGCCAAACGTCAATGTGTGGCAGTAGGCGAGGGAAGCTGCGATAAATTTTTTTACTTTCAATGTAATGTACATGGTTGCCAAATTCTCCAAAATACTGTTTGGGGAGAAGAAGGTAAATGCTGAAATCGTTTATCTCGTTTTCTTTTAAGTATTTCCCGTAATTGTATGCGACTTGTCCCAATCCGCAGTTGATATTTTTCAACACCGAAAGGTCTATCAATACGTTTTGAGGAGTTTTCTTGCGATATACGTTGAAAATCTGATTGTCGCGTTCAATCTGTTTTTTCCAGTGTTTGCAGTGCAACAGACAGTATTTTTCTGATGTTGGCAAATAGGCGTTTGTCTTGAATCCTATTATCTTCTCGTGAATGGTCTGAGTCCACGAAATTGATTCTGTATTTCTATATATACGACGTTGATAATCAGGGAAATTCAGACGTTCAAGAATTTTGTGATCCTTGAAATCTTCCCATAAGATAAATTTTTCGTCGTTTTCAATCATAATATTGATTCGTGCCATTCGAATCAAATCGAGATTGTTGTTATAAATAATGCGGTGAATGTGGCGCATTAAATATGGATGGGGGATTTCATCGGCGTCAATCTGAAAAATGTATTTGCAGTTTGTGTGCTTTGCCAACTGACTTTTGTAGGCACCAAAATTGTGATTCAACGGAAATTCGACAAATTTGGAGATAGAACTGCTGTATTCGGCAATCACTTCTTTTACTTTATCGGTAGTGTTGCCTTCATCTCCTTGAATGAGAATCTCGTCATTCTCACAAACGTAAGGAATGATTGCATTTAATAGATTTCGGAGTTCTTCGTACTCGTCACAAACGGTGATGGCAAAACAAACGGATAATTTGTCGGCTTCTTCTTTGTGACGATTGTAATGTAAAATGGGTAATCTTCTTTTAAAGAAAAGAATTTTTAAGAAGAAGTTGAGTATGCGTTTGAAGAAATCTAAAATCATAAAATTCTGTTAGTCAAATGATTGTACAACTTGTTGTATGCTTAAATGAAGATTTTGAATTGATTGATTCATATCCCATTTTGACTTGTCTCGTTCGCCAACGTAATTTGAAACTGCTCGCAAATGTACAAAAGGTATTTCTTCTTTTATGCAAACATAGTGGACAAATGCTCCTTCCATTGTTTCAATACTTGGTTGGAACTTGTGGAGCAGCATTTTTTTCTGTGCATTTGTTGTCGTGATAGTCTGCGAGGTTACGGCAACAACTTTGGGAAAATCGGCAAAATCATTGTTCGGAGCGACGAGTTTTCCTTCGGTAAAGGGCGTTTTGTGTGAACTCAGAAGGCCCATTTCAAAGCCAGTTTTCCATTTCTCGTTTTCAAAAATGCCGAAATCGGCGAAATAGTCTATCATCACATTGGTGACCTCGCCTAATTGCAACGTTTCGTCAAATGAGCCACAAATGCCAGCGTGAATGATGAAATCGGGGCGATGTTCCGTGCAATATTTTGTAAGTGTATACATTGTAGAAAATCCACCTATGCCAGAAACAAGCACGTCAATCGTGTGCTTTGAGTCACATTCAAAGTTTTTTGCTTCTAAACCCGATGGAAAAACGACCAATATGTTCATTTATTTTCGTGTATAAACTTCAAAAGTATAGTCAAATTCGTTCTTTTCGTCGGCTTGGTGCGACTCGCTTGACACTTTTTCCCATTCATTCTGGTCGATTTCGGGAAAAAAGGCATCACCTTCAAACGTGTGATGAACTCGTGTAATGTACAGAGTATCAACGAATGGCAGAGCAGAATTGTAAATTTGTTCTCCTCCGATGAAAAATGCCTCCGTCTCGTTTTTCACTTTTGCAATGGCATCTTCAATCGATGCTGCCAAAATTCCTCCTTCGGGAAGCTGATAGTCGGCATTTCTTGAAATGACAATAGATGTACGGTTGGGAAGCAGTCTGTTTCCAAGCGACTCGAACGTTTTCCGTCCCATTATGATATGATGTCCCGTCGTAGTTCGCTTAAAAAACTGCATATCGGCAGACAAGTGCCAAAGCAAGGCATTGTCTTTCCCGATGACATTGTTGTCTGATATGGCTACAATGATTGATGTTTTCAATTGTTATAATAAAAAAAGAGTTAAGAACACGTAGTTCTTAACTCTGGTTAGTACTTGTTATTTATTCTTTTCTATCCATTTCCGTGCATTCACGAATGCCTCTACCCACGGCGTAACCACGTCGTTTTTGCGGTCTTGTGGGTAATATGCCCAGTTCCAAGGATACAACGCACGTTCCAAGTGTGGCATCATCGCCAAATGACGGCCATCGTTCGACGTGATACCTGCCGTGTCCCAATCGGAACCGTTCGGATTGGCCGGGTATGTGCTGTAATTGTACGTCAATGCAATGTTGTATTTTGACTTGTCGTACGGGAATTTGAATTTTCCTTCTCCGTGAGCAATCCAAATACCTAAAGAACTGTTTTCCAAAGATTTAAGCATAATGCTCGGACTTTGTTGGATGGTTACGCCCAAGAAACCTGATTCAAATTTATGTGAATCGTTGTGTTCCATGTGTGGTTTTTCGGCATCGGTCGGATTTATCAAGCCCAATTCTATCATTAACTGACAGCCGTTACAAACGCCCAAACTCATCGTGTCTTTGCGAGCGAAGAAATTGTCGAGCGATTGTTTTGCCTTTTCGTTGTACAAGAATGCGCCAGCCCAACCTTTTGCAGAACCGAGT